>JBKQUU010000163.1:0-14778 GCA_052325485.1 Acidimicrobiales bacterium | reverse complement strand
ACGTAGCTGGTTTCGAGAGGGAGCTCGACTATTCGGTACCGGCCAAGCTGACCGGCGAGGTGCGGCCGGGGAGCATCGTGCGTGTGCCTCTTCAGGGACGGACCGTACGCGGCTGGGCCCTGGCTTTCCCCGTCGAGCCTCCGCCGGGGCTGGTCCTGCGGCCGGTGGCCAAAGTCGTGGGTTGGGGCCCCGAGGCGAGCCTGTTGGACTTGGCGGCGTGGGCGGCGTGGCGGTGGGCCGGCCGGCGCCGGTCGTTGCTGGTCACGGCGTCGCCACCGACGAGCGTCAGGCAGCTGCCTCCGGGCCGGGACGGGCTCGTGCCCAGCGCGCCGGGCGAGGGGGCGGCGGCGGACCGGGGGGCAACGGACGGAGCAGTGCCGGACCACGGGGTAGCGCCGGGCCGGGCAGCCCCGGACCGGGGGGCGACGGAGGTCCTCCAGCTGGTGCGGGACGCCTGGCGACCGGGTACGCACGTGGTCAGGTTGCCGCCCGTCTACAGCGCCATCGCCTTGGTGCAAGCGGCGGCCGAGCACGGGCCGGTCCTGGTCGTGGCCTCAACCAACGGGCGCGCCTCCGCCGGGTGCCTGGCCCTGCGCAGGCGAGGGGCCAGGGTGGCCTTGTTGCCGGGAGACTGGGCGCTGGCGCGAGCCGGTACCGACATCGTGATCGGCGCCCGCTCGGCCGCCTGGGGCCCGTGCCCGGGGCTGGCCTCGGTGGTGGTCCTCGACGCTCACGACGAAGGACTGGTGCAGGAGCAGGCGCCCACCTGGGACGCGCCCGCCGTGGCCGCCGAAAGGGCCCGGCGGTCGGGCGTGCCTTGCCTGTGGGTCACGCCGTGCCCGACCCTCGAGCTGTTGTCAGCGGCGGACGAGGTCCACGTGGCCAGCCGGTCCACCGAGCGCGCCGGTTGGGCCCGCCTGGCCGTCGTCGACAGCCGCCGGTCCGACCCGAGGACAGGGCTTTACTCCGCCCAACTGGTCGAGTTGCTGCGCGACGCCGGCCGGCGGGTCGTCTGCGTCCTCAACCGCAAGGGCCGGGCCCTGCTGTTGGATTGCGCCGCCTGCGGAGAGGTGGCCCGGTGCGAGCACTGCGCCGCAGCGGTGCGGCTTGTGGGTGAGTCCCTGACGTGCCGCCGTTGCGGCCGGTCCCGGCCGGTGGTGTGCACGTCGTGCGGGTCGGACTCGTTGCGGTCCTTGCGGGTCGGTGTGACCCGGGCCCGGGAACAGCTGGAGGCCCTGGCCGGCCGGCCCGTGGGGGAGGTGACGGCCACCACGGCGGCGGCCGGGCCAGGTGACCTGCCCGCCACCGACGTGCTCGTGGGTACCGAAACCGTCTTGTACCGGGAGAACCAACTGCGCCGCCGCGGGCCCGTGGGCGCGGTGGCGTTCCTGGACTTCGACCAGGAACTGTTGGCACCGCGCTACCGGGCGGCCGAGGAAGCGCTGGCGCTGCTGGCGCGCGCCTCACGGTTGGTGGGCGGGCGCGGCCGGGACGGGCGGGTCCTCCTCCAGACCCGCCTTCCCGGCCACCCTGTGGTCGAGGCCGCCGGCCTGGCCAGCCCAGAGAGGCTTTCCGCGGCCGAGGAGCCGGTGCGCCAGGCCCTGCGGCTGCCCCCCTTCGCCGCCCTGGCTCTGCTCAGCGGTGCCGGTGCTGCCGAGCTGGCCGCCCGCCTGGAGAAGCTGAGCATTGAGGTCAACCCGCTTGGCGGCGAGCGCTGGGCCGTGCGGGCGCCCGACCCCGCCGCGTTGGCCGACGCCTTCTCCGCCGTGGAGCGCCCGGGGGACCGGGTAAGGGTGGAGGTCGGTCCGGTCCGCTTCTGAGCCGGACGAGCCACCCCCCGGGCCGCGAGCAGGGCACGACGAAGCGCGTAAGGTTTGGTGCAGGAAGAGACCAGGGCCACGAAGGACCAAGCAGGGCACCAAAAAAGGAGTCGTCGTGAGAGTTCGTGTTGCAGGCTTAGTCAGGCCCGCCTCCCGGTTTTTGGCCGTCTCTGCGGCCGCCGTGCTTATCGCCGGGCCCCTGATGCCGGCGATGGCTTCTGCGCAAAGCGCTCCTGGCGCGGGGGCGGTCAATACCACGCCGGGGACGGTGTGGGCATGGGGCGCCGGCAACGTGCTGGACAACCCCTCCAATGGCCCGGACCTGGTCGATGCCCACCAGCTCCCCGGCGTTGTGGCCGTGGCCGTGGGCGGCGGCGGAGGGACGGGGGACACGGGCTATGGGCTGCGCTCGAACGGGACCGTCTGGGCCTGGGGGGTCGGCTCCAACGGTGAGCTGGGTAACGGGACCACGGCTTCCTTGGCCTTCCTCCCGGTGGCCGTGCACAACCTCTCCAACGTGGTGGCGGTGGCGGGAGGGGGGGACAACGGCTACGCCCTGGAGAAGAACGGGACGGTCTGGGCCTGGGGCGCCGGCGACGAGGGTGAGCTCGGTAACGGGACCAACGAGAGCCGCGCCGACCTGCCTGTGGCCGTGCACGGCCTTTCCGGGGTGGTTGCCGTGGCCGGAGGTGGGCAGGACGGCTACGCCGTCGAAAAGAACGGGACGGTCTGGGCCTGGGGTAGCGGCTCGAGCGGCCAATTGGGCAACGGCACCCTCGAGGGGGAGAGCGACGTCCCGGTCGAAGTGCACGGGCTGACGGGGGCCGTCAAGGTGGCGGGAGGCGGCTCAGGGGGCTTCGCCCTGGAGAAGAACGGGACCGTGTGGGCCTGGGGCGCCGGCTCGAGCGGCCAATTGGGCAACGGCACCCTCGAGGGGGAAAGTGACGTGCCTGTCGAAGTGCACGGGCTGAGCGGCATCGTCGCCCTGGCCGCTTTCAACGGGGACGAAAGCGACCTGGCCCTGAGCAGGAACGGGACCGTCTGGCGCTGGGGGGCGGCCCTGGTCACCGCCGTTGAAGGCGTTAGGCTGCCCGCCGCCGCCTCCGCTGCGGGTAGTGACATCCCGGTGGAGGTCCGGGGCCTTTCCGGTGTGGTGGCCATCGCCGGTGGTATCGACACCGAGTTGGCCCTGCTCAAAACGGGGACGGTCTGGGCTTGGGGCGACGACGAGGACGGGGAGCTCGGAAACGGCACCCACAACTATGTGAGCGCAGTCCCCGTGCTGGTCCCCGGTGTCCACGGTGCTGTCGCCATTGCCGGCGGTTACACCGACGCCTACGCCGTCGTCGCCACCAAGAGCTGACCGGAACCTAAGGCCCTCGGCCGGCCCGAACGGGCTCGCTGCGGACCTCAGGGCGCCGCCGTCAGGCGTGCGCCTCAAGCCCCGTGCGAACTCCGGCTTCGGCCCCGGCGTGCGGCTCAGGCGCGCGGCTCAAGCGCGCGGCTCAAGCGCGCGGGAAGCCCACCAGGCGACACGGGATGTCGGCGTCCTCGTCAGCGTGGTGGCTGGCACAGATGCGGTGGTAGCCGTCGGCGATCACCAGGGGCGCCCCAATGGCGGCGTCGCCCCGCACCAGGAGCACGGGCGAAAGCCGCTCGCCCTTGCGGATTTTGTCCAGGTCCTTGGCCACGTGGACGTTGGTGTCGACCAGGAGCGGGAGCAAGCTGGCGCGCAGGAGGTCTTTGGCCTTGCGGTGGACCAAGGGGGCATCTTGTAGCGCGTCGATGAGGTTGGTGGCCAGCGGCTCGGCCACTACCAGGGTGAGAAAATCGTGGGCGGCGGGGTAGTCGTGGGCGTCGGGCTCGGGCTTCCAATGTTGTCTCACGATCATGTCGACAGAGGCTAGCGGGACGGCCGGAGGCCACCGTGCCCATCGCCCCGCGCCCATCGCCCCGCGCCCATCGCCCCGTTGCGTCGTCTCCGCGCCGCAGGCCACGCTTAGCCGACGGCCTACGGTGACGGCTCAGGCCCGGCGCCGGACCGCCGGGTGGGCGAGCAGCGCCGGGGTGCCCTCGCGGGCCTCGAGGTACGGGGCGAGGAGGTCGAAGACCTCCGTGCCGACCAGGGCCTGCAGCTCGGGCTGCATGTGCCGCCAGACAGCACCGGCCGCTTGGAAAGCCTCCGGCGCCTCCGTGCACCACCAGGCAAACTCGTCGCCACCCGCTCCCCAGTGGCTCCTGTCCCATTGACCGACGCTGGAGGTCACCGTCCCGTCGGGATTGGACGTGTCCTCGCGCCGCAAGGGCAGCTGCCAGCAAACATCGGGCTTCAAGGTCATTGGTGCTTCGCCGCGCTCCAGAGCGGCCCGGTGCAGGGCGCAGCCTGGCCCGCCCGGGAAGCCCGGGCGGTTGAGGAAAATGCAGGCGCCTTCGACCATCCTCGTCACCGGCACCCCGTCGGAGTTGCGGCGGGCAACCCCCCCGTGCTCAGCCCGAGCGGCGAACTGCCACTGGTCCGGCGTAAGTGACCGGGCTGCCGTCTTTACCCGGGCCAGGTCATCGGCGCTGGTGAAGTGGGCGCCGTAGGAGCAGCAACCCTGTTCCATCTCCGGGGCGGGACCGGTCAGGACGCCCTGACAACCCCGCCCGTAGATGCACTCCCAGTGCGACAACAAGAAAGTCACGTCGAAACGCCAGGTGCGCTGCTCGGCCGGGTCCTCGAAACTGACCCATTCGTGGGCGTCGGCCGGGGCTAGTGCGAAACGGTCTTGCTTACCGGCCCGCCCCGCCGTCGCCCCCGGCGCGCCCTGGCCCGCCTTCTTGTCCCGTTTGCCGGCCCCCTTTTTGCCGGCCCCGTCTTTGCCGGCAATGGGGCTCACGGGCCGACCTTGTACGAGCCGAGGTCGACGAGCAGCTCGCCGGCGGCGAGCACGCCGCGCCACAACTGGCGCAAGTCGAGGTGCTCGTTGGGAGCATGGAAGTTGTCGTCCGGGAGGGCCACGCCGAGGAACACCAGCGGTGCGGCGAGGACCCGGGCCAGAGCCTCTTCCGGGCCACTGCCTCCACCCCGGCTGAACAGCGGTCGGGCGCCCCAGACGCGCTCGATGGCCGTGCACAGGATGCGCATGGCCGGGTGGTCCACAGGTGCCAGTAGGGGCGACACCGCCCCGCTCGGGGTGACTTCGAACTTTACGCTGGGCGGGACGTGGGCCGAGAGCCACTCCCGGAACGCCTCGTCCACCCGCTCGGGACGCTGGTCGGGCACGAGCCGGAAGGCCACTTTGAAATTGGCCGTGGCCGGCACGATCGTCTTCATGCCGGGCCCGCCGTAGCCGGAGCGGAGCCCCACGACCTCGGCCGTCGGGCGCGCCCCGATGCGCTCGAACGGCGTGCGGCCGGCTTCGCCTTCGAGGTAGGGCACGCCCGCCTGGCGTAGGAACTCGGCCTCGTCGAAGGGGATGGCGGCCAGGGAGCGCGCCTCCTCGGAGGTGAGCTCGCGCACGTCGTCGTAAAAGCCGGGGATGCTCACCCGCCGGTCGGTGTCGTGCAGGCCGGCGACGAGGCGGGCGGCCACCAAGGCGGCGTTGGGCACGGTGCCGCCCCATAAACCGCTGTGCAGGTCAGACCGGGCCGTGCGCAGCGTCACGTCGAAAGAAACCAGGCCTCGCATGCTCACGGTGGTAGAGGGGATGTCGGCCGCTTCCATGGTGGTGTCCGACACCACCACGAGGTCGGCGGCCAGCTTCTCCCGCTGGCGCCACAAAAGGTCCTCCAGGTGGGGGCTGCCGACCTCTTCCTCGCCTTCGACGAGGAACTTCAAATTGACGGGCAAACGGCCGCGCTCGCCGAGCACTCCTCGGACGGCCTCGACCTGCATGAGGACCTGGCCCTTGTCGTCGGCCGACCCCCTGGCCAACAGCTCGTCACCGACCACGACCGGTTCGAAGGGAGGCGACGTCCACTCGTCCAGAGGGTCGACGGGCTGGACGTCATGGTGGCCGTAGATGAGGACGGTGGGAGCACCCGGGCCCGCCTCTAGCCACTCGGCGTACACAGCCGGCCGGCCGCTCCCCGGCGCCTCGGCGCTACCGGTGGGCAGGATTTCGACCGCAGCCATGCCCGCTTCGCGCAACAGACGGGCACAGAACCCGGCCGAGGCTTCGACGTCACCGGCGTGAGCGGGGTCGGCCGAAATGGAGGGGATGCGCAACCAGTCGGTCAATGTGGCCAGGATGCGCTCCTTCGAGCGCTCCAGGTACGGGCTCAGAACGAGGTCTTTCACAGGCGCCGACCATAGCCCTCGCGGGCCGCGCTCAACTAGTGCCCGCCCCGTTCAGCCGTAAAAGCGGATCTTGGGCTGCAGCGGTGCGGCGTAGATCGTTCTCGCCTGAGCCGAAGTGAGGGCCCCGGTGGCGACCAGGCGGGCCAGTACGTGGCTCTGGCGCAGGCGGGCCAGGGCCAGGTGGCCGTGCGGGTCGTACTCGCTGGGGGCCTGGACCAGGCCGGCCAGCAGGCTGGCTTGGCCCCAGGAGAGCTTCCCGGGCGGCAGGCCGAAGTAGTGCTCGGCCGCCGCCGTGCACCCGTAGGCACCGTCGCCGAAGTAGGCGGCGTCGAGGTACATGGCCAGGATGCGGGACTTGCTGTACATGGCGTCCAATCGGAAGGCCACGCCTACCTGTTCCAGCTCCGCGCCTAGGGTCGTCCCGGGGGCGTAGAGCATTTTGGCCAGTTGCTGCTCGATGGTCGCCCCGCCCTCGTCCCCGTCGCCGGTGATCATGCCCAGGACCGCCCGGCCGACGCCGAGCGGGTCGAGCGCCGGGTCGTGGTAGAAGCGGCTGTCCTCGGTGGCTAGCAGGGCTTCGCCCAGCCGGGACGGGACCTGGCCCTCGTCGCTAGGGGCATGATGGGCGGCCAGGATGGCGTCGACGAGCCGGGGAGCATTGCCCACCGATGGGCAGGCCAGCACCAGGACGCCCAGGGCCAGGGCGAGGGCGACCACCACAAGCACCGCCGCCGCTATCGACCGCCGGGCCCAGCGCGCCCAGCGGCGGGCCCGGGCCGGGCGGCGCCGCGACCGCCGCCCAGGGTGCGCACCCTCGGATCGGGCGGGCGGTCTGCCCGACAAGGTGGTCGACATCGGCTCCCGCCATTTTCGCGCCCCGGCCCCCGGTTGCCGGCGCGCCAGAATGGTGACCGATGGACGACCTCGCCCCCGAACGCTTGAAAGCGGCGCTGGAGAACATCGCCGACGAGCTCGCCGACATGGGCCGGGCCAAGTTGAGCGAGGCCATCCGGACCGACAACGCCGATGCCGTGGCCGCCGAACGCCGCTTCAGCCGCGCCCGCCGGGCCGTTTTGAAGGCCGCCGCTTTGCTCGGGGACGGTACCGAGGACGACGACGTCCCCTGACCGCTGTCACCTGCCAGCTCTCGAGCTGGCTAGAGCCTTCAAGCTGGCTAGCACAGCCGTCAAGCTGGCTGACGGGCCCCAAAGGGAGTTACGAGGCCGCTTTGACGGCCGCCAGTTCGAACTCGAGGGTGACCTTCTCGCTGACCATGACGCCGCCTGCTTCCAGCGCCGCGTTCCAGTTGACGCCCCAGTCCTTGCGGTTGATGGTGGCGGTACCCTCGAAGCCGAGCCGGAGGTTGCCCCAAGGGTCGACGGCGCTGCCCGTGAACTCGAAATCAACGGTCACCGGCTTGGTGGTGCCCCTTATCGTGAGGTCGCCGGTAACGGCGTACCGGTCCTGGCCCAGTACCTGGACCGCTGTCGAACGGAAGGTGATCTCGGGGTACTCGTCCATGGCCAGGAAGTCGTTGGTGCGCAGGTGGGCGTCCCGGTCGGGGTTGCGGGTGTCGATGCTGGCCACCTTGATGGTGAGCTCGACGCTGGACCTGGCCGGGTCGGCCTCGTCGAAGTAGCCCGAGCCGGTGAACTCGTTGAAGGCGCCCCGGACCTTGGTCACCATGGCGTGACGGGCGGAGAACCCGATGCGGGTATGGGCGGGGTCGAGGTTGTAGTTACCGGTCAGGGACGTGGTCCCGGTGGCAGCTCCAGTGTTGGTCATTTTGGTCTTCCTCTCGTGGTTCCTGCACGTGGTCTAGTAGTGGCCAACGTAGAGGACATATCCACTATTCCCGGGGACGGTCATGTAAACTCGAGCACGTGGCCGGCCCCAGGTGGCTTGATGAAGCTGAGCAGCGAGCGTGGCTGTCCTTTCAGGTCATGCAGGCGCGCTTGAACGCCCAACTGGCTCGGGACCTGTCCGCGCATTCAGAGCTGAGCTACCAGGACTACATGGTGCTGGTGGCGCTGACGGCCCAAGGCGACGGGCGCCTGCGCTTGGCCCGTCTCGGCCACGAGCTCGGGTGGGAGAAGAGCCGCACCTCGCACCAGGTGACCAGGATGGCCGAGCGCGGCCTGGTCGAGAAGTGCCGCAGCGGCGACGACGGGAGGGGGGCAGTGGTCCAGGTCAGCGCCCTCGGCCGGCAACGGATCGAAGCCGCCGCCCCGAGCCACGTCGATGCCGTGAGGCGTTTGTTCGTGGACCGGCTGACACGAGGCCAGCTGGACGAGCTCGCCGTCGTGGCCCGTACCGTGCTGGAGGCGGTGACGGCGGAGGAACTATGCCCGGGCCCTGAGCCCCGCTCGGCCGAGGCACCATGCTCCGGCGCCAACGTCGACCTGGCCGGTTAGGGCCTGGTCAGCTCGGGCGGAGCTGGCAGGCGGGCACGGGCACGCCGGTCGGTGGCGGGGGAGCGCTGGGCAAGGCATTTAGGGCGTCGATCAGCCGGCGGAGCTGGGCATAGGACGTCCGGTCAAAGCTGAGAGCGATACGGGGGAGCTCCACGTGGTCGTCCTGGCGGGTCTCGGTGGGCAGCGGCCCGGGCAGGATCTCGATAGGGCCGCGCAAGCAAATGCCAGCGAACTCCTCGGACAAGGCGGCTATCTCGGGAACGGTCGGAGGAGCCTTCAGGCGGATGACCAGGCGATCGCCCACCCAGCGCAGCGAGTGGTAATTGCGGTAGAAGCAGAGCACCTCGCCCGCCGCCTGCAGGACGTCGTCGGTGATCAGGTAGAGGCTGGTGTCCTCGGGCTCGATCAGGCCCCGGGCGGTCACCTCTTCGGTCACGAACCGCTCCCAGGCGTGCCAGTAACTTCCTCCCGGCACTTCCAGCAGCACCACGGGGGCCGGTTGGGCTTTGCCCGTCTGCAACAGGGTCAGCAGCTCGAACGACTCGTCGAGGGTGCCGAAGCCGCCGGGCAGGACGGCGTAGCCGTCAGACTCCTTCACGAGCAGGAGCTTGCGGGTGAAGAAGTACTTCATCGAGACCAATTTCGGGTCCGAGGAGATGAACTGGTTGGCCATCTGCTCGAAAGGGAGCCGGATGTTTATGCCGAAGCTGTGCTCAGGGCCGGCGCCTTCCAGGCCCGCGGCCATGATCCCGGGACCGGCGCCGGTCACCGTTGACCAACCCAGGCCGGCCAAACGGTAGGCCAGGTCCCGGGCCTGGGCGTAGAGCGGGTCGGTGGGCAGCGTGCGGGCCGAACCGAACATCGTGATCTTGCGGACCGAGCGGTAGGGGGCAAAAACCTCGAAGCCCTCTATGATCTCGCGCAGGGCGGCGTTGGCGATCTTCAGGTCGAGGCGGTCGAGGCGGTCCTGGGCCACACGCACGACGGAGATGAACAGCTCTCGCAGCTGGTCACGGTTGGAGGTGACTTGCAGCTCGTCGAGCAGCGACTCGACCCGCGCGTCCAGGTCGGGGTCGCCCGTGCGGGGGCCGCGTGCGTGCCCGCCCCCCGCCGCCGTCCCGCCCCCCGGGCCCTCTGCTTGGGTCATTGGGAGGCACCGGCGAGGTTGCGGGGGGCGGCGGAGCGGTCGACGAGCCAGAGCACCCG
Organism: Acidimicrobiales bacterium; assembly: GCA_052325485.1. Taxonomy (GTDB): domain Bacteria; phylum Actinomycetota; class Acidimicrobiia; order Acidimicrobiales; family Palsa-688; genus Fen-671. The sequence goes on along the minus strand of JBKQUU010000163.1, from coordinate 5,056 downwards.
CCCGGCCTGGACCCGGGCTGCCGGCAGGTCCTCTCCGGCCACCACCGCCTCCAGGGCCGGGCGCTTGGCCTCCCCGGCCACGGTGAAGATGACCAGGCGGGCCCGGGCGATCCCGGCGTAGGTGAGGGTCATGCGGGGGTGCTGGTTGCGCCCGCTGGTGTCCTCGTTGAAGCTGACCAGCTGGCCGGGGTCGGCATTTAGTGCCGCAGAGCCGGGGAAAAGGCTGGCCGTGTGGCCGTCGGCACCCATGCCCAGGTGGACCACATCAAGCTGGCCGAGCTCGCCGATGCGCAGCTGGTAGGCGTCTACGCCTTCGTCGCAGCGCATCGGGTAGACGGCGTTGGCCGCCCCCACCTTTTCCAGCAGCGCCCGCCGGCCCATCAGTTCGTTGGAGCTGGGGTCGTCGGGGGCGACGCAGTGCTCGTCGCCCCAGAAGACATTGACGACGAGCCAGTCGATGGCTTGGGCGGCGTCGGCGGCCAGCCGCTCGTAACAGGCCCGGGCCGTCTCACCACCCGACAGGGCGATGTCGAACTCCTCCCCGGGGCGGTTGACGAAGGCGGAGACCACTTCCGCGGCGAAAGCGCCGGGCAAGTCGTCGACAACCACGAGCTCTCCGTTCACCGGCTAGACCCTAGCGGCGCTACGATGCCAGGGCCGCCGCACCCGCCAGCGCCCGCTCCCACACCCGGTCGGCGCGCAGGTTGGACACGGCACTGGACAAGGCGGAGGTCAGCGAGTCGTCGGGGAGAGGAAGCCCCTGGCGGTGCGAGACGCCGCCCGAGAGGGTGGCCTGGGCCCACACGGCCCTCATGCGGTCGTCGCGGGTGACCTCGAACTTGCCGGCTTCACCCTGGTACGTGGCATCGAGGGTGATGGCGACGTGCTTGGCGTCCTCCAGGACCAGCTCCCGGGCGCGCAGGTCCAGCTGCGACAGCAGCCAGCCCCCGAGCATGTGCCGAGGCCCGGGCTTGCCCCGGACCGAAGCCAGCTGCACCCCGGGCAGGAACTCGCGGTTGTGCTCCGGCTCGAACAGGCCGGCCAGCAGCTCGCGCCACGGTTGCAGGCGCACCCACGACAGGTCCACCACGGGCTGGTGGTTGGCCAGCTCGAGCAGGGTCCGGTAGGAGTGGCCTATGGCTTCAGGACCGGGCCCGATCGAGCGCGTGTCGACCACCACGGCCGAAGCCAACCGCAGCAGGGGGTCGGCCGGGTCGGGGAGCAGCTGTGGGAACCACATGACCACGGGGAGGTCGGCCAGCACGAACGGGCCCACGATCGAGGCCAGGTGGGAGGCGGCCTGCCCACCGACGCGCAGGAAGATCTCCTCGAAGAACACCGGGTGGTCCTCGTCGCCGCCGGGCGGTTGGGCGCGCCACAGGCAGGCCTTGGCGTCGATGGCCGGCGTGCTGTCGGGGTCGGGGCGCAGTACCACCACCCGGCAGGGGTGGTGGCCCCCCAGGGACCGGAACGACGTGGCGTTGTCTTCGGGGTCGTCGTCGGCGTCTACCACCATGACCAGGGTCATCACCGCGGTGCGGGTGCCCGCCCCTCGGCCCGACGCCTGGCGGCGCAGTTCGGGCAGGGCAGAGAGCACCTGGCCGAGGCCCACGTTGTTCTGTTGCCAGGACTGCACGGCCTGCGGCCCGTCGGGGCGGGCTCCCAGCCCTGGCGTCCCGTCCGGGCCCACCCCCTCGGCGGCGGCGCCGTCGAGACTGGCCTGGCTCATGGCGTGCGCCATTGCCGGCCGTCGCGTTCGATGAGCGTCTCCGCCGCCCGGGGGCCCCACGAGCCCGAGGCGTAGCCCGAAAGGGGCGCGTCACCGGCCGCCCAGGAGTCCAGCAGAGGCTGCACCACGCCCCACGCCGTGTCCACCTCGTCGCTGCGTATGAACAGCGTGGGGTCCCCGACCATGGCGTCGAGAAGGAGGCGCTCATAGGCATCGGGCGGCTCCTCCAAGAACGCCGCCCCGTAGGAAAAGTCCATCAGGACGTCGCGCACCATGAACGCCTGGCCCGGCACCTTGGCCCCGAAGCGCAGGGACACGCCCTCGTCGGGCTGGATGCGCATCACCAGGGCGTTGGGGTTGAGGCCGGTGGCCGCCTCCTTGGGGAAGGCGAGGTGGGGGACGGCCTTGAACTGGAGGGCGACCTCGGTCAACCGCTTGGGCAGGCGCTTGCCTGTGCGGATATAGATGGGAACCCCTGCCCAGCGCCAGTTGTCGACCGAGAGCTTGAGGGCCACATAGGTCTCGGTCTGGCTCTTGGGGTCTACGCCTTCCTCCTGGCGGTAGCCGGGGACGGCGTTGCCCTCGATCCAGCCGCTGTCGTATTGCGCCCTCACGGCCACGTTGGGGACATCGGCCAGTTTGGGCACCACCACCGAACGCAGGGCCTTGACCTTCTCGTCGCGGATCCCCTGGGCGTCTATAGACCCGGGCGGCTCCATGAGCGTGAGCGAGAGGACCTGCATGACATGGTTCTGCACTATGTCGCGCAGGGCGCCCGCCTTCTCGTAGAAACTGCCCCGCTTTTCGACCCCGATCGTTTCGGCCACGGTGACCTGGACGTGGTCGATGTAATTGCGGGACCACAAAGGTTCGAAGATGGCGTTGGCGAACCGCAGGGCCAGGACGTTTTGGACGGTCTCTTTACCTAGGTAGTGGTCGATGCGGTAGATCTGGTCTTCTTCGAAGACTTCGTGCAGGGCGGCGTCCAGCTCCCGCGCCGTCTTGCGGTCACGACCGAAGGGCTTTTCGATCACGAGGCGGGCCGACCCGCCCGCTTCGGGGTGGTTGAGGCCGACACTGCCCAGCGCCCGTGCCACTTCGGCGAAAACGTCGGGGATGGTGGCCAGGTAGTAGGTGCGGTTGGGCCCGGTGCCCAGGGTGTCTTCGATGTCCTTGAGCCGGCCCTGGAGGGCGCTGAAGGTGTCGGGGTGGGAGTACTCCCCGGTTATGTAGGCGCTGTTTTTTACGATCTCGGCCCAGCCTGGCCCGGCGTCGGGGACGGCGCCCATCATGAGGTCCCGGAAGGCGTCGTCGGACATCTCGGTCCGGGCCACCCCGACCAGGGCGAAAGCGGCCGGCAACAGGCGCCGGCGCGACAAACGCTCTAGGGCCGGTAACAGCTTGCGGTGCGTCAGGTCTCCTGACGCACCGAAGACGACCAGCACTCCCGGGGGGGCGCGCCGGACCGTGTCGAGGCCTTCGGCCAGGACGTTCACCGGGAGCGCGGTAGTCGTCACGGCTAAGAGGAGGCCCCGTGCTCGTTGGCCTTGTGCTGGTTGGCCCTGTGGTCGTTGGCTTTGTCTTCGAGCGCCTGCAGCAGCTCGTCGTAGCTCTTGGAAAAGGAGGCCACCCCTTCGTCCTCCAGGACGTGCGCCACGTCCTTCATGTCGATGCCCGCTTTGTCCAGGGCGTCGAGCTCGGCCTGGGCCTGGTCCACTGCCTGGTCTACCGTGCGGGCCACGGTACCGTGGTCCAAGAAGGCGGCCACGGTGGCGTCTGGCATGGTGTTGACCGTGTCCGGGCCGATGAGGCTGTCCACGTAGAGAAGGTCGGGGTAAGCCGGGTTCTTGGTCGACGTGGACGCCCACAGGGGCCGTTGGACGTGGGCGCCCTTGGCCTGCAACGCCTCCCAGCGAGGGCCGGCGAAGTGGTCCTGGAACAGCTTGTAAGCCAGCTTGGCCTGGGCCACGGCCGCCTTGCCCCGCAGGGGGCTCAGATGGCCCGTACCGTTGGCCTCCAAGCGCCGGTCGACCTCGGTGTCGACCCGGCTCACGAAGAACGACGCCACGCTGTGGACCCGGGACACGTCGCCGCCACCCTGGCCGAACGCCTCCAGGCCGGAGATGTAAGCCTCGATAACAGCCTCGTACCGCTCCAGGCTAAATATCAAGGTGACGTTTATATTGCGGCCTTCACTGATCATCTGACGGATGGCGGGCACGCCCGGCTCGGTGGCCGGGATCTTGACCAAAAGGTTGGGCATATTGATCTTCTGGTGGAAAGACCTGGCGTCCTTGATCGTGCCCTGGGTGTCATAAGCCAGCCGGGGGGAGACCTCCAAGGAGACGAAGCCATCCGAAGCACCGCTTTGTTCGTAAAGGGGATGGAGTATTTCGAGGGCTCCGGTCACGTCGGACGTGGCCATTTCCCAAAAGGCTTGTTCGACCGTGCCGCCTTCGATCAGGCGGGCGAAATCGGCGTCGTACATAGCGGAGGTGGTCATCGCCTTTTGGAAGATCGTGGGGTTGGTGGTGACCCCCCGGATCCCCTCGTCGACCATGTTGGCCAGCCGCCCGCTCCGTATGGCGTCGCGTGTCAGGTTGTCGATCCAGGGGCTTTGGCCTGCCTCTGTGTAGAGCTGGTGGAGCAAGGTCATTTGTTTTCCTCCTGGTCTTCGTCGGTCTTACGCAGCAGGGCCCGTGCGTGGTCGGCCACGTTCTCGGCCGTAAAGCCGAAATGGGCCAGGACCTCGGCGCCGGGGCCGGAGGCGCCGAAGTGGTCTAGGGAGACCGAGGCGTCGGCCCAGCGGGACCACCCGAGACTGGCCGCCGCTTCCACCGCCAGTACCGGGGCCCCTCGGCCGAGGACGTCGCTCTGGTAGGACTTGTCCTGTTCCTCGAACAGTTCCCAGCTGGGCATGGAGACCACCCGGGCCCGTATGCCTTCGCTCTCGAGCAGCTGGGCGGCGGCCACGCACACCCAGACCTCCGAGCCCGTGCCCACGAGGACGATCTCAGGGCCCGGGGCGTCCCCGCTCAGGACATAGGCGCCCCGGGCCAGGAGGTGTGACCTGGTGCCGCTGTCTTCGGTGGCGGCGCTGGACATGGTGTCCGCGCGCAGCCTCATCGACCACGAAGACGGCTTGCGTCGCCAGGTGGTGGTTGCCAATCCGAGGACCACCGATCAGTCGGGTTACGCGCGGGGCGCGCGCGAGGCGATTGCCGCCAGGGTCAGGCTGCCCTCCGACGTGTACCTGCGTTACGGCGGCACCGCGCCGGCCCAGGCAGCGGCCGCGCGCGAGCTGCTGCTGCATTCGGCGGCCGCATT
>JBKQUU010000162.1:0-3135 GCA_052325485.1 Acidimicrobiales bacterium | reverse complement strand
GAGGCGAGCAGCCGGCGGCCCAGCGCCAGCATCAACTTCGTCGTCGCCCACGACGGCTTCACCCTCAACGACCTGGTGTCCTACAACGAGAAACACAATGTGGGCAACGGCGAGGACAATCGCGACGGAGAAAGCCACAACCGGTCGTGGAACTGCGGCGTCGAAGGCCCCACCGACGACCCCGATGTGCTGGGCCTACGGGAGCGGCAACGACGCAACTTCCTCGGTACTTTATTGCTTTCTGCCGGCGTCCCTATGATCCTCGGCGGCGACGAGATCGGCCGGACGCAGCAGGGTAACAACAATGCCTACTGCCAGGACGACGAACTGTCATGGTACGACTGGGAAAACGTCGACAAGGACCTGCTCGCCTTCGTCAAGACGGCTATCGCCCTGCGCCGGGACAACCACGCCCTGCGGCCTCGCGAGTACCTCCGTGGCCCGGAAGGGGGCCCGGCCCAGATGGTCCTTTACCGCCCGGACGGCGAGCACATGACCGCCGACGACTGGCAGGACCCCTCGGCCCGGGCGCTGGCTATGGCCATCGACGGGCGTCAGATCGAGGACAGCGACGGGGAGACCACCAGCGACCGGTTCCTTTTGCTCCTCAACGCTCACTACGAGCCGGTCGAGTTCGCGCTGCCGCCCGGACGGGCCAAGTGGAAGGCGGTGCTCACCACCGGGCCCGTCGACAAGACGCCCAAGCTAACGAGACGAAGGACAATTGCTCTAGACGCCCGGTCCCTCCTACTGCTGCACAGTGCTTAGCTGGCCGAGTAGACCGGCCTCGAGCCTCGACAAGCAAAATCTGGCGCCGACAGAACCGGGCCTCGTCCCCGGTGGTTCAATGGATATGAGCTCATTGAGCAGGGCCATCGCCGGCCCGTCGCGCCAAGGTCCCCTGGCAAGAGCGATGGCGCGGGCGATGGCCCTGGCGATGACGGCTTTTATGTCGGCCTTGACCGGCACACCCACGGCGGCTTACCGCTCGTCGGCGATGGGCGGGGCTGGCGCTGACGCCGCTTGTACCTCCCGCACAAGCGACGCCGGCACACATAGCGTCTGCCCCGGAGAGGCGCCCGTCGGTAGCAGGGTGACCGTTTACGCTCACGGTTGCAAGGGTGCTTCGCTCGTGTTCCTGGGGCCGCTCGACTACATCGGATCCGGAGGTGGGGGCGAGACGCTGCCCGGTGCGGTCACAAACACCAACGGGGCCGAGGCGGTAAAGACCTTCGTAGTACCGCTCAAGTACCTCGCCGGCGGCAACCTCGGCACCACGGTGGCAGTCTCGGCCGCGGGACAATACCAGTTCGGCTCCTACCCGGCTGACGAGTGCCGCGTGCCCTTCATTGTGACTACGCCCCCCGGCACCACGACAGTCATCTACAACCCCTTCAGCCCCACCGGGCTGACGCCGGGTGTGCACGTTACCGCCCAGGCCGCGGGCACGTGCCTGCAAGAGCCGGCGCCGGTCGAGCTTCGTGACTATTACCGGTGCTTTACCACGGCCACGAGCAAAACCCCCGGAGGCTCTTTCGTGCTCGACCCCTGTTTTTCCGGTCCTCGGGGGACCAGCCACGTGCCGGCGGAGATGATATGCCCGACCGACCCCGCCACCGGCCACGTCGTGCGCCTGGCTGCCACCTCGGTCGTCCCCGGCCCCGACACCCACCCTTCCGGCCCGAGGCCGCAACCGGCACCGGCCGGCGCCGTGGCGCCGTGGGCCTTCGAGCTGGCTGATGGCCAGGTCTGCCAGCTTGTCGACGCCGCCTGGGGAGGGCTCGGGCCCTACAGCTGTGAGGGCGGGATGCCCAACGCCAAAGCTAAGGGCCCCGGGACCGGCCCCGAGCGCACCAGCGTGGCTGATTGCCAGCTACCGGACAGTTCACTGCCACGCTGGACAGCTCGGTGCCAGGTAAAAGAAACAGGGGCAAGCCCGTTTAGCCGCACAACTCTCAGGACGGTGTGGTTCTAAAGCCCGGCCGGGCATAGGAAGGGTTGCGCCCCGGCCCGCTCAGGGCTCAAGCCAGACAAGAAGGTCCCCGCGAGCGGAACAACTTGTAGCCGAGCTTGAACTCCTGGTGGCCGAGTGCCTCGGACCGGGTCGCCGCTCCAGAAGCGGTAGCCACTACGAGATCGAGCACCGTGGTACCGGCGATCGGCGCGCTCAACCCTTAACGGCCCCGAGCATGGCCCCTCGCGCCAAGTACCGCTGAGCTCCGACGAACACGGCCAGGACCGGCAGCATCTGCAGCAGGGCGGCGAAGGCGAGCTCGGGGATATAGAGCTGGACGTTGAGCCCGGCGGCGGCACTGGCATTGAACAGCTGGCTAGACGTGATCAGCTCTTGGAGACCGACTGAGACGGTCTGCGCCGCAGAAGTCGGGAGCATCACCAGCGGAAGGAAATAATTGGTCCAGTCGGCGACAAAGGCAAAGAAGAAGACCAGGGCGACCGCTTGCTTGGCCATCGGGGACGCCAGCCGCACGAACAAACCGATTTCCGAAACGCCGTCGATCCGGCCCGCCTCCAGCATCTCAAAGGGAAGAGTGGTCCGGTAATGGATGAACGAGAGGTAGGTGCCGAAGGGGAAGAAACCCATTATCACAGCCACCGGCAACAGCTTGTCCACCTGGTGTACGGCCGAAACCTCAAGGAACAGCGGTATCACGAGCACCGTGTTCTGCATCACCATGGTGAGGATGGTAAGGAACAGCAGGGCCGCCGGCCCGGGAAATGGAGCATGGCCAGCACATAGCCCGCGGGGCGGGCGACAAGCACCGCCAGCACGGCGCCGCCGAAAGCGACGATGGCCGAATTTTTTAGCCAAGTGAAGTAGATGCCGTCGCTGAAGCCTTGCAATTGACGCCAGTCGAACCCCAGACGGCCCAACGAGAGGGGGCCGAAGGGGCCCTGGCGGACCAGGCTCTGTTGTGACCTCATGGTGGACAGGACAAAGGTCACCATGATGAAAAGGTAAATGAGCGCCACCAGAACCAGGAACCCCATCGGGGTCATCTTGCGGGCCCGGTCCAGTGGGCGACGGCGGTAGACGCCGCCCTTGCCCGGCGCGCGGCTGGGGGCGACAGGTTTATCCAGGATCGCGGACATCGACGATCTCCCCTACGTCTGCTC
>JBKQUU010000161.1:0-45523 GCA_052325485.1 Acidimicrobiales bacterium | reverse complement strand
GCCCCGCCCACGTCGGCCCCGCCCACGACCGCCCCGCCCACGACGGCCCCGCCCACCACGGCCCCGCCCACCACGGCCCCGCCCACCACGACCGCCCCGCCCACGACGGCCGCGGTGGCCGGAGATCCCACGCCGGCGTCGGAGTGGTCCTCGAGCGTGTTCGAAAGCGACGTGCAAAACTGGCCTGTAGACGCCAATTCCAGCGAGTTCGTCAACGACCTCGTCACCGACTACAAGGACAACTACGGGACTGTGGGTGTCAACACAATGCCCATATACAGCGTCCCGGCCGAGCAGGCCGATGTCAACGTCTCGGTCGCCTCCGGGTGCAACGACTTCCTGACGAGCACGGGCAGCCAGATCCCCATACCGCCGTTCACCAGCCTGAACGGATCCTCAGACAGCCCTCTCATCATCTGGCAGCCCTCGACGCAGACGGACTGGGAACTGTGGGAGGCCTCCCGCTTGTCCAACGGCAGCTACTCGGCCTGTTGGGGAGGCAAGTTGGACATGGCTTCGTCCGACGGCGTCTTCCCGACCAGCCTCGGCTTGTCGGCGACGGGTATTTCGTACCTGGCGACGACGATCACCGAGGCCGATGTGGCCTCGGGGTCGATCGACCATGCCATTGCCATCACGTTGCCCTCGTGCAACAGCTTCGTCTACCCGGCCGACCGCGGCGACTGCAAGGGCGCCTCGGGACAACCCAATGAGGGCCAGTGGTTCCGCATGCCCGCCAACGTGGCCATGCCTTCGGGCTTGACCCCGTTCGCTCAGATGGTGTTCAGGGCCCTGCAGACCTACGGAGCTGTTGTCACGGACCAGGCCGGTTCGGTGTCGATCGAGAGCGAGCAGCCCAGCGACTGGGCCGCCGAGGGCCACACCGGCTCGGACCCGATCACGGCCAGCTGGGACGGCGATCAGGAGTACCAGGTCGTGGCCTCGTTGCCGTGGGCCAGCCTGCAGGTGGTCGACCCGCCTCAGTAACGGAGCGCTACCGTCACGGGGCTGTAGCTTCGCGCGCCGCGGTTGGTTATCGGGGAGCGGTTGCCCACTGCTCATCGAAAACCATTGGTCGATCTTCCTTGTGTGGCAAGCGGAACGTGGGCCCTGGCCCTCACCGAACTTGGGCAACGTTGGGCCCATCGTCGTTGGCGGCCGCCCGACGGGAACTGTCACCGGGACAAAAAGGGGAGACTACCATGGAGGGTCAACCAACAAACCTCGGCGGGCACGGGGCCGGCGCCAGGGGAAGCTGGCCTCCCACGAGCGCATCGTGCCCATCCTGGGTGCATCGCCTCAGAAATCGACGAGCTGGCCCGCGCCCGACGCGTCGCCGACCTGAACGAGTTTAGTGCTGTTTTCTGTTCGTTCACTACCGCGATCCTCAAGCCCGCTCGAATATGGGTGAGGTGGCCCCGCTCAAGAGTCAGACCGTACGCCTTAATTTAGGCATTCCTAATTCCGGTCCGCGCTTGTACTTTCTAGAATTTTACGCTGCCGCCCCCAGCCGAGGGATTAGCTACAGGCCTTCTCTGGTGCTGCCGTTACATACCGAAGGAGCCGAGCCCTTAATCGGAGGTTTGCGAGACATGTTGGCTTTATCTACTGCGCGGGGTGGCGCCTGCCGCCGGGCCGCACCGCGGCGCCGCACCCTTCCCACCGTCCTTGCTAGCGTAGGAACCCTAGTAGCGCTGTTCATCGGGGGCGCTGCTCCGGCCCAGGCGACGGCCACTCGGCCGGTTCCTGCCCCCCAGATCACCGGGGCAAGTTGGTCCCCGGCGCAGGTACTCGCCGGAGGCGGGAAGGTCACCCTGCGGGTGCACGTCCGCAACGCCAAAACGTGCTGGTTCAGGGGCGTCCCCGGTATCGTCGTGCCCTCTGGTGACCTGGATTGCGCTGGAGGCACGGCCAAGATCGTGGCCGTTGTAAGTGCGAACGACTCAATCGCAGCGGCCCAACTGCAGGTGACGGCCTTCGCCGCTGGCCGCTCGGGGAGCGATGTGTCCACCACGTTCTCACTGGCGGAAGCGGCCTTGACGCCACTCAAAGTCGTGACCCAGAGCCTCGTGGGTGCCGGAGTGGGCCGCAGGTACGTCACCAAGCTCGTAGCCCAGGGAGGGCGCCCGCCGTACTCCTGGCACCTTGCATCCGGGGCATTTCCTCCGGGGCTGGCGCTTTCCCCCCGGGGCGAGTTGTCCGGCGTCCCGACGGTCCCCGGGACGACCACACTTTCGCTTGAGGTTGTCGATTCGGCCAAGCCAACTCCACTCAACGCCAGCGCCAGCGTCTCGCTGCAAGTTGCGCCGGCCCCCCTCCGGCTCACGACGCGCTCGCTGCCAGGAGGGGCGACCGAATCTTTGTACAACGCCCAATTCGAGGCGAGCGGAGGGGTAGCACCCTACTCCTGGAAGTGGTTGAGCGGCCAGTTGCCGCCCGGGCTCACGTTGAGCCCCACTGGGCAGCTATCCGGCACTCCGACCGGTGGTGGTACGTACCGGTTCCAGGTCCAGGTCACTGACTCGGCCTCATCGCCTCAGGTCACTTCGGCGAGGTACTCCATCGTGGTCGTGACCCCGCCGCTGTCCATCGGCTCTCGCTCTCTTCCCGGAGCCACTGTCGAGTCCGCGTTTTCCGTCCAGCTCCTGGCCAACGGGGGCGTGCCTCCTTACACGTGGAGCGTTCGGTCGGGCCTGCTGCCCTCGGGTATCACTCTGTCCAATACAGGGCAGCTGGCGGGGACGCCGACGATGGCTGGGGTCTACCCAGTCAACATAAAGGTGACAGACTCGTCCGCCAACCCGCTGACGACCCATATCCTGTACCGGCTGGTGGTTGCCGCCATCCCCCTGTCGATCACCACGCGTAGCCTGCCCGGCGGCACCGTCGGGTCTCCCTACGGGATGCCCATTCCAGCCGCCGGCCCTGGCGAGCCTTCCTACGGGATGGCCATGGCAGCCACCGGCGGCACCACGCCCTACTTTTGGACCACAGCCGCCGGCGCTCTTCCGGGCGGTGTACTGCTGAGCCCGACCGGCGTCCTTTGGGGGACGCCCGTGCGGCCCGGGACGTACCATTTCGGTATCAAGGCAACGGACTCATCGCCGCAGCCGCTGTCGACTACGACCAGTTACACCCTAGTAATTGCGCCCGTTTCCCTCCTCGTCGCCACCACCGGCCTGCCTGCGGCCTCGCTCGACAACCCCTACGCGGCGGCCCTGGCCACCAGCGGGGGGACAGCACCGTACAAGTGGGCCATCATTTCGGGCCACCTGCCAGCTGGGATAGTCATGTCGCCGGCCGGTTACATGACGGGCATAACCAAATCGCCCGGTACCTTCACCGTTACGGTACGTGTTACCGACTCGTCGCCGACGCCCGAGACGGCAACCACGTCCCTCACGTTACTCGTGGGCGGTGGCGCGGCCAACTGGAGCGGGTACGTGCAGACGGGCTCCTACACCGGGGTGACAGGGACCTTCCTCGTACCTACGGAAATAGGGCCGGCCCAGAGCGAGAGCACCTGCCATAGCGAAGCGACCCCACCCGATGCGTGCGCGGCGGTGTCACAGTGGGTCGGCCTGGACGGGACAACCGGCCACAACCTTATCCAGGCCGGCGTGACGGAAGCCGACGTCAACGGGACTACCGTCGTCTACCCGTGGTGGGAAATACTGCCAGAGGCCAATACCCCGATCACCATGACTGTCTCCGGTGGCGACAAGATCACTGTTTCCATTTTCAAAGCCACGGGCGACGTGTGGGCGATAACCTTCGATGACGACACCACCGGCCTTAGTTTCCGGACCGAACAGGCCTACGAGGGCAAGGGCGGCACCGCCGATTTCATCGTCGAGGCGCCCACCGATAGGACCACAAAACCACCCAGCATCTACCCGCTGGCCGCCTACGCGGCGCCGACGTCAGGGCCCTCCGCCCAACCACCTACCGCCGGCCAAGTCGTTGACAACCCGGTCATTTTCTCCAATCTCCAGACCGTGGGCCGCACGGTCTCCAGCGCGGCGTTGGTGCTGGTGCAGGAAGGCGTGCAGGCGTCGACACCGTCCATTGAAACCCCAACGGGGTTTGCCGTGGCCTACGGCTCCGTGGCCCCGTCTCCGCCCCAGTAGGAGGATCCTGGCACGGGCCATACATATTGGCGACGTCCACCGACAACTTGCCCGACGCAGGGCGTCCTTCGAGCACACTGACGCAAGCAAGCTATTGTACCCCAGGGCTGCGGGGTGTACACCTATACCAGCAGCATCGGAACGTCGCAGACAGCGCTGATGGTTCCCGAACTGAGGTCTGCTGAAGGTTTTCGCCGGTCGGGAGGACGGTAGGAAGCGCCGGGGCCTTGTCAGAGGACTCGATCGGGGCCCGTTGCCATGCACGCCAGACCGCCTGGTCTTGGGGGGTGTCGCGCCCTCGACCTCGGACAAGTCGTCCACCGGGGACCAGATGGGTGCGGTGCTGCGGGCCAAGGAGCGACGGCGCCCATGCTCACCTAAAAGCCCGTTCTCACGCAAAAGGCAAAGAATATGACCAGGATTTGCCCGGGGCGGCCAGGCCGGGCCGCCAAGTATATGCTCCTTGTTCGGCCTGCCTCGCCCTGCTCGCACGTCGGGACGCCCCGGAGGCCAGGGTGAAAAGCTGTTTGGTGGGCGCGTCGGGGCCGCCGTCGCCGCCCGGCCTGGTCCGGTTGCTCCTGTCCGAACAGGCCGTTTCGGACCTGTTCGATGTGATCGTAAACGTGGCCACTTTGGGCGTGAGTGGCGTCAAGGGGGCCAGCGTCTCTGTGCTCATCGGGGACCGTCCGTGGTTCGGGACCACCAATGCCAGCTCAGCCGAGGTACGCGCCATCGACGACGCGCAGTACGAACGCGCTGAAGGCCCCTCTGTAGAAGCCATTCTTATGAGCCAGGAGGTGGGCGTCGGCGTCCCAACCGCCCGCTGGCCGCAGTTCAGCGAGCAAGCCGTCCTGGCCGGGATGCTCTCGGTGTGGTCACTGCCTCTCACCTTCGCCCAGCGGACCACTGGCGCGCTCAATTTGTACTCTGCTGCCGCTCAACCCTGGAGCGCCACCACCGCCCGGGCCGCCCGGAGGCTCGGCGGGCAAGCGGCGGTAGTTTTGGCCAACGCGGTAAGCCTGGCCAGCGCCGAGCTGGCCAACCACCACCGACGTCCCGCCCTGGAGGACGGCGACGTGACCAGCCAGGCGGTGAGCACGCTAACGGCTCCTCACGCCATCACCGCCGACCAGGCGTTAGACATCCTGCGGCGCGTCTCTCAGCACAGCGGCCGCAAGCTACAAGAGATCGCCGGCGACGTCGTGCGCGGGCTCGGCCAGCCCGAAGGTCAAGTTTGAACGTCGCCGGTACGGCTCGCAGAAGCCATTGGAACTGGCCGAAGGGCGGAGCTCTTTGGCCACCCGTGCACGGCGTCATCCCGGCGTCCCCTGCCGTCGATGTCCTGTGGGCGTGCCGGCGGGCGGGCCCCGGATCTCATGAAGCCCGCTCAGCGGCGTGACCGACCTCCTTGCCCGTGGCGTTCCTGGGGCAACATGGGACGCGTGCCTCATCGAGTCTCACAGAGCCAGGCGCAAGAGTTCCTAGCCGGCAAGTACGGTACCGTCGAGGGGCTGCGACCCCTCGGAGGAGGGTTTTGGTCTTCCGCCTACTCCTTCCGCCACGCTGGCCGTGAGCTGGTCCTGCGCTTCGGGGCCAACAAGGACTGGTTCGAGGCCGACAGGGCAGCCATGGCCTTCGCCTCGCGGGAGCTGCCCGTGCCCGAGGTCGTCGAGATCGGCGACGCCTACGACGGCGCATACGCCATCTCAGTCCGCCATTACGGCACCAACCTTGAAGATCTCCGCCCTGACCAGTCAGACGCCACAGGCCCAATGCTGGCGTCACTGCTAGCCGCGTTGTTCAAGGTGCCGAAAAGCCCGGACCTGCCGGTCGGCTGGTATTGGCGACCCCGACGTAGCGACCTCACCTGGCGCGGCTGGCTCTCGGAGTGGCTCGTCGACGACCCGCGCCAGCCGGTCCCCGACTGGAGGGCAGCCCTCGCCGCGCAAAGCGAGGTCGACCGCATCTACCGGGCCGGCGAAGCACGCGTCCGCGACCTGATCGAAGCCTGCCCCGAGCGACGCGACCTGGTCCACGGAGACCTGCTCCACGCCAACGTGCTGGTTGCCGAAGATGCCAGCCGTCCTAACGCCGTCTTCTCCTGGAAGCGCTCGCTGCGCGGTGACTTCCTGTTCGACACGGCATGGTGCACCTTCTGCTCTGCCATCTGGTACCCGGGGATCGCCGCCGCCGACCCATGGGACTGCGTTCGCCAGGAACCCTCGGTCCGAGGCGACGCCGACGCCTGGGTCGACGCTCCTGAGCGGCACCACTGCTACGAGCTGCACATCGGTCTAACGGCTTTGGCCTCCCCGGCCGTTTGGGCCGGCGGTACCGGAGCACGTGGGGCGTTGGTCCCTGGTACCCACCTAGTAAGGCAGATCGCCGCCCAGCTGGCCCTGGTCCTCGAACGAGGACCGCTCCCAGTTGCTACATGACCCTTGTCTGGGTGGTCAGCGAGCAGGTCGCCCGCAACCAGCGCACCACGCCGAGGACAACCTCAGGTAACGCGTCCTCACCGGGCCCAAAACCCACGCCGTTCCCCCGAGAGGACATGTCCAGAACGACTTGAGGTACCGACGGGTATTTCGTTACTAAACTGGTCAAGCAGGCGTGTCCATAATCGCTCTGCTTGCGCAAAGCCCAGGGCCCAGCCGACGCCTTAGCCGCGGTACTGGCCGGGCAAGTCGAGGCCGGAGGGTGCGGCCAGGACCTCCATGTCGTGACTGCCGACTCGGTAACCGCCTCGGAGCCTGCAGTACTGTCCGGCTGACGGTACCCCGGAAATGCTCAGCGGCACCTACGAACGTTTCTTGTTCGAACGGGGCGACGCCGGCGGCCTGGCCAGCGTGAGCACGCCGGTCGGCGGATCCGGGCCCGCCTCGATCAGCCGGCTATTTTCCGAGCTGCGGCGTAAGTCCGTCCACGTGCATCTCGACGGTCCAGGGTTGTTCCTTTCCCGTACGCGCATCCCGTGGTTACGGCCGAGACCTTGAACATAAACGGCAGGATCCCCTTTGGCTTGTCCCCGGGGATCGTATAACTCTTGTTCAGGTCGATCGTAAAGGGCGTACGGGCGGGGACGGTAAAGCCGACGACGCCCGACACTTGAGCTGGCTCACCTTGTTGCAGATCGACGATGTTGGCTCGGCGAGGTACCGGCTCCACCCGGGCCGCCGTCTGCGCCGGGCGGGACGACGCCCCGGCGACGGTTGGTACAACGACGAGGCCAGCCGCTCCTGCTGCTGCAATAGGCGCGGTCCGGCGCTGATGGCGCACCCAGCGCAAGGGGCAAAGAGCCGTTTGGCCTTGGGCTATCTAGTGGTCCGTCCTTCTCTCGTCGTTGTTTTGAGCCGGAGCCGGCAGCGACCTACCCGGAGCTCACGGCGACCATCGACGTGGAGTTGTTACCAGTTGTGATCGAAGGTGCCGAGATCGTGGTGTTACTACCGGCGAGCCGAACGGATGTCCTGGGGCGCGCCCTTGCCGATCATGACATACCCCGGCCCCGGCCCACCGACGCGGCGAGCCATCCTGCAGGCCGTGTGTTACTCTTCGGCCATATAGGAGGCCGCAATGCCGATGGTAGACGCTTTGGACCGCCTGCGCCGCAAGCGGCCTGACATTGCCTGTCGCGCACCAGCGAAAGTGACAAGTGCCACTTGGCGTGAGCGCTCCCTACTCCTACCCGTCTCGAGTGGCACGAAAGGCGTCATGAGCATAGGGAGCAAATGGGCCGTCCGTATTTCTTTGGCTATTGCCGGCGCATGCACAGGCGCCGTCCTGTCGTTCATGGTTGCCGGCCCGCCGGCGGAGGCCGCCGGGGCGATAGCGAAAAACCTACCCCTGACGGGCGCGGTCCGCGCCCAGCTCGTTGCCGCTGGTGCGGCCTACCATGGGCTACCCGCCTCGGACTTCATCGGGCTGGCGCCGGGCACCGCTTATTACGCCCTGGACGTCACGACCTCGACCTACTGGGCCGGCGCCAGCCTGGAACCTAACCCGCGTTCGTACGAGGCTGGGGTCGTGGTCCAAGACGACGGCGGCTACCTTATCTTTCACCGCCCGGCCAACGGCACCTGGCGGGCCGTCCAAGATGGGATGTTGACCACGGCTGCGGCGTGCGCCCGTTACCATGTCACCCTGCCCGCCGCCGTGCTCGCCGTGTGGCACTGGGGCCCCGGGACCTGCACCCCGCCGCTGCCTCCCGCGCCCAACCAGTCCGAGCTCGCCCTGGCGAAGCTGCAGTGGCAGTTCGGCGCTCAGGCCGGCCCCTCTGCGAACGCCAACGAGTATGGCCCTGGAGGCACCGTCGTCCCCTTTTGGGTCAGCGCGGCCAAGGACCTGACCAAGGCCGTCACCGCCGGCGTGGCTGACCCGGTCGCTTACCGGCGCGCCGTCGCCGAGCTCTCGCAGCTGGCCCACCTGCCCTTCGTAGTGAACACTCCTCTCCAGGACCAACCTGTCGCGGTGGCTGATCTCCTTGCCCTCAATGCCTTTTTCTCCACCGATGGTCTCTATGACGTCAATGCCCCGTCGGCCACGCCGGCCGCTTTCGTGGCCACCCTCCAGTTCGAAGCCCGTATAGGGACGATCCAGGTCTACCCCGACGGCGTGCTCAACTCCCATCCTGGGTCCATCCCGCCCTGGTTCCCGGGTGCCGTTGTGACCTGCCCGGTGCTGTCGGCCAAGGCATTGGCCGACCCGGACCTGTCCGCGTTAGATGCCGACGCCGCCTTCGGTTGCCGGATGGCAGTGCCCAGCGAAGGGACCTACTACCTCATCGGCACCATCTCGGAGCCCCACGCCACCGTGTACCAGGCCGACATAACCCACGCCGAGGGCGGCCCGCCCCAGTTCCTGTGCAGCGCCCTGGAGGCCGGCCAGGTGCCGATAGTCACCAAGATCGGGGCCATCTGCAGCCCCTGAGCTAGCACCGGGGCAAGGTCACCAGATGAGGGGCCAGGACCATATGAACAGCAAACCGCGGCTGTTCCCCCCAGCCACCGCGGTGCTGGCCTTACGCCCAGTACTGCGTCGGCGCGTCACGCAGGCCGCGAACTGGTCAGCTCGGACAGCCGACGCTCGGCAGTGCGCACGTGCCGGTCTCGCAGCAGATTTCTCCAACCGAACAGTACAACGCAGGGGTGTCGCAGCATACGAGGGTATTTGGATTGAGACAGGCGTAGGCCCCGGGGCAGTACACGTAGTCTTCGGGACAGCCTGTCGTCGGTGGGGAGGGAGACGTGGTGGCAGGAGGAGCTGCGGTCGTAGGCGGGGGCGGGGGCGGAGGGGGCGGGTTCCCGTCGTCGAGGCATTCTTGGTAGTTGCTGTCGCAGTCGTCGCGCTCCCTCTGGCTCGCCGTGACGACCTTTTCGACGCAGATCAAGCTGGTCGCAATATGAAGCGCCTCGATCGGGACGAACGCATGCTGGGGCAAGGGAGCGGCCAGCTCGATGAAGCAGTCCCTCAGCTCCTTGACCCCTGCCATGTCATGGCCAAGATGCAGCCCGCCAACTGAATGTCGCACACGCCGCCCTGCTGCGGGCGTCGCAGCGTCGCGGTGCGAAGGCTGGCGGGGGAGCCGCCCAACGCAAGCAGAGCGGCTAAGCCGCCAGCGCGTGTCAGGGCCGTCCTGCGTGTGAACCTGGGGAGCTCCTCCGGGCCTGGCGGTATAGTGGCCCCCGCCGTCGGTCGTCCCCGTTGTTGACGGGACGTGGCATTTTGCGCATCGGTGGCGAGGCGCTTGGCGAGCCGGTCCAAAATGTCGGAGATGGGCACGGTTATTGAAGACGGCTGAGCGCCGCCGCGCCGGCCTTGTTCGCTGTGGCCAGGGCTACCGCCGCGGCTTGGGCATAGTTGGCGGCAGTTTTGGAGCTACCAGTGGTCACGGACGTGGCGATGTCCAGCAAGGCTGACGCGTTCGCCTCGAGACAGTCGAGGACGTCGGATTTGGCAAGCGCGTCGGTGACTTCTAGCTCTAGCACCTTCGAGCGCAACGCCATCAGGTGCGCCCGCTCGACCAGCAGAGCCCGGGCGAAGGGCTGCCGCCAGGTGTTAGGGGTCGAGTGCTCGAGCACGCTGATCGCGTGTTTCGCGTCGGCTGCCAACAATGCGTTGGAGGCAACGAGCAACCGGGTCAACGTGCCCGTTCCCGGGGTGGCGGTCGCCGGGCTTGTCGCCTGCACCATATTCTGGTCGCCTGAGCTGGGCTGAGCCGTCATTGTGTCGCGAGCTGCCTTGGGTCAGTGCCGGCCGTCGTCGACCGATCGAGCGCGGCGGCCAGGAGGCCGGTCAGCGCGGCATGGCCAACGTACAGCTCACTATCAACGAGCGCACCAGGTGCAAGGAGGAGCCCGGCCAGAAGTTCGGTGATACCGAACGCCGCCAGCATCTCGCCGCTAGTGACCGGGAACAGGTACCTGCGGTCTCCTCGTCCGAGAGCGTCCATGACATGGGGAGCCGGGTCCCTGACGACCACGACGAAGGCGAGCGTAGAGGCGAACAGGCCCTTATGGAGGTCGATCTCGTCGGCAAGAAGATCAGTCGCGGGATCTTCCCCGTCCCAGAAGTACAGGGCGGCGAAGCGGTCACGGGTGATCTCAAGGAGCGTGAGCCTTTCGCCAAGTGCGTTCGGGCCCGGCAGGACCGGTGCCTGAGCTCCAAGCTTGAGACGCCGCCCCGTCGCTCCGGCCCCCGCAGTCGTAGCGGGCCCGGCCGTCAAGGCAGGCAGGGTCCGGTCCTCGATCAGGCGGCGCCACAAGCTGCGTATTGCGACGTGACCGAGCGCCGGACGGCTCGTCACCCGACCCGTCGGGTCAACGGTGATGGCGGCGGGTGTGCCGGGTACGCCGTAGGCCCGGGATACGTCGCCGCCCTCCTGCAGCAACAGGTTGCTGATCCCGATGTCGACGGCGCGTCGGTTCGACTCGGTGTCGCCGTCGCTGATCAGGACCACGGTGGCAAGATCTGCATGGTCACGTTGCCAGCGCCCGATCTCGGGGAGGAGCGCGTCGCATGCACCGCAGCGCGGACTGGAGAACGTGAGCAGCAGGGGCTGACCGCGGGTGAGCAACGCAGCAAGCGTCACGGGAGCACCCGTGACCGAGCGAAGCTCGAACGGGGGCGCGACGACGCCCGGTGAGGGTTCGGATAAGGCGTGCTCGTGCCGCGACCCGAGTCCGTCCGCTTCGAGAGCCTCGATCCGCAAGAGGAGCCGGCCATTTTGCAAGAGCAATTGGCGGATGAGCCAGAACTGCGTGGCAACGGCGATCGCTGCCAGCGAAGCGAGGACTATCACGCGCCCGTCTTCTCCGAGCCAGGACCATGCGTGCCGGATGCTCGTGCCGGGACCTTCTGCGGCGACAAAGACAGCCGCCGCAGCGAGAACGATGCTGCGCCAGAGTGTCGCCGCCCCAGCGAGCATTGGATCGGTCCGCTCTCGGGCACGTAATAGCGCTACGGCAATCGTCCGCCGTCAATGCTTGCGGTGCTCGGGGGCCTCTAGAGGTGGGGCGGAGGAGCTTGGGGACGACGCCAGCCAGGTACCCGGCGCCAAGTCACAGGGAGGTCGCCGGCCGGCCCAGCCACGCCCCCCGGCGGCACCGGTGGAGGGGGAGGCACTGGCGACCTCGGCGGTCCCGGTCCTGGTCCGGGGCCGGGAGCCAAGGCGGGTGGAGGGGCGGCCCGGGACTCGAGGAACGGAGGGTAAGCCCACCACGGCGTGAGATAGGCGAGCTGTGGTGGGCGGGCCTGAGTGACGACGATGGCGGTCCCCGGCGTCAGGCTGTGGGCTTGGTCGACAGGGAGCCGCTCCTGGCGGCGGGTCGACCAGGTCGTACTGGCAGAGGGGCGCCCGGACCACCAGGCGGAGGCGTTGACAGAACGGACAGCGGCGTCGCCTTGGCCCGCCAGGCGGGAGACGGTGTCCAGTGTGCGCAGGTCGCCGATGCCGGGGAGGACGACTTTGGCGCCGAACAAGGAGAAAAAGCCGTCGGCCGCGGTGCCCCACCGGGCCCGGGCCTGGGACAGGTCCTGTAGGCAAGCGAGGGTGAGGATGCCCTGGCCGCCACCCTCGCTGACCATGGCGGGCAGGTCCGGTAGCGGGGCGATGTTGGCCACCTCGTCCAGCACCAGCGTGACGGGCAGGCGTAGCGTGGCGGCGGTGGCGGCCTGGTAGGTGGCGGCCCGCAACTGCTCGAGGAAGGCGACCAGCACGGGTGCCGTCAGAGCCTGGTAACGAGCCGGGGCGCAGACATAGATGGTGCCCCCGCCGAAGGGGAAGCGGCCGGGGTCAAAGTCGGCCCCGTCCGTCAGCGCCAGCGCCCGCGCCGAACGGTAGGCCGCCAAGGCCCCGGCCGTCGTCGAGAAGATCCCGCTCTTCTCCCTGTCCTCGGTGGCGGCGATACCTGCGAGCACGTCGATGGCGACGCCGGTGCTGTCGCCCCCCTGGGCCAGCAAGGCCATCGGCGTGTGCAGGTCGTGGAGCAACACCCAGCCCAGCACTTGGCGCATCCCCTGGCCGGAGACGGCGGCGGCATGCAGTACGGGGGCCAGTAGCGCCTCAGCCCGTTCGGTCCAATGGGCGCTCTCGCCGTAAGAGCCGTGCGGGCGGGCCGCCGCGGTCATCACCCGCGCCGTTACGAGAGCTTCTTCCCAGCAAAAAGAGGCCTGCACGGGCGACCATCTGATCAGGTTGACCCCCGGTGGGACCGGTACGGTCCCCGTCGGGTCCAACAGCCAGCACCGCCCCAGCTCTGAGCGGCTGGCCAGCGTGGCCTGCATCACGTCGGTCTTGGTGGACGTGGCGAGCACGGGGCCCGGCGCGGCCAGGACGTTGGGCACCACTAGGCTTGAGGTTTTTCCCGACCGGGGTGGTCCGAGGACCAGCATCGCTTGCTGGGGCCCGGCCCAGACGAGCCCGTGACCGTCCCTGCCTATGTAGAGCTGGGGCCCGTTGACCGCCAGGTTGGCCCGCAGCTGGCCGAGGCTGATGCCCGGCGACCACTGGACCGGAGGAACCCACACCTTTTCATGATATTTCATGTAGGTTAGGGAGGAGGACGCAGATCAGCCGAACAGAGAGACAAGCTCGACCTCGCCCGGCGGGCCGTCAAAGACGACGGCACCGTCGCGCAATGCCACGCACCGGTCCGCCGTCGCTGCGTAGTCGAGCTGGTGGGTGGCGACCAAGATGCTGGCGCCGTCGCCCGCGGCCTCGTCCATCAACTTGACGAAGGCCTCCCGCCCGGGAGGGTCGAGGCCGACGAAGGGCTCGTCTACGGCCAAGACCGCAAACGGCCTCACCAGGCCGAGCACTATCGAGGTTTTCTGGCGCATCCCCCGAGAGAACCGTGAAGGCAGGTCCTCGGCCCAGGTGGCAAGGCCGAGTTCGTCTAGCAGCCTCGCTGCTCGGTCCTCCCAGCCCTGGCAACCATGGAGCCGGCAAGTGAACTCGATGTGCTCGAGCACAGAGAGGTCGTCGTAGAGGACGGGCTCGTCGGGCACGTAGGAAAGAAGGGCGCGTGCTGCTAGCGAACCGGCCCGCTCGCCTTTTACCGTCAGCGTCCCGCCCGTAGGTTCCAAGAGCCCCGCCGCCATCTTGATGAACGTCGTCTTCCCCGAGCCGTTATGGCCCACCAGCGCCAGGCGTTGGCCGGCGGGGACCGACAGGTCGAGCGGCTCCAGGGCGACGAGCTCGCCGTAGGACTTGGTGAGGCGCGCCGCCCTCAGGGCGGGTTTGGCAGGCGGGACGGCCACTCAGTTGAACCTAGGCCCTGGGCCTTGTCCCGGCCATGGCCTGCTGGAACGCGTTGTGGAGCCGGTCACGGTAACGCACCCAGACGAGCACGCCGGCAACAAGCACCAGCACCGGCACGCCCGCGCTGACCGCACTTTGCACCAAAGAGCCCGACGCGTCTCGTGCCGCCAAGACCGGCAGCATGCCGGCCGTAGAAACGAGCGGCGGCCACAGCGTCCTGAGGAACACCTTTGCCCCGACCGCCTCCGGAGGCAAGAGCAAGTCGCTGTCACTGAAAAGAGGCGGAGGCCCCTGGACAGTGCTTATGGCGGCGCCGGCGAGGCCTGCCAACGAAGCGGGTAGCAGCAGTACCGGGGCGACCGTCAACGCTGTTGTGCTCCCCTCGGTGACCGCGACCGCTGTTGCGGCGCCAGCGACGCCTACGGCCAGCATAACCAAGGTAGGAGCAGCCAAAAGGCCGACGAGCGCCGAGCCCCGTTCGAGCGGGTAGGCGTCGAGCAAGGTCGGGTGGTCTACCGACTGGGCGACAGGTTCTACGGCGTCCAGGCCAGCTATATAGAGCGCCAGCCCGGCGGCAAAGACCAGTGGGGTCGTGCCCCTCCAAGCCCCCACCGCGGCAGCGCCCGCCACCGCGCCGAGGAGGGCCAAGCGCGCCACCCTCGTAGCCCGGAAGCGTAGTAGGCCATGGCAGCCCCGCCGCCAGAGCGCGAGGCGGCGACCATCCTTGCGGCGCGGCCGTTGGGGGTCGTGCCCAGGGTTGTTGGTGGCGGCTCTAAGCGGGGACGAAGCCCCCGGGAGGCGCGCCCAGGGCCGCTGGCGGGCCCCGTCTTGCGCCTGCTGGCGCCGGACCAATATCACGGAGCGCAGGTCACGCACGGTCACGGCGAAGCGCAGTTGGCCCGCCAGGCTCGACCGGCGCTCCGAAGCTTCGACCGAAGTCCCTCCGGCCAGGCTGACGCCCGACACCACTGCCAATCCGGCGAAAGCGACGCCTGCCAGGCCCCCGGCCCGCCAGCGGAGCGGCCACAGGGCCACCTGACCTATCAAGCTCATAGGCGAAGTCGCCTTCGCAAGTACGACGTCTGCGGCCGACCACGCCAGCACAGCCAGCGCCAACCACTCGGCCATCCTCCGGCCCAGGCGCGCCCCTGACACGGCCATCGCCGCACCGAGGGCACCGTCGACGGTCGACGCCCCGACCAAGGCGCCCGAAGCGGCCCACGCGGGCCACTCGCCTCCCAGACGCCGGGAGGCGAGCACGCCGAAGACTGCGCCCACGCCGACGCCCCACGTCGCGCCAAAACGGAGCAGACGGAGCGCCGGCCCTCGCAGCGCGAGGCTGCGGTCGAGTGGTGCCAAGAGGAGGTGGCGCACGTCAGCGGCCTCCAAGACGATAGGACCGCCGCGCCCGCCAGAGCGCAGGCCGACAGCCAAGGCCATGGCTATCGCCAGGCCTACGACCTGCGGACCGTCGACGGCGGCGCGGTGTGCTGTTGTGCTGGCGACGGCGCCCCCGCCGAGACGGAGCGCAAGCCACCAGAGCGCCGCCCCCCCGAAGATCGCGGCCACGTAAGCGCGATAGAGCGCGTCCATGAAATCGAAGTCGGCCATGCGCCGCCGCCGCCTCTTGCTGCGCAGTTCGGCGAGGACTTGCCGGCCCGGGCGGGCAAGTACTGCTCCCACGCTTGTCAATCTACGGGCACTGCACTACCCGGTTCGAATCTGTTCGCAGGAACATCCGGCCACGGCACCACGGCGAGCGTTACGGTCCGATTGCTGAACCTAAGTTCGGCCTCTAGATCTCCGGTCAGCGGCTAATGCGCTAGGCAACTCCCTGCGCGAGGTGATGGCAAACTTCATGAAGACCTTGCGTAGATGCCATTCGACCGTGCCCGGACTGATGTACAGCCGTCCGGCGATCTCAGGGTTGGTGAGCCCATGGCGCGCCACCTGGGCGACTTGGAGCTCTTGGTCGGTGAGCTGGTGACAGGTTTCGAACGACCGTTTACGGGCGCGCTCGCCGGTGGCCAATAGCTCGGGGTTCGCGCGGCGGGCGAAGCCCTGCAGTGGGTGGCCTCAGGCAGCGCCTCGAAACGCCGTAGAAATTGTTCCTCGAGCTGACCGGGAAGGCCCCCGAGCGGGGAGCGGCAAAGCCACCGGCCAGCTCGGCGGCGGTCATACCCTTGAGCAGTTCCAGCAAGGCGAGAGGGTTACCCCGTGTTTCGGCCACGGTACGGTCCCTGACCCGGGTGTCGACTCGGCCTGGGACGACAGCGGGCCCGACGACGGGCTGTCTTCGTTGGAGAGCGCGGAGGTCGATGTTCGGCGCGGTCGGCTCAGGCCAGGATCTCGGACCTCCCACTACCGGCAGGCGGGGCCCTCGCTCGTTCAGCTGATGGGGATGAGGGCTACGAACGGCCGCCGGAAGCTGGTGTTCACCGCCGCCGGCGTCACCGGTCCGTCGCTCCCCTCGAAGGCGTAGTAATCGAGCTCGCTTATGCGCAGGCGCATGGGTGTGCCCGAGCCGAGGGCGGCGGGCAGGACCAGGCCAAGAGGTTGGGCCTCCAAGCTGCTCGACCGGCTCCAGACCACTTCGTTCTGCCCCCTGAAACTGGCCGTGAGCATGACCGGGCCGAGGCCCGGCGCCGCCGTCCACGCCAGGTCGCCGGACAGGCCCGTGCTGGTGTCCTGCACCTGGACCTCGACGATCATGGTGGAGCTGGCCACTCCGCCCACAAAACCGGGGTCAGTGCTATAGGTATGGGCCGAGTAGGGGTTTTCGGAGTCGACCTGGACGGCCGCCGTCTTCGGGTTGGGGGGCCGAAAACCGTAATACCCCGGCCCGCTCACGGAGACGAACACCGATCTCCCGCTCGAGTCGGACGTGTCCTGGGTCACGCTCACGGACCGGTTGGCCACGGGTTGAGCAAAAGTGGCCAGAGTTACGTGCGATATTTCCGCCCCGGCGATCGAATAGGGCTGGAAGCGGACCAGGGCCAGGCGCACGAAATAACCCGGCGGGGGCCCGCCGGCGTTGGCGCCCACGGTGACCTGGACGTCGGCATACCAGTAATTGCTGACAGGGTCGAAGTTGACTTCGTAAGGCCAGATTTGCATGGTAGGGCCGAGGGGGTTCTCCAACAACGACAGTTCGGGCGGCGACGCGTAGGGCGTGCGGTAAGGTACGGGAGGCACCTTCGTGGTGGCGCTGAACTGGCTGGGGACCACGGGGTAGGAGCGGTCCTGAGACGAAGCGCTTATGGGGTCGAGGCCCATCATGGTGACCAGTGCGGGGTCGAGGCCGGCGGGCAGGATGGTCCCGCCCCCGTCCAGCTGAGCCGAAGTCATGCCCACCACCCCCAGTACCTCGCCCGCCCCAGACGAGAACCAGGGCCGTTCCAGGTAGACCCGCACGTAGCCGCCCGTCCGGGACAAGTTGAGCCCGCTCTCGGCCGTACCGGTGGGCCCCTCGATCGACCAGGCAGGCGAGACCCGGGCCACGACGGGGGCCTTGGGCGGGGCGCTGGACAAGATCTGGATGGCGCGGGCAGGCCCGGTGCGGGTGTGGGGCGGCTCGGAGACGACCTGGACGGCCAGGGACTTGCTCGGGTGGTAGTGCAAGCTGGAGCTGAGCAGGGCTATGGTCCCGGCGGTGGCGTCGACGACATAGTCGTACTCGTGGTCGTTTGTGGTGCTCTGCGCGCCCGTAGGCGAGCGCACCAACTCGGCGCCCAGGACGATCTTGCCCATCACCACCGAGTATTTGTGCACGGTAACCGTGTTGGGGTCGACCCCGAGCCCCGGCGGCGCCGTGCCGGTTATGACGGCCGGGTGCGTCCCCACCAGGCTGGCCTCGACGGTGGCTTTGAAAAACTCGGCGTAGCGGCTGGTCCCCGTGCACGTGTACTCGACGACGTGGTGCAGGGTGTCGCCGATGTTGTGCACCACGGCCGTATCCACGATGGGCACCGGCTTGAGCGGGGCGATGACCTCCATGGGGCGGGCGAAGGCACCTATGGGGCTGGGGTCAGGGACGTGGGCCTGGAAAGCATGGCCGTGACTGGTCACCGTGGCCGTGGCAGGGTCCTCACTGGTGGACGGGTCGTCCAGAGGGTCTGTCCACACGGCTTCAGCCGCAATGTCGGCCGTACTTTTGCCGTCGTAGCGGAAGTCCCGGTCCAGGATGGACGCTTGGGTCGACCCCAGGCTCCGCCCGACCTCAGGAAGGACGAAATGAGGGGCCACCAGGGGCAGGCGCACGGCGTTCACCAGGCGCAGCACCCGGAAAGGGGTGAGCATCCACAGCTCACCGGCCAAAGCCAACAGCGCCAGGTCGGCCCGCTGCGCAGCGGTGGTCGTCTCGGCCAGCATCCAGTGGTAAACGCCAAGGGTCTCCGGGCTGGTCAGGTTGCTGGCGAGGCGCAGGTCGAGCACGTCGGCCGCCGGCAGCGAGACGGAGAGGGTGGCAGGCGCCGAGGCCGTCGCCGCCGTCCGGTGCCGGGCCAGGGGGCCGGCCTTCAAGGTGACAAGCACGGGATCAGCGCCCGGCCACGGGCGCCCGGCCCACTCGAACAGCTCGGTCCCGACCACAAACCCGCTAATGGTCACGCCCCGGCCCAGGGGGTCGGGGAGCCAGGGCGTGCTCGGGTGGGCGGTGGCCGGCAAGTAGGGCGTGCCCGTGGTCGCGTCGGTCGCCACCTGGCCCAAGTCGGTGACCCCGGCGTCGGCCCGGCCGGGGGCCGTGGCCGTACCGGCGAGCATCTGATAGGTGGCGGCGTCGTCCGCCGGCCGCTTGTCGAGTTCCGGAGGCAAGCCGGCTCGGAAGCCGTCCAGCATCCCGTGCTCCTCGGCCATAATTTCGGAGACCCGGGGAGGGAACAGCCAGCGGCTGTTGGGTGTCACCGCCGTCGCCGGGCTCGCCTGGTAGTCACGCACGGCGAGGAGCAGGACGGCCTCGCCCGGCACGAGCGGGGCGGTCGGCACCACGATCGGAGAGGCGACGGGCTCGTAGCGGTAATGGGTCACCGGCGCGGTCGCGGTAGTGGCGTCGTTGACATCCAGCGGCACCGAGTTGCCGGCCAAGTCGACGCCTCGGGCCCGGTAGCGATAGCTCCAGCCGAAGCGCAGCTTGGGCAGTGTCCCCGGGGCCACCTGGAACGAAGCCGATAGCTGGGGCGTGACCTGGCCGGCGCCGTCCGGGGTGGTGACCGCGGGGTTGTTCCGGTTGGCGTGGACCGAGTCATTGGGGTCGATCTGGGAGCCCGGGCGGGGGGCGGCCAGGCTCCAGCCCGCCCAACGGGCGATAGATTCGTGCACCCACAGGTCGGCGCTCGGCGCCGTCATGCCCGCCTCCGAGGTGGCGCCGGGGACACTGGTACCTTCGTCCAGCCCGGGCGTTGGCCCTCCGGGCAGGGCCACCGCCGCCTGAGTACCGAAGACGTAGGTCCCCAGCCGCTGGTGCAGCGAGCACCAAGACTGGTTGTGGTCGTCCAAGGGCCACACGTCGAAGCGGTGGCCGCGGATGACATCCACGGCTCCGAGCACGGGCAGGGCCGGAGCCGGTGGCCGCACGGCCGATCTGTGGTACTTGAGGTACCAGGTCACCCAGTTGGTGACAGCGGTGTTGATTTCGGTCTGCGCTGCCGCCAGCGCGTTAAGCCCTGACCCCGTGGTGCCCCATCCGCTCCACACGATCGACGGGCCCGTAGAGCGCAGAGCCGGGGTCGTCATGGCCAGGGTGGCCCCGTCCGCTGACGCCGACGACTGCGGTGCCACCCAGTGAGTGATGTTGTTGAAGGCCTGCGACAGGTTGACCAGCTGTTCGGAGGCCCCGTCGACGTCGAGGTCGATAACCGAAAAGCGGGACGTGTCGGCCAGGTCGAGCATCCCGTTGCGATAGTCGAGGCCGTCGGGCGCGGGCCGGAAGGTGTCAGGGGTGAGCACGGACTGCGTCTCGAGCGAGACGTTCACCGTATTGCGGTTGCTGGTCCCGTCGAAATGGGACTTGAACCGGGGCACCACCGTCACGTTCACCACGAAGTCGGTCGTGGAGCTGACCAGCGCGGCCGGCAGGGGCACCACCAGGTCGAACACGAGACCGAGCAGGCGCAGGACGGCCGGGTAAGAGCCCAGGGACGAGACGGCCTGGTGGAAGTCCAGGGTGGGCACGGTAGCCAGGTACGGGGCCGGCACCGGCGCCGAGTTGGGCGCCACCGGTGGGCGGAGGTGGAAATCTCGGGCGGCCACGACGGCCTTCTTCAACGGGTACAGGTCGCTGTCCCGGGTCAGGTTGGCCACGCTGTCCACCAGGGGACCGACCTCCCGACCACCCACGAACTGGCCCGTCGAAAAGGAAAGCACCGGCGGCAGGACGCCGGACGCCACCCCGATCTGGCCGTACAGTTTGCTGACGTTCTCGAGTACGGCCCCGGCATTGAAGCTGTTGATAGTGGTGCCGGAGTAATCCTGGTAGCTGTAGCTGGTAACCCCGGTGGTGGCTGGGTCGAACAGGGCTTGCCAGCGCGTCAGGGACAGGCCGCTGAGGTCAGGCGCCACCGCCACCGCCGGGTGGCCGGCGAAAGTCACCTCGAAGCGCAGCGCCGGCGTTGCCAAGGTCCGCGGCCACACCGTCCAGTCCGGGAAGAGCGACAACAATGGGTTGGCGCCCCCCTCGTCTGTCTGCAGCTGGGGCGAGACAAACACCGACAGCCTGACGCTGGACGCGCCGGTGCGACCATTAGGGAGAGCTGTCCAGACTATGGTTTCGGTGCGCATGGCTCCTCGGTGGGGCTGGGCCCCCGCCTCTCAGTTGGTGAACGCGTCGCAGTAGTCCCGCCAGGCGGCTGGGTCGGGAACGACGTCAAGGAACGTGACCTGGGTGACGTTGTTGCCGTCCAGCATGGTCCCCGGGTCGTCGGCCAGGATAACGATCTCGTCTGTCGCGCTGGCGCCGCCGCCCCCGCCGCCGGCGAAGCTCTTGGTGACCGTGATGGGGACGGTAATGCTAAAAAAACAAATACTTATCGAGACTTTCAGCGTTGCCGTGCCCTGCACGTACTCGCCGCTGGGGTTGGAGACGTAGCTGAGCGACAGGTCGAGCTCGGCGGAAATGGAAATTATGCCCAGCACCTCGACCTCGCCCGTGAGGCGGACAAAGCCGGTGAGGGTGGTGCCTGGGTTGGGCGCCGACGGCGCCGCGTACCCGTAGTAGACACCGGCCGCCAAAGTGACCGACCCACTGGCCACGCCCAGGTCGAGGGCGAGCTGGCCGGCGAACTCGAACGAGGCCTGGATGGTCTGCACGCCGGCAAAGCCGAGCCCGATGGAAAAGAACCCACCCCCGCCGAAGCACCAGACCGTGAGCAAGAACGGGTTGTCCTGGCTGGCAAAGTTGAAGGACAAGATGGCGGGGTCGCCCAAGAACGGGATGGTGACGCTCGAACCAAAGGCTAACCCGGACAGGGTGAAGACGCCCACTCCGACCGGTGGCAGGGACAACGAGACACTGGCCACGAGTTGGGTGGGCGTGACCGAGATGGAGATCCCGCTCCCGCCCAGATCCTGCAAGAAATCTTCCAGGGCATTGACAAACGAGAAGGCGCCCTCGAACTGGACGCTGCCGATGCTGACGTCGACCTGGGTCTTGCTCCCCGACTGGGACGAGAACGAAAAGGCCTCGAAGGGGACCTGGATGAACTCGAGGTCCCCGTTGTTGACCAGGTAGACCGAGAACGGGGTGATCGAGCCGTTGACGTTGTAGGTGACGGCCCCGTTGGCCGAGATGGTCGCCGTGGCCGTGAGCAGGAACTGGCCCGTGCCGTCACCGCCATCGGGCACGAATATGGTGTTGGCCGACGGTGCGCTCTTGAGCGTCGCCATCAGGGTGTAAGTGATCACCTCGTCGCCGGCCGCGTTCTTGGCCGTCGTCACGTTGGGCAGGTTCCCAGGCAAGGCGTCGGAAAACGCATCAAGGATGTCAGCCAGCTTCAGCGCCCCGAAAAGCTGGGGCAGCTCGCTGGCCACGGCACTGGGCAACGAGCTGAAGTACTGGGCCGGGCTCAGCGCTCCTGCGGCAATGCTGGCCAGGTCGCTGAGGTCGCCCGCCACGGGACCGGTGACCGACGACAGCCCGGACATGAGGGTGTTGGGCGTCCCCAGGCCGCCGACCAGGTTGCCCGGCAACTGCATGAGCGGCCCCGCCCCCAAACCACCCGCCGATTTCGGCAGTGCGTCGGTCAACTGACCGTACATGCCGTTGAGCGGCGTGGTGTCGCCGGTCAGGATGGCGGCCGACCGGGGCCAGGTATCGACATAAGGCCCGTAAAACTGGAAGCGAACCCCCGTACCGCTCGAGTCCGTAAAGCCCTTCCCGCTGCCGGTCAGGGTGTCGGCCGCCTTCAAGTGGACCGATGACTCGGCCAGCACCGGGTAAAAGGCGGGCTGGGCCGCCGCTTCCAGGGCCGTCGTGCTCGGC
This sequence comes from Acidimicrobiales bacterium, assembly GCA_052325485.1. Classification (GTDB taxonomy): domain Bacteria; phylum Actinomycetota; class Acidimicrobiia; order Acidimicrobiales; family Palsa-688; genus Fen-671. The sequence continues at coordinate 23,160 of JBKQUU010000161.1, read as the reverse complement.
GGGTTGGGCGGGGCCGAGGTGGTGGTGGGGTCCTTCGTCGGCGACGCCGCCCCCAGGCTGAGGCTGTACACGGGGTGGGTGGTGTTCCCCGGTTGGCCCGTGGTTTCGGGGGCGAACCGCATGACCTGGCCATGGCCGTAGGCGGTGCGGTTGGTGGAGGCGTTCAGCTTGTTGTAGGCCGCTATCCACGGGGCCACCGTGGCCGCGTCGAACTCGTTGCCAGGGTCGGCACTGACCACGAAGCCAAGGGGCACCTGGAGGTGCAGTACATTGCCGGCCAGATCGGTGGCGATGAGCGACCACGGGATCTGGTTACCGCCGGAGGTGAGCTGTTGGACCTGGGCCGACGAACCAATATGAGGCCGGTTCGGGTCCAGCAGCGGGCTCGTGGTGGTGGTTATGGTAACTACCTGGAAGGGCCAGTCATTGGTCCCAAAAGGCTGCCCCAAGGCCGGGTATTTCTTGGTCGGCTCGGTAACCCGAATGTAAGCTTTTTGGCCCAAGTAGGCGTCCCCGTAGTTCCGGGGCCGCTCGGGGTCCGATTCGACCGTTCGCTCCGAGACGATGGTGAGGGTGGCTGCGTGGCCGAGGGGGAACATCCACCCCCGCACCACGATCTTGACGTACACATCGCGCCCAGTCACCGCTTTGTGGTGCCAGCCCAGCAGGTTTATCCCCGACCCTTCAGGCGGGTCCCACTGGCCGAGAAGGTCGGTGGTCGCCCCCAAGGCGGAAAGTTCTAAAACATTGGCTGCGATATAGGCGGCACCGGGGGTGTTGAAATTGCCCGCCAGCTCCACCAGCTCGGCCCGGATCCGCTGGCCCGTCGGGCCCCCGTCCTCCTGGGTGCTGAGCGAACTGAAATCGAAGTTGGGCCCGTTCCCCGGGAAATCGGTCGTCATTTGGGCGGCGGGGGCAGGTAGTCGATATTGGTCTCCGGGGTGGCATTGGCGGGCGGGCCAACAAACGGGCTAGAGGCGTAATCGTCGGCCCATACCGCCGAGACGGCCGGCACGTAAGGGGCCTCCCCGGCCAACGACACCACCCGCCCCCCGACCAGCGAAGCGGACCAGAGGTCGACCACTCCGGCGGACGAGACGAGCGGGGCCGCCCTAGTGGAAAAGCCGGTGGTAAAGCCGTCCAGGACCAGCCCCGAAGCATAAATGGTGGGGGCCAGGAACAACGCGTAGGGGAACTCGATCGCCGTCTCCAGTTCCGTTGGCTCGGTCGGGACCGGCGGCCCGTTCGTGCTCGCCGGGGCCCGGGCCTCCTCGCCCGCCGGGCTGATCGTCACCCGGCTGGGCCCGCTCACCTGGGCCACGGCCGGCACCAGCAGCTCCCACCCGCTCCAGTCGAGCAAGTCGGCCACGGTCATGGTGGGTAACGGGATGCTCTGGCCCAGCGGTAACGAGAACACCAACCGGCTGGGGCCGGACAGGTCGGACAGGACCGGGGGCGGGTCGACCTCGAGGGCCACCGACGACGCCGACCAGGGGTAGGAACCCTCGGCAATGGCTTGGGGCGGGAACTGGACCACGATCGCGGCCCCGGAAGCGGTGGGCACAATTGCGGGCGCTGAGCCGACCTGGACTTCGCAGCTGTAGAAAGCGAAATCGAGCAGCACCAGGTCGGTGCCACGCTCCACCGATATGGTTATGTCCGGCTCGTTGGGGTTGCGCGGCACGGTCACCGGCGAGACTGGCGTGGTACCGCGGCCGACGACGGCGTCGCCTTGCACGTGGTCGGGGAAGGCGGCCTTTAGCAAACGATTGGGGCGGAAGTACATCCAGGCCGACGCTCCGGCCACTCCCCCCAGGAAGACACGCCGAGTGAGCTTTCGGTCTGTCAGGCCCTCCGGCCCGTGCCCCTCGGCCACCCCGTCCGGGTGCCCCTCCGCCTCCCCGACGCTGTCGTCGGCGTCCTGGTCCCCGATCATACGCTCCTACCCCCCGCGGCTTTGAGTGACGGAACTCGACGACCCTGTGTAGTTGGCACCCCACTTGCAGTGTCGTAGCGAGGAACCTAGCGCAGCGCCTTTGGGCGCGCAAGGATCCTGCGCCATCTTCGTGGTACCCCGAGGTGCCCTGTTCCGCCCCGTCACGGCGGTGAGAGACCGACGGGGCGGGGCGAGGGCCTTGGACCGGGGCCGTCCGACTGGGGCAAGCTTCGCCAGCGGTCCGCTCCCGGCAAGCATGGCGGCGCTGGCCCACACAGTCGGGTGACGTACACAGGCTCACCCGAGGTCCGGGCCGGCCGGAGAGCGATAACTACTCAGTCTTTTCTAGTCTTTTTGATCGAAAGCGCCGATGACTAGTAACCAAGCTGCCGTGATCATATAACAGGTGTTGGTTACTACAGCTACGGCTGCAATATAAAGACCGGGCAGGTACCCCGAAAAAAATAGTGCCGCACCGGTCATCTCAACCAAGTGCACCAGGCTCCCGCCAACTATGCGAGAGAGCCTTAGACCACTGCTCATCCTGATGGCCTTAGCGTAGCCCGTGCCAAAAATGGCCGCCGAAATACCAGAGACTGCAAACAGTTCTGCTCCTATTGACTGATGGTTTTGAGCTCCCATAAGTACGAGCGCACAGCGCATGAAAACCAGTGCCAGACCTGTGAGCGTGTTTATAGCTCGATTACGATGTGTTGCGTCGATAGCGATTAGTTTGAGGTTGAGCGACATCGCCACAAAAACTAAGCCGGTGAGCGTGACTGCGCCTGTGCCGACCAGTAGAAAAAAATTATCCCACTGCCCAGGCCTAAAAATATCGGCGGCAATCATGACCTAATTGTAGCTCTTCGGATCTCGGGGGGGTTCTTCCCTGATGCCACTGAGGTAGGCACCCCTTTGTTCTTGACGCAAAGGTGCCTCTGGGCTCTGGCCGGGATAGAAGAAGGGTTATTGGCGCCCTTCGGCGGAGGACGACCACGGTGCGGCTCCCGGGCCCTGTTGTGTGACACTAGGCAGGTGAGCAAGGCGACCACCCGGTCTGGGGCCGTCCTGGCCGTGCTGGCGGTCCTGAGCTCCCTGGTGACAGCGTGCGGGGGCGTGCCGGCGCACAACGGCGTCGCCCGCCTTGGCAACGCCAAGACCACGGCGGACCCAGCCGAGTGCCGCCGGCTCGGGCTCCTCCGGCCCGTCAGGGCCCACGGAGGCACAGTTGCTGAAGTACGCGGTGTGCATGCGCTCCCATGGGCTTAGCAACTTCCCGGGCCCGGTCCCCGCGGCGGGGGGCGGGTTCGCCTTTAGGGCCAGCCCAGGTCTCAACCCTCGGTCGCCGTCGCCGCAGTTCCAGTCCGCTACGAAGGCCTGCCAGAAGGACGTCCCGCCCAGCCTGGCGGACCTGACACCCGCCGATATGGCGGCCAACGCGCTCAAGTACAGCGACTGCATGCGGTCCCACGGTGAGCCCGACTTCCCTGAGCCCAACTCGCAAGCGCTGATCAAGATCACCGACTTGACCGGGATCATGGGCCCGAGCTCGCCCCAGTTCCAAGGAGCGCAGAAGGCCTGCCAGAGCCTGAACAACGGCGGCTTCGATGAGCAGATGAGCGGGTGACCTCCAGCTCCGGTGGGCAGGGGGGCCGAGCTCCGGCAGCAGGCCGGCTGTCGCATGAGGCGGTTTGTCGCTTCGCGGCCCCTGTTGTCGCCTCGTTATGATGGCTCCCATGGCAGTCAAGCTCACCATCATCGTCGACAACCCGAACGATCCCGACGCCTTTGAGGCCTACTACAACTCCCCGGCCTCCAAGGAACTGCTAGGCAAGATCCCCGATATCCAGCGGGTCGAATCAGCCAAGGTCTTCCCGAAAGAGGACGGCTCCCCAACCCCCGCTTACCGGACCATCGACATCTACTTCTCCGACTACGCCACCGCCTGCGCCGCGCTCGAGTCACCGGCGGGAGGCGAGCTCGGTGGCGGACTGGCCCAGGCGGCCACGGGCGGGATCCGTTTTCTCCTCTCCGACATCGAGGACTGATCCTCTCCGGTCACGGCGCGTCCACGGCCCTGCGGTTTCAAAGGTGGGTCCACTTTGTTAGGTGTCGAGTTACTCGGGGATTGACGTCGCTAGGTCCTCGGCCAGCGCGTCGACCTCAACCGCCACTGCCAGAGACGTAAAGACGGGCCCAGTACCTCATCGCTGCGCTGGTCGCACGCTCCTTACCGGGCCAGCCGGTCATGGTCGGGCGGGCCGTCGAGTACCGTTGCCCTCCACCGCTTACGCAACACAGCGGACGGCAAAGCCGCTCTCCATAAGCTGCGCCCAGCTTGCCACTGCGTCGGGGCGGCAGGTGAAATGGCCCTTCGAACCGGCGCTGATGTCCTCCGGGCCACGCAGTTCGCCCTGGGCCCCAAGATCTCGGAAGTTGACCGTACCGAAGGAGACGGGGTTCGGTGTGAGGTCCATCACCTCGGGTGTCTCGACCACCCACTCCACTGAGGTTTGGGGACCGCCATATCGCTGCACGAGTGCGAAGCTGTGCCCCGTGGTGAGGTCGTGCACGGCCAAGGCCCACCAGCCGGGGGACATCTTGAAAATGGAAACAGTCATGTCGTCGCCTACGTTTACCGGGAGCTTGAGCCGCACCTCCGCCGAGGGGAGGTCCTCCCACCAGGCGTACACGTGGGCCCGGCCCGTGCACGGGTCGGTGGGCGGGTACCAGGGGTTGCTGGAACTCGGTGCCACGGCAAAAGAGCTCTCGTCGACCCCGGCTTGGAGGAGGTCCGCAGTGCCCACCCCGTCAAGCCCCACCCAGACCGATGTCTCTTGCAAGCAGGCGAACGGCTCTAGCGGGACGGGCACGTTGAAGGTCCCCGTCACCCCGGTAAAAGCGCTGCCCGTGAGGGCGTAACCTGACCAATTGAGAGAACGCAACGTCTTGACGGGGACAGGCGCGGCCGACACTGGCGCCGTCAAGGCCGTCGACAGCACAATGGCCAAGGCAGCACATGGGCCCCACCTCATGAGCCGGCCCTGCGGGTGGCCACGCCCGTTGAGCGCGCTAAGCGGGCAGCAAGGGCTCGGCATGGTCGTAGTACACCGGTCTTCACTTCGCCGCTCCGTTCATGCGTGCCAGCTCGGTCTTGAACGCACTATGAGCGGAACGGCGCCGGCGAACATCCACCCAAGATCGGATTTCTCTGGAGCGGGCCGTCGTTCCCTCCACCCTGAGGCTGATGCCGCGCCATAATCGTCAGGCACATGTCGAAAAGGTGGTTGGGCATCTACGCTTCGCCCAGGTCGACGGAGGTGCCGTGCCTCGACGGGCAGCGGTGACGGGCCCGTCTTTCGCCTTCCCGACGGGCACGGCCACGTTCCTGTCGGTTTCGTTCGAGGTGGGGACCGGCGCCACTCGAGAGGGCACGAGCCGCCTCTATGCCATAGTCGGTGCTGCGGTGGGCCGTCACGGCGGCGTCATGAGCCCGGATGAGGGTGAGGCGGGCTCGTTGCTAGCCGCCTTTGCTCGGGCCACGGAAGCGATCGCCTGCGCCCTGGAAGTCCAGCGCGAGCTCGGGGCACGAGAGCTGGCCCCGCTGCAGATGGGCCTGCACACCGGCGAGGTAGGGGCTCGGGAGGGGCTCTTGTGCTCCAGCCACGCCGCTGCCCGGGCCGCCCGCCTGGGCCGGCTCGGCCACGGCGGCCAGGTCCTACTGTCCCGTGCGTGCGCCGACCTCGTGGCCGGCCACCTGTTAACGGGGGCCAGCCTGCTCGACCTCGGCTCTCACCGGATGGCGGACCTCGGCCGTCCCGAGCACGTCCAACAGCTGTGCCACCCGGATCTGGGCTGCGAGTTCCCGCCCCTGCGGTCCCTCGACCGCTACCCTCACAACCTCCCGGTGCAGCTCACAAGCTTCGTCGGCCGAGTGGCAGCCGTGGCCGAGCTGGGAGGACTGCTGACGCCCAACGGCCTAGTTACGATCACTGGCTCGGGAGGGTGCGGCAAGACCCGCTTGGCCCTGCAGGTGGCAGCCGAAGCTCTGGGGGACCGGGCCGACGAGGCCTGGTTCGTGGATCTGTCGCGGTTGCCGGGCCCCGGCCTGGTCCCTGCTGCGGTCATGGCCGCCATGGGCCTAAAGGAGGTCGCCCACCAAACCCACATCGAGACCCTCTGCGTCCAACTGGCCGAACAGGACGCCGTCATCCTGCTGGACAACTGCGAGCACGTGCTGGCCGCCGCCGCTACCCTCGCCGAGGCGCTGGTGCGCCATTGCGGGGGCCTGGTGCTATTGGCCACCTCGCGCCAGCCCCTCGGGGTACCAGGCGAGGTGGTCTGGCGGGTCCCCGGCTTATCCGTGCCGGAGGGACGAGATGACCTGGGCATGCCGGCCCTAGACGCTTCCGAGGCGGCCCGCCTGTTTAGCGACCGGGCCCGAGCGGTGCGACCGAACTTCGCTATAACCGAGGACAACGCCTCGGCCGTCGCAGGCATTTGTTCGCGCCTGGACGGCATCCCGCTCGCCATCGAGCTGGCCGCGGCGCGGGTGCGAATTATGAGCGTGGACCGCGTCGCCGAGGGTTTGGCCGACCGCTTCCACCTGCTGGCCGGAGGAGGCGGTACCGCCCTCACCCGCCAGGCGACATTGCGGGCGTCGGTGGACTGGAGCTACGGGTTGCTCGGCGAGCCGGAGCGGGCCGTACTGAGGCGGTTGTCGGTGTTCGCCGGAGGTTTTTCCCTCGACGGCGCCGAGCATGTCAGCGCCGGCGGGGATGTGGGGACCTACGACGTCCTCGCCCTCTTGAGCGCCTTGGTGGACAAGTCCATGGTCCAGGTCAACGACAGGGGTGACCGCTACCGGCTATTGGACACGATCAGGGCTTACGCCGGCGAGGAGCTGGCCGGCTCCGGAGAGGAGACGAACACCCGCGACCGTCACCTAGAGTCCCTCCTCGAGCTGGGTCACCGAGCCGAACAGGGTATGTGGGCCCGGGCCATCGTGGCCTGGCTGGTGGTGCTCGACGCCGAGCATGACAACCTTCGCGCCGCTCTGGGCTGGAGCCTGGCCTCGGGACAGCTCGATGCCGGTGCCCAGCTCCTGTCCGCCATCGGCCAGTTCCTCCTCGTGCGTTGCCTGCGCACCGAGGGCCTGGGCCTGTGCCGGGACTTCCTCTCCCGCGACATCACCCCGGCCCGGAGGGCCGAGCTCTACTACTGGGCTGCCTCGTTGGCCATGCAGCAGGACACCGCGGCCACGCTGGCCTATGGGGAAGCGCTGGCCGACTTAGGCCGGGAGCTAGGCGACGACTGGGCGGTGGCCCGGGGCTTGTACCAGGTCGGCCGGGTGCAGCAGTACTCCGACCCGCAAGTCGCCTTACGGACGCTCCAAGAGGCGCTGGCCACAGCCCGAGCCGTGGGCGACGGCGTCAACGTAGTCGACTGCTTGTGCCGCAGCGCAGGAGCGGAACGCATCCTCGGGCGCTACGGCGATGCTCTGCGTACCGCCGAGGAGGCCCTAGCAGTCGCCCAGCAGATCGGCTACCTGTGGGGCACGGCTTACGCCCAACATGAAGTGGCGTGGCAGACGATGTGCTTGGGTGAGCTCGGTCGCTATGCCGCCGCGGGCGACTCGGTGATGAAGCTGGCCGAGGACCTGGACGACAATTTCTACCTGCAACTGGCGTTCTGGCATCGCGGCATGGTTGGTATGTACCGGGGCGACGCTTCGGCGGTCCCGGCCCTGGCCGAGGCGCGCCGGCTGGCCGAGCGGGCCCACGACAATCTCAACCTGGGGGTCCTGCGCTGCGACCAGGCCATGCTTGCCTTCGCACGGGGCCAGGACGAGGAGGGGTACCGGGCCCTTGAGGGTGCACTCCCGTTTGAGGGCACCGTCCTGCAGGACCACGCATCCGTGCGCGCCCATTGCCACCTGGCCGAAGCGGCCGCCCGCCGCGACGACCTGGCTGAGGCCCAAGGTCACTTGAACGAAATCCGGGCCGTGACGCCGCAGGACAAGCCGTTAGCCGTCAGGGCTCAAGCCCGAGTGGCCCGGGCCAGGGGGGACACGTCACTGGCCTGGGAGCTGGCCGAGGAGGGCCTGGAGACAGCCCGCCGTCGCGGTGCGCAGCTGTTCGTGGTCGACTTCTTGGAGCTAGTGGCCCTGCTTGCCGTCGACGCCGAGAGGCTCACCGAAGCCGCCCGCCTGCTGGCGGCCACGACCGCGGAGCGCGAGCGCCTGGGCTACGTCCGCTTCGTGCCCGACGAAGGGGATGTCGAGGCGGCCCTGCGGAGACTGGAGAGGGCTCTTGGCCCTTCGGGGTTGGCCGCCGCCACCACAGAAGGTGCGGGCCTCTCTGTCGACGAAGCTGCGGCTTACGCCCGCAAGGGGCGGGGCCGGCGCGGTCGCCCCCGCTTTGGCTGGGAAAGCCTGACCCCGACGGAGCGGAGGGTGATCGAGCTGGTCGTCGAGGGCCTGGCCAACGCCGAGATCGCCGAGCGCATGTTCGTGTCCACCGCCACGGTGAAGAGCCACCTCAACCACATATTCGCCAAGCTCAGCGTCGCCAACGGGCGCCAACTGGCCGCCGCGGCGCGGTCGCTTACCGTCTCGGGCCCGGCGTTGGACCACAGGTCCTGAGGAGGGCACACCCCTACGTTCAGCGATGGACGGCGCAATGGGACGAGAGCCAGGCCAGGGCTCGGGACCAGTAGTCGGCGACGTGCGCGGGTTCGGTTATCTGGTGGCCCTCCCGGGGATAGATCACCATCTCCACCTCGGCGCCGGTCGCCGTGAGAGCGCCGTACAGCTCGTGGGCCTGGTTGACGGGGACGCAGCTGTCGTTGGCGCCGTGCAGGATGAGCGTGGGGGCCACCGCGCCGCGGCAGCGGTAAACGGCTGACCGCTCGATGTAGAGGCGCTGCGCGGTGGTTTCGGAGGGCGGCCCACCCAGGAGAAGATCGTAGAACGGGGCGTTGTTGCAGGTGTTACGACAGCTCGTAAGGTCAGACATGCCCGCTCCGACAACCGCGCAGGCGACCGGTCGCGTCACGGCGGCCAGGGCGGAGAGATAGCCCCCGTAGCTCGAACCCATCACGGCCGGCGCCTGTTCACGGGCCCGCCCGGACGACATTAGGAAGTCCGCCCCGGATAGCACGTCTTCCAGCTCGGCACCGCCGGGGTCGCCATGGTTGGCCATGGCGAACTCGTGGCCACGACCGGGGCCGCCTCGCTGGTTCACCAATAGCACGCAGTGGCCCGCCTCGAGCAACCGGTTGGCGTGAAGGGGGTCGAAGCTGTGGTGATGAGCGAGGCTCGGTCCGCCATGGATGAGCAGGACGAGGGAGCCGGTGTGCGGGGGGCCCGAACTAGAGCGAGAGGCGTCGGATTGCAGGAACAGGCCATGGACCTCCATCGCCCCCGGTCCCTGCCAGGAGACCTCCTCGACCGAGAGGCCGCTAGGGGCAGCACCGCGACTTTCGACCCATGCCTCGAAATGGTCGCCGGGACGGAGCACGACGACCTGGCGGGGGGTGTGCTCGTCCGAGCGGCAGGTCACTATCGTCTCCCCGTCCCGGGAGGCGGCCAGCGAGGGCCGCCATGGCGAGCCCATGAGCGAAGCAGCCACGTAGGTGGCTCCCTCGCGGTGGGCCAGCCTTCGGTTCTCATCAAAAGCGATAGTCCCAAACGAGGTGCCCAGGTCCTTCCACCCGGCGAAATGAAGGTGACCGCGTCCGTCGAACTCGACATAGGTGACATCGGCACCGAGGTCGGCCAAACGATGTTGGACGACGCCATCGGCGGCGAGGATGACAACCTCACCGGCGACCAGTCCGCGGTCGCTCGCCCAGGCCTCCACAAAGGCCACGCGACCTGATCTGGGGTCAGCGGCCAGGCCCATGACCTGCCAACTGGGTTGGTAGAGGACCTCGATGCTCCCCGAGGCATGGTCCAAGCGCCCGACCCACGCTGAGTACCAAGCAGCTTCACCTGGCGCTGACGAGCAGATGCAGATGGTGACGTCGGGACCAAGCGGGGCGATCTCCCAGACCGAGAGCCCTGGTGCTGTGAGCGGCTCCGCACCCTGTCCTTCGATGTCCAACTCCCAGAGCCGTTGGCCTTCCTCGCGCCTCGTAACCAGGGGATCGGCGGTCGAGCGTTCCTGACGGGTACCTGAGGTGAGCGAGGCACTGTCAGACCCAGGTCCGGCTACGACGGCTAGCACCGTCTTCCCGTTCGCCGACCAGGCGACCTGTCCCGCCGCGCCCGGGAGCGGGGCCAATCGAACTGAGGGTGCTCCGTCCCCAACGACGCTGAAGATCTCGATCGTAGTGATCTCTTCTTTGACAAAGGCGACGGCCAGCCGCCGTCCCTCACGGTCAAGAGCGGGCGGGGCGTTTGGCACGAGCGCGCTCAACCGCTCCGGCGTCTCGCCGACCCGCCCCCAATAGAGGCCTTCGTCCCCGTTCGGCGCCGCACCATATGGAGGCATGCGCACAAAGCCGGCGCTCGACCCGTCGGGCGCGACAACTGGCCACTGCACTAAACCTTGGGGCGGTACGCTCATTTCGTCCTAACTCACGGGTGATGAAGCTCGTCTTGCTGCGAGCTCAATGGAGCCTGATACGCGGGTCGAGGGCGGCGTAGACGACATCGACGAGGATGTTGGCGACCACGACGGCGGCCGATGCCACGATCACGACCCCTATGATCACCGGCAGGTCCTGGTTCGTGATGGCCTGCACCGCGGTATAGCCAAGGCCGGGGAGGCCGAACACGTTCTCGGTGATCACCGCGCCACCGAGCAGGGCGCCGACGTCGATCCCGAACTGGGTGACAACGGGCGTCAGCGCGGCGCGCAGGGCGTGACGGAAGGTGATCCGCGACTCCGAAAGACCCTTGGCGCGCGCCGTGCGGATGTAGTCCTCGCCCAGGACGTCGAGCATCGAGGCACGGGTGAGACGGGTGTAGGTGGCCGCAGAGACCAAGGCGAGGGTGAACCAGGGGAGTACTAGGCCGCGGAACCACTCGAAGATGCTCTGGGTCGGCGGGGTGTAACCCGAGCCGGGGAACCAACGCAGCCCGTGGACGGTGAGCTGATAGTAGAACAGCTCGAGTATCAGCAGGCCGAGAACGAACGTCGGCATCGAGTAGAAGATGAGGGCCGTGAACGTCGCCCCACGGTCGAGGAGCGAGCGCGGCCGGACGGCCGAGGCGATACCGCTCAGCACCCCGATCGTGACCCAGATGGTGGCGGCGCCGACCGTCAGTGACAGCGTCACGGGGAAGGCCTGGGCGATTATCGAGTTCACCGACTGGCCGTGGTAGTAGTCGTAGCCGAGGTTGCCCTGCAAAAGCTGGAACAAAAAGTGCCCGTACTGCGCGTACCAAGGGCGGTCCAGCAACAGCCGGTGGGCGATCAGGGCCACGGTCTGCGGTGGCGCCTCTCGTCCTGCTAGGGCGCGCGCCACGTACCCCGGCCCGGGCCCGACATAGAAGATCAGGTAGACGATGACAGTGACGCAGAACATGACGAAGGCCCCTAGCAGGACGCGCCGGACGAAGAAGCGTGTCATGTTCGTGTCCCGGTGGCCCGGGGGTCGAAGGCGTCGCGGATGCCGTCGCCGAGGACGTTGAAGGCGAGCGTGGTGATGATCAGGGCCAGACAGGGGAAGACGAGGAACCACCAGGCTTCCTGGTAGTACTGCTGGGCCTCGGCGATCATCGAGCCCCAGTCCGCCGTCGGGGGCGGGATGCCGACGCCAAGGTACGACAAAGAGGCCTCGGCGACGATGCTCAACGGTATGAGCAGCGTGGCGTAAACGATGATCGGCGCCAAGACGTTCGGCAGTACGTCGACGACGATGATCCTCCACGAGCCGGCGCCGAGCGAACGCGCCGCCTCGATGTACTCCTTCTCCCTGATGGCGATCACCTGGCCGCGCACGATGCGCGCCACCGTCGCCCAGCTGAAGGTGCCGATCACGATCACTACTATCCCCAGCCCTTGCTGCAAGACGATCGGCCCGATGCGGATGGGTGTGACCGAGACGACCGAGGCGAGCGAGATGGCGAACAGAAGGAACGGGATGGACAGCATCACGTCTATGAGGCGGGCTAGCACGGTGTCCACGGCGCGGCCGAAATAACCGGCCGCCAGCCCCACGAGGGCCCCGATGACCACGGCGAGCAGCGTGGCGAGCACCCCGACGAGCAACGAGACCTGTGCCCCGTAGGCGATGCGCACGAGCACGTCCCGTCCGAGGTCGTCGGTGCCGAGGAGGAACTGGCCCGTGGGCGCCTTCGGTAGCCCGTCGACTGTCGTGCCTATGGGGGCCGGGTACTGGACGTTCGGCCCGTGCCCGGTCAGCGCGGCGATGACCGGGGCGAGGACCGCGAGGAGGGAAATGGCCACCACCACGCCTAGCGCGATCATGGCCGCCCGGTCGCGACGCAACCTGGCGAACGCCAGCTGCCACGGGCTGCGCCCTTGGATGGCGGCGGCCTGGTCGGTCTCGTCCTCCCAGGCGTCCTCGACAGGGCGCGGGCCTTTGAGCAAGGGTGCCGTCACGGCTCCTCGCTACGGACGGCCCCTAAGGTGGCGCTTGCCTCCCCGCCGGCCAACGTCTCCCCGTCGGCCAGAGGGTAATGACAGGCGCTCTGGCGGGACGCAGGGTCTCCCTCACAGGGCTCGAGCCTCGGCGCCACCACCGTGCAGTCCGGGCGCTGTCGCGGGCAACGCGAGCTGAACCGGCAACCGGCCGGGGGATGGATCGGCGACGGCAAGTCGCCGGCCAGCACGATCTTTTTGCGGCTGTCGGCCAAGTCCGGGTCGGGGACGGGCGCGGCGGCGAGAAGCGCCGAGCTGTACGGGTGCCGAGGCGTACGGTAGAGGTCGTCCGCCGGTGCTTGCTCCACGACCTCGCCTAGGTACATCACCGCCACCCGGTCGCTCACGTGACGGACCACAGACAGGTCGTGAGCTATGAAGACATAAGTCAGGTCGAACTCTTCTCGAAGGTCGACGAGCAGGTTCAGGATCTGGGCCTGGACACTGACGTCGAGGGCCGACACAGGCTCGTCACAGACGATCAGCTTTGGGCGCAGCGCCAAGGCACGGGCGACCCCTATCCGCTGGCGCTGGCCACCGGAGAACTCGGCCGGGAAGCGGTTGTAGTGCTCGGGGTTGAGGCCGACGAGCTCCATGAGCTCTTGCACCTGGCGCTTGCGGCCAGCACTCGAGCCCTTGGTGTGGATGGCCAGCGGGTCGCCGATGATCGAGCCGACGCGTCTCCGGGGGTTGAGCGCACCGAAGGGGTCCTGGAAGATCATCTGCATCTCGCGTCGCAAGGGGCGCAAACGGCGCTGGGAGACCGAGGTGATCTCCTCTCCGTCGAAAAAGACGCGCCCGGCGGTCACCTCCTGTAACCGTGTCATGCAACGGGCCAAGGTCGATTTCCCGGAGCCGGACTCCCCGACGATGCCTAGGGTCTCACCGCGTCGTACCTCGAGGCTCACCCCATCGAGCGCATGGACGACCTCGCGCTCACTGCCAGGACGTCGCCGGGCGCCGCGCACGGGGAAGTGCTTGACCAGCCCTTCGACGCGCACAAGGGCCTCGTCCGAGACCGAGCTCACCCTCCCTCCCCCTCCCGGGCGCCGGTCACCGGCGAGACCCGACCGCTCTGGGCCTGGTCGGGTGAGTCGTCCAACCAGCACGCCGAGAGGTGCACACTGCCAGGCGAGACCGGGGCCAGAGGCGGGCGTTCCAGGCGGCAGCGCGCCATGCGTTGCGTGCACCGCGCCGCAAAGGGGCAGCCCAGGCCCACTGAGATGAGGCTTGGCGGCTGTCCGGGGATCGAGCTGAGCCGGCGTCGGCCGCTCTCGAACGTCGGCACCGACTTGAGCAGCCCGACGGTGTACGGATGGCGGTGGGCATAAAAGAGCTCTCGCCGCTCCGCCTGCTCCATCACCGAGCCGGCGTACATGACGATCACCTCATCCGCGACCTCAGCGACGACGCCGAGATCATGTGTGATGAGGATGATCGCCGTGCCGAACTCCTCCTGCATGCGCTGGATAACGCCCAGGATCTGCGCCTGCACGGTGACGTCGAGGGCCGTCGTCGGCTCGTCGGCAATGAGCAGAGAGGGGTTGAGGGCCATCGCCATGGCGATCATCACCCGTTGGCGCATCCCGCCCGAGAACTGGTGCGGGTAGTCGTCGACGCGCCTAGCCGGCTCGGGGATGCCGACCAGCCCGAGCAGCTCGACGGCGCGGCCATGCGCCTGGCGTTTGCTCATCGTTTTGTCGTGCTCGCGGAGCAGCTCGACGATCTGCCAGCCGACGCGGTAGAAGGGGTGAAGGCTCGAGAGCGGGTCTTGGAAGACCATGCTGATGCGGGCACCGCGCACCGAACGCAGCTGGGCGGAAGTCATGGTCAGCAGGTCCGACCCCTCGAACAGCGCCTCACCGCTCACCTGGACGTTGGCCCCCCGTGTCAGTCCGACCATCGTCTGCACCGAGACGCTCTTGCCCGAGCCCGACTCGCCGACGATGCCGAGGGTCTGCCCCCGTTCGACGCTGAACGATAGGTCGCGCACGGCCCGTACCAAACCGTCAGGAGTGCCGAACGACACCGAGAGCCGGTTCACCTCGAGCATGGCCACTACCCCATCGTGTCACCCGGCGGCGGTCCCACGCTGACCAGCCCGTACCGGGCGCACCGCCGGGTACGGGCTCGGTCTGCCCGGGACGGGCTCAGATGTTCTGGCGGTCGTTCGGCGACAGCCAGACGTTCGTCGGGTCGATCGCCTGGATCGAGGGGACGAACACGTCATTTTGGACCTGGGTCGGGTGGTACGTGGCAAATTGCGGTGAGTTGATCATGTACACGGCCGCGTCCTCCATGATCTGGTGGTCGGCTTGTGCCCAGAGCGAGTTGGCGGCCGAGGTGCTGGAGGCAACGAGAGCCCGGGCGATCAACGAGTTGACCGCCGGGTTGCCCTCGAACCCGAAATTGTCGCCGAGGGGCGGGAAGGCCGACGTCTGGTACTGGTCGATCAGGAACGCGGCGGCATTGTTGCCGTACCAGTCCGGGTACCACTGGGAGAGGCCGAGGTCCCAGACACCCCGCTCGCCGGTGCTCGGCGTCTCGAAGTACTTGACGTAGATGTCGGCCGAGGGCACGCCCTCGCCTTGGAGGGTGATCCCGACCGAGGAGAGCTCGTACTGGATCGTCTGGAAGATCTTCACCTGCACCGGGTTGTCGATCTGGTACAGGAACTTGAAGGTGTAGCTCTTGCCGTCGAGCAGTGCCTTGGCCTTAGCCGGGTTGTAAGGGTAGAGGTCGAAGTTCGACGACCCCGGGACACCCGGGGGGAGCAATTGCGTGAGCGGTGGGCTCACTACCGGACCGCCAGCGTCGGTGACCAGCGCCGAACGGTCGAGGGCGTAGGAGATCGCCCGGCGGACGTTTAGGTCCTGCATCACCTTGTTGTCGTTGGGGTCCTTCTGGTTGAACACGAGGAACGGGTCTTGCCCCTGGGTGAGGCCGAGCACCACGCCCGGGTTGTGCGAGGCCAGCAGCGCCGGAAGTTGGGCCGGCGGGATCTCGGTGTCGCCCCAGGCGAGGTCGGCGGTCGGCGAGTTCGTCTGCAGCTCCTGCTGCACCGTCGTGGCGTTGTCAGTCTGGATCACCTTGATCTCGTCGACGTAGGCCTTGCTGATCGGGTCGAGCGACGCCTTCCAGACCGGGTTGCGGACGAACGTGATGCTCCGTGCCGGGACGTAAGACTGCACTTCGTAGGGGCCGTCGGCGACGGTGTGCTGGGCGAGGGCGGCACTGGCCGGCAGGTAGTTCAGGTCCTCGATCGGCGCCGGGGTGAACGCCGGCAGCGCTAGGAGGTTGGCGAAGTAAGTCTCCGGGTGCACGAGCTTGAAGCTGAGCTGCAAGGGGTTGGCCGGGTTGACGATGACACCCGAGATCGAGTGCGTGGCGAGGAACTGCTTGATCGCCGGCACCGTCGGCTTCACCTTCTCGAACGCGCTGCAGAAGCTCGTCATGCCGACGATGAGGCCCTCAAAGTCCGACAGACCACCGAAGGGTTCCGCGGGGTTGCACGTACGCTCGATGCCGCGCTGCGCGTCGGCGGCGGTGACCTGACGCGGTGGGCTCGTGTTCCACTCCGCACCTTTGCGGATCGTGAGCGTGTACAGGGTGCCTCCGTCCGAGACGGCCGGCATCGCCGTCGCCAGCTCCGGCGCCACCTCGATGGTCTGGCCCGGGATGGCGGGGTACCCGAGAAGATCCTCGGTCCAGATGCGGAGACCAAGGTACCCGACGGTGTAGTAGGAGATGTTCGGGTCGAAGTAGTCGACGTCGCCGGAGCCGAGCATGTATAGCACGCCCCCGTAGTGTGAGCTCGAGCCTGCTGAAGCCGCCGAGCTGGCCTGCGGGACGGCGGTGAAACCGGCGAACAAGGCCGCCGTGGCCATCCCGAGCGCTATTACGGGCCGCTTATGGAACAATTTTGTCATTCTGTTCAGCCTCCGAGTTTCCCTGTTTTTTGTTGATCGACCCATTGACCTTCGAATGTGACCGTCTCGGTGGTCGTCCGTGACTGCCCCACGGCTCGCCGTCCTGGTTCTGGCGGTCAAGCTCGAAATGGTATCCGAACCTAAAGGTAGTCGAAAGAGAGCGCCCCGGACCGGTCGCCTCTCTAGGTCCGCGCGCAACTGGCGGCAGCGCGCTCTTTCCTTGGGCCGGCGGGCGCAAATTTGGGCGCCTCCACTAGTGGGTTATAGAGCGTGCCCCGACCCCGCTTGTTCGAGATGACGGCCTACCCTGCGGAACATGCCTGAGGACGAGCACAGCCAGAAGCGTTTCGACGCCGCCGCGCAGGCCGCGGAGTGGGACGCGAGGTACGGCGAGAGCGAGGGTGCGATGTGGAGCGGGCGCCCGAACGGGCGGCTTCTCGTCGAGGTGGCCGGCCTCGCCCCGGGCTGGGCGCTCGACGTCGGTTGTGGAGAGGGCGCTGACGCCATCTGGCTCGCTCAGAGTGGCTGGACAGTCACCGCTATCGACATCTCCGATGTCGCCATAAGCCGGGCGCGCCAAGCCGCCGCACGGGCCGGTGCCGTCGTCGAGTGGGCCTGCGGGGACGCGTTACAGACGTCGTTCCCCGCCCGCTCGTTCGACCTCGTGTCGATGCAGTACCCGGCGCTGCCTAAGGCAACCGGCGAGGCGGCTGTGCGGGCATTGCTCGGCACGGTGCGCTCCGGCGGGTTGCTGCTCGCCGTCTATCACGACCTCGACGACGAGCACCGCGAGCACATGAAGTCGCGGGGTGTCGACCCGGCGGACTACGTCGGTGCGGACGACCTCGCTCAGCTGCTCGGTGACGAGTTCACCCTCGAGAGGCACGCGGTCGAGCCGCGCATCGACCCGCCGGCGGACAACCCGCATATTGCCGACGTCGTCCTACGCGCTCGGCGTCGCTGACGCCGCCGTCGGTGATAACTGGAGCACTTTCGAAGGACCGTGGAAAGACAAGCCTGGGCGGGCCCGGGCTCAGGCGTACCTCAACTGGCGCGCCAGCTCGACCGCCGAACTCAATGTTCCCATTGCCGAGCACGGCTCTCCCTGTTCCCGGGCGGCGATGGCTGTTTGGGCGGCAGCTTCTAGCTCATCTGGGAGGCGCTGCTGGGGAGGTACCAGCAATTGGCGGGCCACCTCGACCGCCTCGCCCAGTTGGTTGGCGGCCAGGCGCACGGAGATGAGGGGCCACAGGCAAACCCAGTGCCACGAGTAGGCCACGACACAGGTGCCCCATAGTTCGAGCGCTTGGCTGGACAGGGCGGCCACCTCCGCGGCCCGGTCGCCCACCCAGGCGGCGCCTGCTTGAGTGGCTCTGGCCATCGCCACGTGCTCGGCGTAAGAGGCGGCGGTCGCCGCCTGCATGGCCTGTGGGGCCAGCGCTCGCACGGTGCCGACGTCGAGGCGGCGAAGGGCGGTCACGTTCAGGTAGCACAAGCAGCGCGCCTGAGCCTCGTCCTGAAGCGGCACTGCCGGAGGCCTCCGGGCGCCCAGAACTTGGGGGGCCAAATGCAGGTCAGTGCGATAGCCTGGCCTTTGCCTGGTGGGCCGACCAGCTGGGTCTCGATGCGGAGGAGGACCGATGCGACATGAGTTGCTCACCCTGCCTGACCCCACGGCGGTAGCGGTCCGGGCGGCGGATCTCGTTGCCGCTCAGGCCCGGTCGGCCGTGGCTGAGAGCGGTCGGTTCACGTTCGCGGTCAGCGGTGGTCGCACCCCTTGGGCCATGTTCGCCGAGCTTACGAAGATGGAGCTGCCCTGGACGGCAACGCAGATCTTCCAGGTTGACGAGCGAGTTGCTCCGGACGGTGACCCTGACCGGAACCTGACCCATCTGCGAGAGGCGCTGGGCCCCGCCCCCGCCGAGGTGGTGCCGATGCCCGTGAACGAGGCGGATCTCGAGGCGGCTGCCGAGGGCTACGCCCGCCAGTTACCTGCTGCGTTCGACTTGGTACACCTCGGTTTGGGCCCGGACGGGCACACGGCATCGCTCGTCCCGGGGGACCCGGTACTGAACGTCACCGACCACCTGGTGGCCGTCACCAACCCTTATCAGGGGCATCGGCGCATGACCCTTACCTACCCAGGCCTGGCCCGCACGGCAGGGATTGTCTGGCTCGTCACCGGCGAGGATAAACGCGACGCCCTGAAGAGGCTCCTGGCCGGTGACCTCTCGATACCGGCAGGCCGGGTCGAAGCCGAGCGTTCGGTCATCGTGGCCGATGTCGCCGCGGCGGGGGACCTGAAGTCACCATGACCGAGCCCACGCCTCAGGCCGGGCCCGGGACGCAGGTGCCAATTCGTCTGATGCTCGCGGACGTCGACGGCACTCTTGTGACCCAAGACAAGGTGCTTACAGATCGAGCCCTGGAAGCCGTGCAACTGCTGCGCAACGCCGGCATCTTGTTCGCCATAACCAGTGGACGCCCTCCCCGCGGCATGGAGATGCTCATAAAGCCTCTTGATCTGCAAACGCCTATCTCGGCCTTTAACGGCGGGGTCATCGTGAAACCGGACATGACGGTGATCGAACAGAAGGTCTTGCCCGAACAACTGGTCCCGCTCCTTATCGACCTCATGAGATCGTTCGAGCTCTCCGTGTGGATCTACCGAGGCGCGGATTGGTTTGTGACTGACCGCAAGGGACCTCACGTGGACCGCGAGGCCTGGACGGTTAAGTTCGAACCGACGGTCGTGCCCAGCCTGGACGGTTTGGCACAGGGAGTGGCCAAGATTGTTGGAGTCAGTGACGACCACGGTGCCGTAACGAGCGCGGCGGCCGCCGCTCAGGATAAGTTCGGTAACCACGTGGCCGCGGCACCGTCCCAACCCTATTACCTCGACGTCACTCATCCTCATGCTAACAAGGGTGAAGTGGCCAAATATCTGTCCCGGCAATATCAACTCACGGCCGATGAGATAGCCACAATTGGCGACCAGCCCAACGACGTGTTGATGTTTGCCCACTCCGGTCTCAGCATCGCCATGGGGAACGCCGACCCGCAAGTGCAGCGAGCGGCTCGGCGAGTGACCACTTCCAACGAAAAGGACGGTTTCGCCGAGGCCGTCACCCGCTTCGTCCTGCCTCAGTGACAATGGTCCTTCCCGGAGGATCTCCAGTCCCCGCCGGGTCTCGTGGAGGTCGAACGCGGGCCCTCGGTGGCGGCCCCCGAAAACCCGGCCGACGTCGTACTCCCTGGCAACCCAAGACGCTCTAGTCGTCCAGCTGGGCGCCCGAACTCCCCGCTCCGCCCCCCATCGTAGGGAAGGCAAGTCGTAGCCGCACTGCGACCAGCTTCTCGACCAACTCGGGCGGTAGGGGTTGGTCGACGGGGAACCTCAACGCTCCGGTGGATTTTTCGTACCCCGCCAGCTCCTCGGCTAGCTCGGGGAACACCGAGCCGCTGTGGGGCAGGTAGCTCAGGTGGTTCTTGAAGGCGGCAAATCCGGCGATCGTCTTGCCGGCGACCTTGAAGCCCGGGACTGTGTACGAGATGCACTGTTCAGCGTCGGGGACGACAGCCAGGATGTCCTGGCGTAGCCGCAGGAGGGTCGAGCGCTTCGGCTCGTCCAGACGGTCTAGGTACTCATCGATCTCGGTCGCCGACATCAATCGTCGCCCCGCTCGAGCCGCTCCTGGAGCACGACCGTCACCTGGTCCCCGGGCTCCTTGGCGATCGCCTGCTGCAGCTCTGCCTTAATAGGCAGCTTGTGGCGGCCGTCGCCGAGCGCCATGAAAGAGCTCCGGAAGGGGTGGCCGTCCACCAGGCCACGCACTCTGACCAGTCCCCGGGTACCGAAGTACTCGGCCGACCCCGGCATCACGATATAAGTCCAGCCCCCTTTGTTGGGGCTCTTTTCCAGAGTGGCGGTGAACTGCTTGACCAGCTCCATGGCAACCCCCTCCTGTCTTGAGGCTAGGCCGGCGGCCTCGACGAGTTCCAGGCCCGGCTTCGAGGTCCCGCCTCGGCGGCACCTTCCTGCTATGACGGGCCAGGAAAGCCCGTCTCATCGCGCTATAACAAGCCCAAGCGGCTTGGCGGCCATATCCGGAGAAAGGCCACACCGACTACGTAGCTAGCGGGCACCGGTCCCCAGAACCTTGAGTCGTCGGAGTCCTTCCGGTTGTCGCCCATCACGAAGTAGTGGCCAGCGGGGACGGTGTAGGGGTCGGGCAGGTCGAGCATGCCAGGGCCGTCCCAGACGGTGCAGTACTCAGAGCTCGGGTTTTCCCAACCCTTGGGCAGGTAAGACTGGCTGAGCTCCTTCCCGTTGACGTAGACCTTGCAGTCCGCCACGTAGATCGACTGGCCAGGTCCGGCTATTACCCGCTTTATGAGGTCGTCGATCGTCGAGGCGTCGCGCGGAGGGCGACGGAACACGATGATGTCTCCTGTGCCCACCGCCCCGAAGTCGTCAGCCAACTTATCGACCAGCACTCGGTCCCAGGGCTGAATGGTCGGTTCCATCGACTGGCTTGGGATGTAAAAGGCCTGCACCGCAAAGGTCTTGACCAGGAGGGAGGCGACAAGGGCCACGACAATTATCACCACCCACTCGATGAGCAGGTTCCTGCCCGACCGGCTCGACCGGAGGCGCCCCTCTGGCGGGCGGCCACCTTCGCTCGCCGGGTCGTCGCCTGGGGGTGCTTCATGAGGGCCGGTGGCCTGAGACGTAGCCGTACTTGCCACCTCCACGGTGCGGTCCACTTAGCCCCACGACCTGGTCGCACGAGCGTACGGTGCGGCCTTTAGGCATATGGTGACAGCAGAGACGGCGAAACCTGCGGTCACTTGGTACCGAACATCGGGAACGTCGGTCGAACAGTTCCTCTTTCCGCTCTCTTCCCAGAGGACGGCTACGTGGGACCGGCCCAGCACCCTTGCGGCCGCTCCGACCGGTCGGCCCAGCAGACCACTGCCCGCCAGTAGCTCGCCGGGCCGGAAGATGTCGGCCGACTCCGCGTATTTCTCGCCGTTCCCCGCCACCCGTCCGAGCAAGACGATCATGTGCCCCGAGAAGTGGGACGGCAGCAGCAGCCCTTGGGTGCACCCTGGTGCCCCGCCGGCGCAGGCCCCCGTGACCCGGCCGAGGATGCCAGCGCGGCCCGTCGAGCGCCCCAGGGTCGTGGTGCCCAGGATGGAGCCGACCAGGCTTGGAGAGACCGGCAGCTGCTCAACGGTGATGTCGAAGTGGTGCGCCTTGAACACCTCCTGCAACTCGGCGGCGGCCTGGCTGCGGTTGGTGATGCCGGCGCGGACTACGGGCGCGGCCCCGGCCGGCGACGGTGGCACGGACACGAGCAGGGACATGGCGCTCAGCGCAGTTCCCGCCACCAGCGCGGCGGCCCCGGCCCGCCAGCGGCGGCCCCGCGTCTTCGATAGCCGCTCTCTCGCCGCACCTTTGAAGTAGCTCCAGGCGGTCGACCGGAGGGGTACCCCGTCTTGAGCCAGCAAAGCAGCGAGCTCGCGGGCCTCGTCGCCATGGCGGGCACGCCACGGCTCTGGGTAGCAGTGCAGCGCAAGCCGCAGCAGGCGTTCCTGGTTGTTGGCGAGCATCAGGCCCCCAGAAAGCCGAGCCGGAGCCGGCCGACGGTACTGATGCGCTCGAGGGCATCAAGGTGCTCGCTCAGCGCCGCAGCTCCCGCCGGAGTGATGCGGTACGGCTGGCGCCGGGCATCTGCCGGGAGCGCTTCGATCAACCCCAAGGCCTCGAGGCGGTCCAGGGCGCCGTACAGGGTCCCGGGGCCAAGCTGGACGCCTGAGAACCGCCTTACGTCCTGGATGAGGGCATAGCCATGCTTGGGGCCCTCGGCCAAACTGGTCAGGACCAGGACTGAGGCATCGCCCGCCCGCCGGAGCACGTCGTGGTCGACGCCGCTGGCGGACGTTGATTTACGCAGCTCCACGGGCTCCTCCTAGTACGGTCACCACTATATCACTCGACGTACTATTCGCCAGTGGCGGCGGCGCATAGGTGACCTCCCTTCCCAGACGTGCTGCCCCCAATGTGGTCATAGTGGGCCCCGGCGTTGCCCCGCACCCAGGTGACCTCGGTCAATTTGGGGGAAGTCATGTGCCAGCTGGCGGAGCGGGCGCGGCGATCGCCCCAGCCCGTGGGAGCGCTGTTCGGCGCACAGGGCGTCAAGGTGGCGCCGTTCGAGCCCAAGGCAGCCATGCACCTCTGGACCTGAAACAGCTCGCCGCCCTCAGCCGCGCCGAGCAACAGGCACGCGCGGTGGAGGCCGTGAAGCCACTGTCGCTCGGGACATGTGCCGCCTCGCTCATGCTCTGGAGCACAACCTTCGCGTGCTCACCGGGGACCGGCACTGGCTGACGCTTTGCACCCACGGCCTCGCGCTGCAGCTCTACTTCCGCGACCCTGCCTTGACCTTCTAGCTTCACGCATCCGCAACATCCGGGCGAGCACTACCAACACTGGTCACGATGACGACGCCACCACCAGGCCCAGGCCCGGCAGTCCCACTACCAGCGCAAGCTCACGAACCAGCCGCTGCCGATGAGGTGCTAACCGGCTGCGCCTCATCAGGCGTCAGCGCCAGGCTGGCAGAGGCAGTCAGTCCGGGTTCAGGTACTGACCGCCCCACGTCTGCGGGTCTGTGTC
>JBKQUU010000160.1:0-8888 GCA_052325485.1 Acidimicrobiales bacterium | reverse complement strand
TGTGCCCTGGCCAAGGCCGACTCCTCGACGAGAACGGCCACTGGGTCCTCCTCAGCGGCCAGGTCCTCGACCCACATCACGATCTCCCATACATCTGGCCCCCCGACTATCCCGGCGCGCCGGCCAGTAGGCCCGTCGCGGAATGTGACCAAGGGGTGCTCGTCGCGGCGCATGCCCTCATCGGCGTAGCGGCGCAAGCGGTCCGAAAGGGTCTCGCCCGCCGCTCGGGCCCGCAGCCGCAGACGCTGGGCCAAGCCGTCCTCGAGCCGAACGGACACGTTCTCTGACATGTTGACATTGTAGCACAACGTGGACAACGGTATGTGAGCTAGGCCGAACGGATGACCCTGGCATGTTGCCAACGTTCCGGGGTCAGTTGCCCTAACGAGGCAGGACTTAGGACAGGCGAACATTATGCGCTTCATATGGGGCGCTCGGGCTGAAGCTATAAACCACTCAGATCCCTGCCGAATCGGTACTCGGGCGCAAAACCGACCAGACGTTATCGCGGGCGCCACAGATAGAACATATGGCGCCTTACTTACTCACTGCCCCCTCACTCGCCGCCATCGCCGCCCGGCCGTCCGACGCGAAGCTCGCGCCATGCTCATGCTCATGTCGGGCGACCCTTACTGAGGCGGCGTGGCCCGGTGCGCGCAGCTGCCGCCGCCCTACCGAGGTATCGTCATCGGTCTGCTCCTCCTACAGGCCAACCGCAGGTCCCAGTACCTACCTTGGTCCTGAAGCATTGATACGTTGCGACCTCGGTTCATGTACGTTTCTTCGGTAAGGCGGACGGCCCTCCGAGCGAGCCATAGCGGCTGAGCCCGCCTCCAAACCGCGAAACCATCTGGCCCGAGTCAGAGCTTATGCCGAAGCTCTTCGGACAAGTCGGGATGGGAGCACAACCCGATGAGGTTCCCAAGAGCGGCCTGACATGCGGTCGTACAGCAAGCGGACAGCTGCTTCGGCCGTCTCTTCGAAAGGGTTGCGCATCGTGGTCAGCGACGGGTCTGTCGTGAGTGCCGCAGAAGAGTCGTCAACGCCTATGACCGCCACGTCTCCCGGCACGCGACGGCCCGCTTGCTTCAGTGCCTTTATCGCTCCTGCCGCCATTAGGTCGGACGCCACGAACAGCCCGTCAAGGTCCGGGCAGCGCTCCAGGAGCGCCTGAGCCCCGCGCCGGCCGCTCTCCAAGGACCAGTCGCCCTCTGCCACCAGGCCTTTTCGGTGCGAGCGGCCGAGTGCTCTTTCATAGCCCTGGAGCCGGTCCTGTCCGGAAGTGCCGTCGAGGGGGCCGGTGATGGTGCCGACCCTGCGGCGGCTCTGGGCCATGAGGAAACGGGTCGCTTCGTACCCCGCACCCTCGTCGTCCATCGCAGCCCACGAGGCAACCTTTTCGAGCCCGTCCGGCGGACGTCCCAGCACGACAAGAGGCACGCGCGCTTGGAGGAGCCCTGCCAGCAAGGGGTCCCCGTCGCTTATCAGCGCGAGCAGGACGCCGTCGACATGCCCGGCGGTCAAGTAGTTGCCGAGGAAAGCTTCCTCCTGGTGGTCCTGAGCGATGCTGACCAAGAGGTGAAGGCCAAGCCTCTCCAGCTGCTGCGTGAAGGTCTTCACCCGGATCCCGAAGTTGGGATCCTCAAACAACTGCTCGTGCCTTTCCGACACCACCAACGCGACAGAGCCTGTGCGGCCCTTTCGCAAGTGGCGCGCAGTTTCGTTCACCGAGAAACCAAGGGCGTCCACTGCCTCGAGCACCCTGGCTGCCTTCACCTCGCTCACGCTGCGGCCACCGTTGAGGACACGCGACACCGTCGCTCGGGATACGCCGGCCAGATGGGCTACGTCCATGATGTTCGGTCTTCGCTTCGCTTCGCCCGCTCCCGGGCCATGGGCAGCAGTGGTAGGCGGACCAGTGCTCCTCGTGCCCAAGGATGTGGCCATGACCCCTAGACTTTAGTAGCCGCCGACGGTCCCAGCCACCAGGCCAAAGGCTCCGGCACCGGCTCCTGGTTGAGCGTCCTCCCGACTTGGCTCAGCGGCACGGGGGCAAGAAAGGTGCGGTCTTGACAACTTGAGATCGATCCCAAATCGTTGTAGACTGCCGGCAAGGTCGATCTTGAGTTCGGGGTCTGATGGGGGGGCGTAAAGCTAGTAGAGCGCGCCCAAAGCGAGATCCGAACAGCCGTGTAAGAACACCAAACAGAAAGGACGCAGGAGGATGACTAGACCGCGGGGTGTCGCTGTGCTCGCTGGAGCGGCGCTCATGACCTTTGTACTTACAGGCTCGCCAGTCGTCAGCTCGGCGAGCACCCCGTCCAATGTCACCATCTCATGGTGGACATGGACCGCCAACCCTAAGGACGTAACCGCGAACTTTGAGAAGGCTAACCCGGACATCACCGTCCCGATGCCGCCTGACCTCGGGGTGAGCGGCGGCGGGTTCTATGAGAAGCTGACCACCGCCTTGGCCGGCGGTACAGCCCCGTGTGTTGCCCAGGTCGAGTACTCGTACCTGCCCTACTACATTGGCGCCCACGACCTGCTCAACATCGCCCAGTACGCCGACCAGTACAAGTCCGACTACCCGGCTTGGGTTTGGGGGCAAGTCTCCCAGGGCAACGCTGTCTACGCGCTCCCCGAGGACATCGGGCCTACCGGCTTTATGTATCAGCCGGCCGTGTACAAGAAGTACAACCTGGTTGTGCCGACCACCTGGGCGCAGTTCGCCGCGGACGCTGTCGCACTCCACAAGGCCAACCCCAGCATGTACCTCGACTTCTTCTCTCCGACCGACGAGCACCGTTTGGAGGCGCTGTGGTGGCAGGCAGGCGCACAGCCCATTGCGCTCCAGCCCAACGGTTCGTGGAAGATAACCGTGAACGGGCCGATCGAGCAGAAGGTCACTAATTTCTTCGGGAACTTGGCCCTGAAGGGCGACCTTCTCTTTGATACCGACTTCACCGCGCCGTACGGCCACCACGTCGCCGAAGACGCCTATGCATCAATGGTGGGCACCGCGTGGGGGCCGGGGTACTTGATCGCCGGCTTCCTGCCCAAGGGCTCCACCCAGCAATGGGCGGTGACCCAGCTGCCCCAGTGGGCGCCGGGCGCTCACGCCGAGGGTAGCTGGGGCGGCTCCACCAACGTCGTGACCAAGGACTGCCCCGCCCAAGACGTCCAGGCAGCGGTAAAATTCGCCGCCTTCATCAACACTGCTCCGAGCGCACTGACTATCGACGAGAAGCCGGCGACATCGACTGGCGGCGGGCGTGGCCTCTTTCCCGCCGCTCTCGGCCGGGCCAGCGTGGCGCAGTTCAACGCGCCGATCCCGAACTTCACCGGCAACGTCAATGCCGAGTTCAACACCTACGCGTCACAGGTCGTGCAGAACTGGCAGTGGGGCCCCTTTGACGCTGAGCTCTACAACTTTTTCGGCACCGAAATGACAAAGGCCGCTGCCGGGAAGGAAAGCTGGGACCAGGCCTTGAACAACATTGAGGCCGACTTGGTCAGCTACGCCCGCTCGGTCGGGTACTCGGTCGAGAGCTAACTCGCTCACGCCGACGATGGACGCTGCCTGCGGGCCGTAGGCGTTCGTAAGGTCGGCACAGCACACGAAGAAAGGACGGAAGCGGCCATGGCAGTGCGAAGCGCGGAAGAACGTGCCGCACTGCCAGCGCCGGCCCCGGCAAGTGGCCGAGCCGTGCTGAGCGATGAGCCGTTGCGCCGAAGGCAGGGCCGCTCGGGGTTAGCCATGACTTCTCCCTTCCTCGGCCTGTTCGCGGTTTTCTTCGCTGGCCCGCTCGTTTACTCGGTCATCCTCAGCCTTCGCTCTCCGCTTACTGGCGCGTACGCAGGCCTCCTCAACTACCGAACGACCTTTTCCAACGGTGCTTACTGGTCCGCGATCGTGCGAATGGGCTATTTCGGCGCCGTGCAAGTCACGGTGATGATCGGCCTCGCTGTTGGCTTGGCGCTGTTGCTCGACGGCCCGTACTGTCGCGGGAGGAAAGTCTTTTCCCTTGTCTACTTCTTGCCGTACGCGGTCCCTGGGGTCATAGCCGCCCTCATGTGGGGGTTCCTTTTGACGCCGGACCTAGACGTCGCGCTCAAGATCCCCCACTTGCTCGGGCTAACCAGCGGCCCGGCACAGCCGCTGGACTACCGCCTTTCCCTCTACTCGATCATGCTGATCGTGACCTGGGAGTGGACCGGCTATAACATGACGATCCTGCTGACGAGCTTGACCAACGTGCCCCGCCAAGTGCTTGAGGCTGCCAAGGTGGACGGGGCCTCGGAGCTTGCCTTAGCGGCTCGCATCAAGCTCCCGATGATCCGCCGCACAGTCATGTTCATCGCCATCCTTTCCATAATCGGGACGCTCCAGCTGTTCAACGAGCCCGTGATCCTCAACGAGGTGGCCTCGGTCGGTAACTCTTTGACGCCCAACCAGATCATCTACAACACCGCCTTCGCCTTCGGTAACGAGCAGACGGCAGCCGCCCAGTCGGTGGTGCTCGCCCTCATCACGATCGTCGCCACTATCGCCTTCTACGGGATAGTGAGGAGGCGCATGAACCCGGTCGTCAGCACTGGAGCGGCCCGATGACCGCGCCGGCGCCGTCCTCGCGCCATTTGGTCCCCCGGGTCTTTGGGGGACGCTTGGCTGCGCGGGCCAAAACCACTGCCACCACAGCTCTTCTGGCCGTCGCGGCCGTATACGTCCTCGTCCCCATCTACTGGCTCGTTGTTGCTTCCTCCAAGGACACCGGCCAGCTGTTCTCGACCAATACCTTCCTGCTGCCTTCGCACCCATCTTTGGGGTCCAACTTCTCCTCGCTGTTCAGCTACGAGAGCGGCGATTACAAATGGTGGTTTCTCAACTCGTTCATCTACTCCTCGGTGACGGCCACGCTCGCGACGGTGGTGTCCACGATGTGCGGGTACGGCTTGGCCAAGTACAGGTTCGCCGGCAGGCGGGCGGCGTTCGGCCTGGTGGTGGGCTCGCTCATGGTGCCGGGGACCGCCCTCGTCGTACCGCTCTTCCTCCTCGAGCACTACATGGGGCTGACCAACACCTACCAGGGTGTGATCCTCCCATTGGCCGTGTACCCTTTCGGGGTTTACTTCATGTCGATCTACGCCGCCGAGGCAGTCCCCGACACGCTGCTCGAATCGGCCCGCATGGATGGCTCCGGCGAGTTCAGGGCCCTCTGGCAGATCGGCCGGCCCATCTTGATGCCCGGGATGGCCACCCTTTTCTTGCTGTCGTTCATCGGGACTTGGAACAACTACTTCTTGCCCCTCGTGCTGCTCGGCACCGAGACCCGCTTCCCCCTCACTGTGGGACTGTCAGCCTGGGCAAGCACCCTCAACGAGGCCGGGGCGGGCCAACCACTGTACTCCAACGTGATCCTCGGCTCTCTCGTGTCCGTGCTCCCAATGCTCGTACTGTTCCCGTTCCTTCAAAAGTACGTCGCCCGGGGGCTGACGTTTGGAGCTGTGGCCGGTGAGTGAGAGCGTGGGCAATATGAAGCAACGGTTGGCAAGTTACATCTGAAAGGGAGCAGCGGGTTATGGGTAAGCACTTGCATTATGGGTGTGACTACAACCCCGAGCAATGGCCTCGGGCTGTCTGGGAGGAGGACGTCGCGCTCATGCGCCAAGCCGAGGTCGACCTTGTCACCGTCGGCGTTTTCTCCTGGGCGCAGCTGGAGCCCCGGGAGGGTGAGTTCTCCTTTGGTTGGCTTAGCGATCTCCTCGACATCCTCGCGGAGGCCGGTATCGCCGCGGACCTGGCCACCCCGACAGCAGCCCCTCCCGCGTGGCTGTCGGTACGGTACCCTGACGTGCTCCCCGTCGACGCGAAAGGTGCTCGCTACAGCCATGGCAGCCGGCAGACGATTTGCATCTGCAGCCCCACCTACCGAGAGAAGGCCCGCGCGATAGTTACCCGGCTCGCGACCGAGGTCGGCCCCCATGAGGCGGTGAAGATGTGGCACGTCCACAACGAGTATGCCTGCCACGTCCCATATTGCTATTGCGACAACCACGCGCGGGACTTCCGCCGGTGGCTCGAACAGCGTTATGGGTCGCTGGAGGCGCTCAACGACGCTTGGGGCACCACCTTCTGGAGCCAGGCCTATACCGACTTCGACCAGGTGGTGCCACCACGCCTGACAGGGGCGTTCGTCAACCCTGCACTGGATCTCGACTACAAGCGCTTCAGCAGCGAGGCCTTTCTCGAGGAGTTCCTGGCGGAGCGAGCGGTCCTGAACGCAGCTCGGCCGGACTTACCTGTGACAACGAACTTCATGGGCTTCTTCAAGCCTCTTGACTACTTCGACTGGGCCGCTCAGGTGGACATCGTGTCCACGGACAACTATCCGGACACAGCCGGCCCGGAGTGGCAGGTGCAGAGCGCAATGCATTACGACCTCATGCGGAGCCTCAACAAACAAGTCCCCTGGATGGTTATGGAGCAGACACCGTCCCGGGTCACTTGGCACTCCCCTAACGTGCCCAAACGCCCCGGCCACATGCGCGCGATGAGCTACCAAGCGGTGGCCCGGGGCGCGAAAGGCCTCATGTTCTTCCAGTGGCGCGCTTCGAGGGCGGGGGCCGAGAAGTTCCATTCCGCCATGGTCCCCCACTCCGGGACAGCTTCGCCGGTGTGGGCGGAGGTGGCAGCATTGGGGAAGGAGATCGCCGCCCTCGAGGACTTTGCAGGTGCAGCTGTGGAGGCCAAGGTCGCTGTCGTGTTCTCCTGGCCCAACTGGTGGGCGCTCGAGGCTCCCTCCCAGCCGGCCGACGGCCTCGCCATCATTGAACAGCTGCTGTGGCTTTATCGTCCGCTCTACGAGGGCGGTGTGGCTGTCGATTTCTGCCACCCTGACGAGCCGCTCGATGCTTACCAAGCGGTGGTCGTGCCAAGCCTTTACCTCATGACCGAGCGCCAGGGCGCCAACCTCGTGTCTTACGTCGAGGCTGGCGGCACTGCGGTGGTCTCTTTTTGGTCGGGGGTCGTCGACGAGCGCGACTCGGTCTACCTCGGTCCCTATGGCGGGCCGGTTCGACCTCTAATGGGCTGCGATGTTTTGGATGTAGCCCCGTTGCCCGTCGGCGCGATGCTGGAGCTGCAATGGGAAGACGGCGAGACGGCCAAGGGGACCCTTTGGGCCGACGTCACCGCAGAGACAAGTGGCCATGCGCTCGCCTGTTACTCGAGCGGGCCGTTGTCAGGGCGGCCGGCCATACTCGAGACGGGCTACGGCAGCGGGCGGGCCTACTACCTCGGGTGCCGGCTCGACCAAGGCGCCTTGGCCCGGCTCTACAGCGCGGTGCCCGCCCTGCGAGCCGATCCAGCAGTAGAGCGTGCCGGGGCCCGCGTCGAGCGGGTCGTCAGGGTGGCGACGGACAGGCGTTACGAGTTCCTCATCAACTACTCAGATGAGCAACGAGAAATTGAGGTGCCTGACGGCGGGCTCGAGTTGTTAACGGGCACAGTTCCGGGACACCGGGTCACGCTGGGGCCGGCCGGAGTCGCCATTGTCCGCTACCCGCGCGGCAGTGGGGGACCGCCGGGCCTAAGGCCTGGGTTGGCACTTTAGCGGGTACCAACCGGCCGCCTCGGTCGCCCGTACTATAACGCTGCGAAGGTCGAGAAGAGATGGTGGCAGGAAGCGTTTCGGGCGGCTCGACCTTGTGGTCAAGGTTACTGCTACCGGACATACCCTGGACTATAACTTCGGAGCATCACCTGAGAACTTACTCCGTCCAGTCCCGCGGTCGCTCAGGCTGTCCAGAAGATCCTGTTATGGCGTGGTTGCCATTGTGAGCACCACGCCAGTGGACCGGGAGATATTCATCATGGAACAGCATCCCAGTTCACGGTTGTGAAACCTGTTGACAGGAGGTCTGTTCTATGGCCCACGGCGGCCCGAAACTTCTCCTTGACCGGCGAGCCTCCCCACCCCGCACCCCCAACTGCCCCGCCGCCGGCCAGACCACCCCGGAGGGGGCCCCGGTCCGGCTAGCGCCGAGCCAGTCTGCGCAGGGGGGCCCTCACCCCTCAAGGACAATCCCGGCCCGCCTGGTTGTGGTGGCCGGCCCCGGTCAAGCCCGCATCTGCGTGGATCATTCGTGTTGTACGGCGCGAACGGAGCCGACATACGGGAAGGAGCCGACCATGACCAGTTTGGCGCATAGAGGGTTCGTCCATCTAGGGATGGACGTGTTCAAAGGCTCGATATCGGTAGCGGTGCTCCACCCGGACCGAGACCTGGCGGTGGTGGACAAGATCTCGTCCGACGCCGGGTCGGTCCGCCGGCTGGTCGAACGAGTGGGACGGCCCGCTGGGTTGTGGGCCTGCTACGAGGCCGGGCCCACCGGGTACGACCTCTACCGCCTGCTCACCAAGATGGGGGTGCGTTGCGACGTGGTGGCCCCGTCGCTGGTGCCCAAAGGCCGGGGCGACCGGGTAAAGACCGACAAGCGCGACGCCCGGCGCCTGGCTGGCCTGCACCGCGCCGGCGAGCTCACCGCCATAGCCGTGCCCAGCCCGGCCCAAGAGGCGGTGCGGGACCTGTGCCGCACCCGGGGCGACATGGTCGCCGACCTGACCCGGGCGCGTAACCGGCTCACCAAGTTCTTGTTGCGCCACTCGCTTGTTTACCGGGACGGCTCGAACTGGACCTTCAAGTTCGAGCGCTGGCTAGCGGGCCTGCACTTCGAGGACCGGGCGCTCGCCGCCACCTTCAACCACTACCGCTCCACCGTCCAGCTCCGTGACAGCTCTTTGGCCGCCGTCGAGGCCGACCTCGAGAGCTACTTCGACAAAGAGCCCTTCGCCGACGCCGTCCTACGTCTCGGCGCTTATAGGG
>JBKQUU010000159.1:0-63763 GCA_052325485.1 Acidimicrobiales bacterium | reverse complement strand
CGCTCTGCGGTTGGTCGCGTTCCATTACCCTCTCGCTGGTCGTGCTTCATGCACCTAAGTAGGGACATCGGCCGGGGCGGACAAGCGTCTTTCCTCGGCAAATGTAGCTAACGCTTTCTGAAGCGCTCTTCTTCCCCGGTGCAGCCGGCTCATGACGGTGCCGATCGGCACTTCGAGGATTTCCGCAATTTCCTTGTACGAGAAACCTTCCACGTCAGCCAGGAGGACGGCTAGGCGGAAGGCTTCGGGGAGAGACTCCACAGCACCCTTGACTTCGGCCTCGGTGAACCGGTCGAGGACCAGGTCTTCCGCGCTGCGGCCCAGCGAGCTCGCCTGGTTGCCCCCCAGGCGGCGGTACAGGTAGAGGTCTTCGACGTCATCGAGCTCGGTCTCGGCCGGTCGTCGGCGCTTGGCCCGATAGCTGTTGATGAACGTGTTGGTCAGGATCTTGTAGAGCCAGGACTTGAGGTTGGTACCCTCCTGGAACGTCCCGAAGGCGCGGTAGGCCTTGAGGTACGTTTCCTGGACCAGGTCTTCGGCGTCCGAGGGGTTACGGGTCATCCGCAGGGCGGCGCTGTACAGCGAACCCATGTAGCCCATCGCCTGTTCGGCGAAGTGCGCCCTCTCAGCCATACCAGCACCCTAGGACTTTCGCGGCCGCGCCCACGGCCCAATTCAGACAAGCTTCAGCATTGGCCCGCTGACCTGGGCGGGCGACGGCACGGCCCCGGGGAGAGATGGGACCGGGGGCCGACGGGCCTATCCGGCGGGCATGTCCGTGGGCTCAAAGGTTGCCGTACGCTCCCCGAAGGCGAGCACCGCGCCCGGTTGCAGCACATGGGCCTCCCCCGGTAGAAGCCGTTGCCAGCCCCGGCTCGCCTCGTCCCAGACGAACGTGCCGTTGGTGGAGCCTCTGTCGATGACCACGACGTCCCAGCCCAAAGGGCGGAGCTCGGCGTGGACGCGCGACATGCTGTCGTTGTGGCCGGCGGGCACCAGCGGGACGAGCTCTCCGGCCACGATCGTCGCGTCGAGCGCCACGTCGCGCCCGACGAGGGCGGCCCCAGGCACGTGGTCCACCTCCCCGTTGTCCCAGGTGAGCCTGCCCAGCGATGGCCGAGGGCCTTCCACCTGCGGCGCACCGGCGGCAATAGGCAGGCCGCACGCCCGGCACGTCGTAGCCCGAGGGTCGTTCAGGTGCTTGCGCGGGCAGAAGACGCCCCGGACCAGGGCCGGCGGGTGAGCATGACGCGCCGCCCCGTGGGCACCGTCGCCCGTCCCCATGGCCTCGAGGACGCTGGCCCCGGGCTCGGCCAAGGTGGCGTCCTCGGCCGGCGCGGGCAGGTCAATAACGGTTGGCCTCTCCGGGCCGCCGGAGACGGGCGCGCCGGTCCCGGCGGCCATATGGCCCCGAACGCCAGCTCTTCCGTCCCCGTTACGGGCGTCCCCGTTACGGGCGTCCCCAGTACGGACGTCCCCAGTACGGACGTCCCCAGTACGGGCGTCCCCAGTACGGGCGTCCCCAGGCGGCGGCACCAATAGGAAACCCCCGGCCCTGACAACGCCCTCGCGCAGATCTACGGGACCGTCCGTCCGCTCACTATGGCCGACCTGCAGGTCACCATGGCCGACGTACAGGGCTTGGACGTGCGCCAGCACCTTGTTCAACCACGACCCGACGTCGTCGCCGCCGTAGAGCCGCTCCTCGTCAGCCGCCCGCACCACCACCACTTCGACCGGGCCGTGAACGACGGCCACCAGTTCGGCTCCTCGCGCCGCGATGACGACGAACGACGGCCAGGGCGCCGCCCTGGGATCCGCCAGTCGCGAGCCCACCCCACCCAGCAGTTCCATGGCCCCGCCACAGGCCAGGCATGCCGAAACCATTTCCCGGGCGTCTTCGCCATCGTTGGGCACGAAGACGACGGCCCCAGGGAGCCGTGCGAGCCACCCGCCCTCCCCTCTTACGGGTACCAAGCGGGCAGAAAATAGGTCCATGCCGGTCACCGCCAAACCGTACCCTGCCAGAGCTCCCTCCGGTGCCCGGGCCCGCCTGTCTTCCCGGCCGGCGGCGGCGGGTTGCCCGCGGGAGCTACCTTGAGGCCGTGGTCCCGGCCCGAAGTTTCTTCGACCTTCCCGCCCCTCTTGCTTTCGCCCACCGAGGCGGCGCCGCGGAAGCGCCGGAGAAC
This sequence comes from Acidimicrobiales bacterium, assembly GCA_052325485.1. Classification (GTDB taxonomy): domain Bacteria; phylum Actinomycetota; class Acidimicrobiia; order Acidimicrobiales; family Palsa-688; genus Fen-671. Next base: position 61,574 of record JBKQUU010000159.1, on the reverse strand, counting down.
ACCTGGAAGGCCTTCGCCTATGCCGTGTCGCTCGGCTACCACTACGTCGAAACGGACATAAGGGCCACTCTGGACGGGGTCGCCGTCGCCCTCCACGACCCGACCATCGACAGGGTCTCGGGACAGCCCGGCGCCGTCGACAAGATGACCTGGCCGCAACTCCAGGCTGTCCGCCTGCAAGACGGACGCGAGGTCCCGCGCCTTGACGAGATGCTCGCCACCTGGCCGGAGGTGCGCTGGAACATCGATGTGAAAAGACGGGAAGCCATCGCCCCGGTGATCGACGCCATCAAGCACGCCGGCGCCACCGATCGGGTACTGGTCGCCGCCTTCTCAGCCCGCCGGACGACCCGGGTGAGGGCCGCTCTGGGGCCACAACTGGCCACCGGGGCGGGTCGCGCCGCCATTGCTCGGTTGGTGGCGGCCAAGGCGGTCCCATGGTTGTCGATGGGCACCCGGGCCTCTGCCGCCCAGGTGCCGGTGCGGCGTCACGGCCTGCTCATCCTGGACGCGGGCTTCATTTCCGCCTGTCACCGGGCGGGGGTGGCGGTGCATGTGTGGACCATCGACGACCGGGACGAGATGGAGCGGGTGCTCGACCTCGGCGTCGATGGCGTCATGACAGACCGGCCGTCGCTGCTGAAAGAGGTCCTGGTCGCTAGGCGCCAATGGACGTGAACTACCAGGTCGACGGCGGGTGGTGCCTTGGCGCGGCTACTTGAACCGGTAGGTGATACGGCCCCGCTTGAGGTCGTAGGGGCTGATCTCTACCTGCACGCGGTCTCCAGGCAGAACGCGGATGCGGTGCATGCGCATCTTGCCCGAGTTGTGAGCCAACACCTCGTGGCCGTTGTCGGTCTTGACCCGGAAGGTGGCGTTCTTCAGGGACTCGACTACGGTCCCCTCGAGCAAGATGCCCTGCTCCTTGGCGTTGGCATTGTTATTGGACAGAGTGCTTTCCTCCCGGTACCCCTACGTCCCGCGGGCGACAACCCGCGACCCGGGGGACGCGTCGGTCAATGCCTTCGGTACGAACGAGCTTACCGGGCCCGGGCCCCGTGTGCCCCGGCCGCCCCGAGCCCGGCCAGCGACCCCGACGTCGTCATTTTTGGCGCCGGGAGCGAGGTGACTACCCATTTCGTGGTTCGTCAGCTCCCTGGCCGGGCGCGCTCTCACGGACCACTTCCTTACTAGGTTTGTCCGCCCGGACGCCGAGGAACCGGGGGTGGCGGAGGCGGCCGTCGGTCGTCCAGTTGCTGAACTCGACCTCGACCACCAGTTCCGGGCTCACCCAACGGGCCACGTCGGTCTTGGTCCCCGGCCTGAAGGGCGACGTGCGCCGCTCGGCGCCCTCTAGCCGGCGTAGAAGTTGGGCCAGTTCCGACCGGTCGAAGCCGGTGCCTACTTTGCCCGCATAGACCAGCTCGCCGGCATCCCAGTAGCCGACCAGCAAGGCGCCGAAGCCCTGGCGCGTACCTCGAGGAGCGGTGAACCCGCCGACGACAAGCTCTTGGCGGTACCCGCATTTGAGCTTGCGCCAGTCCGAGGAGCGCCCCGGCACGTAGCGCGAACCTGAACGCTTGGCCACGAGACCTTCCCAACGGTCCTGGCAAGCGCGCTCGAACAACAGCCTGGGGTCGCCTAGGAGGGCACGCACGACTCTCAGGTCCGCGCCCTCGGTGACCGTTTTGTCCAGGAGAGCCTTGCGGTCTTCTAGGGGCAGGTGGCGCAAGTCCCGTCCTAGCAGCCAGGGCAGGTCGAAGGCCCACAATTGGACCTGCGCCGCGCCCTGTTGCAGGGCGCCGAAGTCGGGACGGCCCTGGATCATCCCGACCAGCTCGCCGTCGATGACGAAATTGGTGGCCGCCAACTGCCCCAATGCCTTGACTACCGACGGGAACCGCGCATTGAAGGAGAGCCGGTTGCGGGAGAACAAGGTGACCTCGGGCCCGTTGCGGACGGCGGTGCAGCGCAAACCGTCCAACTTCGGCTCGAAGATCCACTCGCCCGGCTTGCCTGCCAGAGGTCCCGACGCGGCCTCGGGGCTGACGGCCTCGAGTTGGGCCAGCATGGGTGGGCAGAAGGTGGCGGGCGCCGGGCCAGACGAGCCGTCCCGGTCGGAGCGAGCACCCCCATCTCTCACCTCGTCCAGGGTACGACCCGTTTTCACCGAGCGGGGTTCTTCGGACGTCACCTCTCGTTGGGGGGCGGCGTGGTCGTCGCTGCGCTTGACAAGCGCCCAGTTGGCCCCGTCGAAACGCGTCAGCGCCCAGCCACCGACGAGCTTGGAACCCTCGAGCCACACCGAGACGTGCCCGGCTCCCACGGCCTCGGCCACCGGGACGAGCTCACCATGCCTGGTCGTCAGGTTGCGGTAGGTGCCCTCGTCCCAGACGATCACGGCACCGGCGCCGTAGTTCCCCCCGGGGATGGTGCCCTCGAAGTCGCGGTAATCGAGTGGGTGGTCCTCGACCTTCACAGCCAGCCGTTTCACGCCCGGGTCGTACGACGGGCCCTTCGGCACGGCCCAAGAGACGAGCACGCCGTTCGCCTCGAGCCGGAAGTCGTAATGCAGACGCCGAGCGGCGTGCTGCTGGACGACCCACCTATTGCCCTGTCCGCCCTCGCCCCGGCCGGGCTGCTCCGTCGAGCCCGCCGGCTCGGGCGTGGCCGCGAAATCCCTTTTCCCTCGGTAGTCGCTCAGCGCCCGGTCAGCCACCTCCGGGACCTGTTCGAGGCTGTCGCCGGCTCCAACACCGCTGTTCATGGGCCCGACGCTTACACCGCGGCGCCGGCTTGGTGGCGTCGGACAAGAGCGGGAAGGGTCGTGACGCGGCCCAGAAGGTCGGGACCGAGGTGCTCGAGCTGAGTGTGGCAGCTGAAACCGTCCACCACCAGCTGGGCTGGGGGGTCATCGCCGTGGCCGAGCGCGGCCCGGACCTTAGGTAGCCACAAGTCCTCTCCGATAGTGCGGGAGACGGGCTCGTGGCGAGCATTGAACCCGAACGAGCCGGCCAGCCCGCAGCAACCGGCGTCGAGGAGCTCGACCTGATAGCCGAGAGCAGCGAGAACAGCCTGGTCGGCGTCGGTCCCGACCGCCGCACGCTGGTGGCAGTGGGCGTGGACCACGGCGCGGCCGACGCCCGCCCTCGGGCCCAGAGCGGCCCAACGGGCGACCTGTCCGGTCGCCACCAGGTGCTCGGCCGGGCTGCGAGCCAGGGACGCCAGTGCCGCGCTCCGGGGGTCGTCCGCCAGCAAAGCAGGTAGTTCGTCCCGGAAGGCGGCCAGGCAGCTCGGTTCGGCCACGACCACCGGCACGCCGGCGTCGACCCACGGCCCGAGCACCCGCAAAAGGCGCCGGAGAGAGCGCCTGGCCAGGTCGAGCATCCCGAAGTCGTAGAGGGTACGCCCGCAGCACGCCCACCCGGACGCGACAGCGGGCCGCTCGCCGAGGCCCTCCATGGCCACGACCAGATCGGTAGCCAGGTCAGGACGGAAGACGTCGGTGAAGGTGTCCGGCCATATGACGACCGTGGTGTCCCTGGGGTCGCGGTCCACGGCCAGAGGCAGGTCGCCGCGGATGGACCTGCGCAGCCCCCCGGCGGCCGAGAACCGGGGCGCGGGCCGGTTCGTGGCGATGCCCGCCATACGCTTGAGCGCCCGCCCCACGAGCGGCGCGCCCAGGGCACCGTTGGCCATGTTGGCCACCGCCGGCCACGTCGTGGTGAGCCGGCCGGCCCAGGGCATGAGGCCCATGGCGTACATGGCCGCCGGCCGGGCCCGGCCCCTGTAGTAGTGGTAGAGGAACTCCGACTTGTAGGTGGCCATGTCGACATGGGTCGGGCAGTCCGAGGCGCACCCCTTGCAGGACAGGCAGAGCTCGAGGGCTTCTCGCACCTCTTCGCTCCGCCACGTCGGTCGCACCGGCTCCCCCTGGAACAGCTCGCCCAGCAACTTGGCCCGTCCTCGGGTCGATTGCACCTCGTCCCGAGTGGCCCGGTAAGACGGGCACATCGTGGCCGTGTCGTCCCGCCGGCAGCGACCGACCCCGACGCAGCGCAGAGAAGCATGGAGAAGAGAACCGTCGTCCTTGGCGAAGGAGTAAGCGGTGGGCCGCAGGTGCGCAGGCTCGGTCAGCGTCGTGTAGCGCACGTTGGCGTCCAGAGGGTAGGGGTCGACCACCTTGCCCGGGTTCATCAGGCCGTCCGGGTCCCACAAGGCCTTGAACTCCCGGAAGGCCTCCACCAGTTCGGGCCCGAACATCTTCTCCAGCAGCTCGCCGCGGCTTTGGCCATCACCGTGCTCGCCCGAGAGGGAACCGCCCATGGAGACCACGAGGTCAGCGGCGGCGTTGACGTAACTACGGTAGTCGCGCAGCCCGTCCGGGCTCGATAGGTCGAAGTTGTTGCGGGTGTGCACGCAGCCTTGGCCGAAATGCCCGTACCAGGCGCCTGAATAACCGTGCTCGGCCCACAGCGCGGTTATACCTCGCAGGTAGTCAGCCAGGCGCGCCGGCGCCACGGCGCCGTCTTCCCATCCCTCGTAATTATGGTGGCCGTCGAGGCGGATGGCCGTGGCCCCCAGGCCCGATTCCCGCACCGCCCACAACCGTTTCTGGGCCAGGTCCCCGTCGACCAGCCGCCAGCTCACACCATGAGGCAGGGACGCGATGAGCTCAGACGCCTTGGACTTCGCCTCTTCCATGGTGTCCCCGCCCAGCTCCGCCAGTAACCAGCCGTCCCCGTCGGGTAGTAGGGCGACGCCGCCGCGGTTGAGGCCGTGGGCCTCCATCTGGTCCACAAGCGTCCGGTCAAAGCCCTCCAGCGCCAAGAGGGGATGACCGAGGAGGCTCGGTACGGCCTCGGCGGCGATGAATATGTCGGGGTAACCCAGGGCGACAAGGCACCTTCGGGGAGGGCTGGTCACCAGGTGGAGGGTGGCCTCGGTCGTAAAGGCGCACGTCGACTCCGTGCCCACTAGGGCGCGGGCCACATGGGCCCGTCCCGGAGCGAGCTGGTCCAGGTTGAAACCGCTCACCCGGCGGGGGATGTCGGGGAAGCGCTCCGCCACCAACGCCCCGTACCTGGCCTGGAGCCCGGTCAAACCCACCAGCAAACCGGCCAGCCGGCCTCCTCCGGCCATGGCCGCAGGCATGTCGCCGGGCATGTAGGTACCCACTTCGAGCTCCTCGCCCCCCGCCAGCACGACCCGGAGGCTGTCGACGTTGTCCGACGTCTTGCCGGCGTAAAGGCCGTGGGTACCACAGGAGTTGTTGCCGATCATGCCACCGAGGGTGCACCAGGCATGGGTGGCCGGGTCGGGCCCGAACGTGAGGCCGTGCTGCTCCGCGGCCCGGCGCAGGTCGTCCAGCACCACCCCCGGTTCAACCCGGGCCACCCGCCGGTCCGGGTCGATCTCGGCGATCCGCGTCATGTGGCGCGACATGTCGACGACGACCGCCTCGTTGCACGCCTGCCCGGCCAAGCTGGTCCCGGCCCCCCGGGCCAGGAGCGCCGCCCCCGCCTCGGCGGCCAGGCGGGCCGCCGCCCGGACGTCGTCGTGGTCGACGGGGAAGACGACGCCCAGGGGTACGTGGCGGTAGTTCGACGAATCGCTGGCGTAGGCGGCCCGGGCCGTGGTGTCGAAGCGGACCTCGCCGCGCACCGCGCCGGACAGCGCCGACCCCAGGGCGGTGCGTTGAGCTTCTTCGAGCTTGCGGGGCTTTCGCGGCATCCGCGCCCGGGCTACACGGACCGCACGAGTTGGGCCATGAGCTCGCCGGCCTCCGTCGGGTTCAGCGCCACCTTCACGCCCGCTAGGGCCAGGGCTTCCATCTTGGCCTGGGCCGTCCCCTTGCTGCCCGAAATGATGGCCCCGGCGTGGCCCATGCGCCGGCCCGGGGGTGCCGTCACCCCGGCGATGTAGGACACCACCGGCTTGGTGACCCGTTCGGCGATAAAGGCGGCCGCCTTCTCTTCCTCCGTGCCCCCGATCTCGCCGATCAGCATCACGGCCATGGTGTCCGGGTCCGCCTCAAAGGCGGCGAGGCAGTCGACAAAAGTCGTGCCCGGGACGGGGTCGCCGCCGATACCGACACAAGTGGTGACACCGATGCCCATTTGCTTCAGCTCGTAGAGCGCTTGATAAGTCAGGGTGCCGCTGCGGCTGACGATGCCGACGGGACCGCCAGCCAGGGCGATCTCGCCCGCAGTAATGCCTATGTTGCATTTGCCCGGGCTGATGATCCCCGGGCAGTTGGGCCCGATAAGGCGGACGGCCGGGTACACATGCCGCAGTTCGCTGTAAACCTTGGCCTCGTCTTGGGCCGGGATGCCCTCGGTGATGCAAACGATAAGTTCGATGCCAGCCGCCGCCGCCTCGAGCACCGACCCGGGCGCTACCTTGGCCGGGACGGCCACAAAACTAGCGTTGGCCCCCGTCGCCTCCCGGGCTTCGGCAGCGGTGGCGAAGACGGGGATACCTTCCACGTCCTGGCCGCCTTTGAGGGGGTTTACGCCCGCCACGACCTGGGTCCCGTAGTCCCGGTTGCGCAACCCGTGGAAGCGGGCCTGCCCGCCGGTCAGACCGTGGACCACCACCTTGGTGCCCTCATCGACGAAGACGCTCATTTTGCCCCGCCTGCGAGCTCGACGGCCCGCCGGGCGGCGTCCATCATGTTGGGCGAGCTGATCACCTTTTCGGACTCCACGCTGTGCAGGATTTCCCGGCCCAGCTCGGCGTTGGTGCCGTCCAGGCGGATGACCATAGGCACCTTTATGTCCACCCGGCGCAGCGCCGTCACGATCCCGTTGGCCACCTCCTCGCCCCGGGTTATCCCGCCGAAGATGTTTATGAAAATGGCGCGGACACTGGCATCGGAGGAAATGACCTCCAGAGCGCTGGCCATTACTTCGGCGCTGGCCCCGCCCCCGATGTCCAGGAAATTGGCCGGACGGCCACCGACCTGGTTCACGACGTCGCACGTGCTCATGGCCAGCCCGGCCCCGTTGGCGATTATGCCGATAAAGCCGTCCAGGCCCACGTACTGAAGACCGGCTTGCCGGGCACGTCGCTCCCGCTCGTCGAGCTCGGTGGTGGCGGCGTACTCCTCCCATTCGGGATGGCGGAAGGCGGCATTGTCGTCCAGGGTGACTTTGGCATCGAGGGCGTGCACCCGACCGTCGGTGGTAAGCACAAGAGGGTTGACCTCGACCAGGTCGGCGTCGCCCTCGGTGAAGCAGCGGTACAGGCTCGCCAGCACCTCGGCCGCCCCCGGGCGGGCCTGTTCGTCCAGCCCCGCCTCGGCCACCAGCCGGTCGGCCTGGGCCTCGCTGAAGCCGACGTAGGGATCGACATGGAGGCGGACGATGGCGTCGGGGTCCTCCGCCGCCACCTGTTCGATGTCCACGCCGCCCTTGGCAGACACCATGGCCAAGTGGTCCTTGGCCCCCCGGTCGAGGGTGAAGCTGGCGTAGTACTCGCGCTCGATGTCGGAGGCGTGCTCGACCCAGACCCGGTGCACCACATGGCCCCGGATGTCCATGCCGAGGATGGACGCGGCGTGGGCACGGGCTTGCTCAGCGTCGCCCGCCAGTTTTATCCCACCGGCCTTGCCCCGGCCCCCGACCTGGACCTGAGCCTTCACCACCACCGGGTAGCCCAGGCGTTCGGCCAGCTCAACGACTTCGGCCGGGGTGGTGGCTATACCTCCGGGCGACACGGGGACGCCAAAGCGGGCGAAGTACTGTTTGCCCTGGTACTCGAACAGGTCCACTCGTGCTCCTTGCCGGGTTGAGGACCGCACAAGACTACCGGGGCGTCCCCGGGACTGCGAGCTCACGCCATGGCCGGCCGCGTCGTCTCCGGCGGTGGCCCGGCCGCTCCCCATACCACAGACCGGTGCCGCTGACGTGCCAAGATGGCGCGCCATCAAGACCAGGACGAAATCCGAGGCCCCGGCGGGCCGCAAGTGGGCGCCTCCGGTCCTACCCACGCTCAAGGGTTACCAGAGGCCCTGGTTGGTGCCCGACCTGACTGCCGGCCTGACCTTGGTCGCCATCGCCATCCCCGAGCAGATAGCGACCGCCCACCTCGCCAACATGCCCGCGGTGGCGGGCTTTTACGCCTTCATCGCCGGCTCGCTCCTCTTTGCCCTCTTCGGGCGTCACCCGCGGATGTCCGTCGGGGCCGACTCCACCATCGCGCCTGTCTTCGCCGCCGGGGTGGCAGCCGTGGCCGCCACCGGGAGCCGGGACTACCCCCACCTGGTGAGCACTGTGGCCCTGGTGACAGGGGCGCTGCTGGTGGGAGCGGGCCTGCTCCGTTTGGGCTGGATCGCCGACTTCCTCCCCCTACCTGTGATCGACGGGCTCCTGGCCGGTATCGGGGTCGAGATCCTGGTGAAGCAGCTCCCCACCGTCCTCGGGCTGCCCGGTGGAGGCACGACGACGATCGGGCGAGCACGGGCCGTCATCGACCAGTTCGGCCGGTTCAACGGCTGGACCTTCGCCATCGCCGCCGGGGTCCTGGTCGTGGTGGTGGCGGGCGAGAAGCTGGACCACCGGATCCCAGGCGCCCTCATCGGCGTGGTGGCGGCGACGGTGCTCGTCGGGGCGGCCGGCCTGACCCACCATGGGGTGCACGTGCTCGGGCCCGTCCACGCCAGCCTGCCGGCCATGGGCCTGCCCAGCGCCACCTGGCACCAGGTCGGCCAGCTGATGGTCACGGCGGTGACCGTGGCCTTTTTGTGCATCGTGCAGATCTCGGCCACCGTGCGCTCCAACCCGAGCGGGCCCGCCCTGGGGGCCAAGGACTTCAACGTCGATCTCGCCGCCGTCGGGGCCGGGAGCATCTTGGCCGGCTTGGCGGGCTCCTTCGCTGTCGACGCCAGCCCTCCCCGCACCGCCGTGGTCGGCTCGGCCGGTGGCAAGACCCAGGTGACCAGCCTGGTGGCCGTGGCCGGGATAGTGGTCGTCCTGGCCCTGGCCACGAGCCTGTTGAAGGACCTACCGGAGGCGGCCTTAGGCGCCATCCTGGTCTTCGTCGCCTCTCGCCTGTTCCACCTGCCCGAGCTGCGCCGCATCATGCACTTCGGCTGGTTCGAGTTCGCTCTGGCGCTGGTGACGCTGGCCACCGTGGCGGTCGTCGGCATCGAGCAGGGCGTAGTCGCCGCCGCCCTGATCGCCCTGGCCTATCGGGCCAAGCTCACGGCACGGCCCCGGGGGACCGTCCTCGGGCGCGAACCCGGCACCTCCCACTGGATCGAGACCGACGTGGGACGGCCCACCGAGCAGTTGCCGGGCGTCCTTGTCTACCTGCTGTACGCCCCCGTGTTCTACGGCAATGCCGACTTCGTTGTCCTCCGGCTGCACCGGGCACTGGCGTCGGCGCCCACGACCGTCCACACCCTGGTCGTCGACGCCAATGGCATTGCTGACGTCGACTACACCGGCGCCAAAGCGTTCGGCGACCTGATCAGAGAGCTGAAGGACCAGGGCATCACCTTCGCGCTGGCCCGGGCCTCGCACCTTGTCCATCACGACTTGAAGAACGCCGGGCTCATCGAGGTCATCGGGACGGACCGTCTGTTCCCCAGCGTGGAAGAGGCGGTACGTGCGCTGACCGCGCCGGCGGCCGACGGCACGCCCCCGGTGGCGCCGACGGCCGCCCCCGGAGCCGCCCCCTAGCCCGCTCCACTAGCCCCCCGCACTGGCCCGGGACCGGCTCTCTTGCCGATCACGGGCGGGGCGGCAATGCTGGGTGCATGCCGAAAGCCTTGATAACTGGCATTACGGGACAGGACGGCTCGTACCTGGCCGAACTGCTGCTCACCAAGGGGTACGACGTGGTGGGTGCCCACAGACGCAGCAGCACGGTGACGTTCGAGCGCATTTCCCACCTGATGGACAAGATCACCCTGGCCTCGGCCGACCTGCTGGACGAGTCCTCGCTCATCAGGGTGCTACGCGACCACCGGCCCTCGGAGGTCTACAACCTGGCGGCACAGTCCTTCGTCATGACGTCGTGGGCGCAGCCGGTACTGACCGGCGAAGTCACCGCCCTCGGCGTGACCCGGCTGCTCGATGCCATCCTCAACGTGGACCCGACCATCCGGTTCTATCAGGCCAGCTCCTCGGAGATGTTCGGCAAGGTGGTGGAGGTCCCCCAGAGCGAGCGCACGCCCTTTTATCCCCGCAGCCCCTACGGCGTGGCCAAGGTCTATGGGCACTGGGCAACGGTAAATTACCGGGAGAGCTATCAGCTCCACGCCAGTTCCGGCATCCTCTTCAACCACGAAAGCCCTCGACGCGGCCTCGAGTTCGTCACCCGCAAAGTCACCAACGCCGTGGCCCGCATCAAGCTGGGCCTGGCCGACCATGTCAAGCTCGGCAACCTCGACTCGCAGCGCGACTGGGGCTATGCGCCCGATTTCGTGCGGGCCATGTGGATGATGCTCCAACAGGACGAGCCCGGGGACTTCGTGGTGGCTACGGGCGAAACGCACTCAGTACGCGAGTTCTGCCAGGTCGCGTTCGAGCACGCCGGCCTGGACTGGGAGCGTTATGTCCGCGTCGACGAGGCCCACTTTCGACCGGCCGAGGTAGACCTGTTGATCGGGGACGCCACCCGGGCCCACACCGTTCTCGGCTGGAAGCCCGAGGTGAGCTTCGAAGAACTGGTGTGCATGATGGTGGACGCCGACCTCGCCGCCCTCGGTTAGCGCCGCCAGTTACCGTTATTCGTCCTCTTCGTACTCGTCCTCTTCGGCGAAGCCGGACGGCGGCGGTCACTGAGCCCGCTCCTCGGTGAGCGGTGGGCGACAATGGCGACGGCGCGTCCGGACAAGGTCATGCCCTGGGGGCTCACCCCGTGCGGCATGGTGGCGTCGCCGAACGCGTACACCTTCCCGCTCGAGGTAAGCACGTAATAGCCGCCGCCGTCATAGGTGGGGGTCACGGCGACGACCGAGCCCTTGATGCCCTCACTGGGCAATGAACCGGTGAACTTGGCGTCACCGAAGGCGAAAACGCCGCCGTCCCTGGCCACCAGGAAATAACCGCGCCCCTTGGCGCTGGGCACGATGGCCATGATCGGCTTGTCAAGGTGCATGGTGGCAGTCGAGCCGTAAAAGCCGGCATCCCCAAAGGCGAAAACGCCGCCCCCACGAGCAACCAGCCAGTAACCTCCGCCATCCGGTGTGGCCGCCATCCCGACGATGGGCTTGCGGATGCGGAAATGTCCGGCTGACCCGTAATAACGGGCGTCTCCGTACGCAAAGACACCGCCGTCGCTGGAGACCAACCAGTAGCCTCCGCCGTCCGGTGTGGCCGCCATCCCGACGATGGGGCGGCGCAGGTGCAACTTGCTGGCCGACCCGTACCATGTGGCGTCCCCGAAGGCCAGGACGCCGCCTTTGCTCCCCACCAGCCAGTAGCCCTGGTAGTCCGGCGTGGCCGCCATGGCCCGGACCTGACCGGCCAGCGAGGTGCCGAAGGCGGTCCCGTACGAGGCGGCGGCGCCGAACGCGGTGACGTCGCCCCGAGAACCGGCCACCCAATAGCCGTCGTCGGGCCCGAGCGGGACGTCGGGTAGGGCCCCGGCGGGGGCGGGCTCCGGCACCGTGGTGGTCCCCCCTGACGGGGTCGTGGTGGCCGTCGTGGTGGTCGCCGGCGGTGAGGTCGTAGAGGTGGTGACCGTGGTGGTGGTCGGGCTCGTGGGGGGGACCGTGGCCGAGCCGCCGAGCTCGAACCAGTTGCTGCGTAGGCCGAGGTCGGCGGCGAACTGGTCACCGGTCAAGGTGACCGAGCCGGCGCTGCCCACCACGGTCAGGTCCTCCACGCGGCCGCCGATCTGGCCCAGGCCGTTCCTCTTGGTCACGTCGATCCCCAGGAAACTGCCGACAGAAGGGAAAGCCGACTCTATGGCGCTCACCGCTATGTCGGCTGTCCAGGCGTGCACCGGGTTGGTGGGCACCGAATCACCGAGGTCGGGGACAGCCGGGAAAGCCCCGCCCGACGTGTAGCCACCCGTCGACGCCGAGTACTCCGCCAACGCAATGCTGCCGGCGGGCCCGCAAGAGGTCCCTGCCTCGCAGTACAGCACCTGCCCCGCCGTGGCCGCCACCTCTGCGTCGGCGGTGGGCCCGTACTGGTCGGGAAGGCCGGTGTACATCTGGCACGCGGTTGTGTCGCAGATCTCGCCCCCGGTGCCGACAAAGGCGAGGGCGTAGCTGCGGGCGGCTACGGCCTGAGCTTCGAGTTCGGCCTGGCCCCCCTGGCTCGCCCAGATCACCGGCGATTCGGCGGGCACCACACCGTCCACGTAGTCCTCCAGCGGCAGGACGTTGTCCGTTTCGCCGTCCGGTTGAGCGACCAGGGCTCCCTGGTAGGTGCGAGCCCCGATACCGGGGATGCAGGCTTGCAGTTCGGAAGAGGCGACGCCGGCGGCTTGGGCCGGGCTTGTCCCGCCTTGGCCACTGACGCCTGGTTGGCTGCTGACCATGGTCACGGTGGCCGTGGTGGTAGCCACCTGCTGCCAGGGGCCGGCGCAGCCGGGCCCGGTGAAGATGTCCTGAGTGCCGCCCGTCCTGGCCACCTCGAAGGCGGCGGCGCTGAGCGGCGTCCCCGCCCACGTGGCGACGACGGCGCCGCCGCCAACGGCCGACGCGATCGTGTTGTGACCGTCGAGTTCGACCAGGTGGACGGTGATGTCCGGCTCCGGCCCGGCCAGTGCCCCCAGGGTCGTACCCCCGTAGAAGTGGCTCAGGATCTGCTCGTAGCTCCAGCCGTACTCGGAAGCGTACCCGTAGGCACCCCATTGGCCCATTCCTCGCCCATGGCCCGAGCCGTAGCCCGAGATCTGGACCGCGGGCAGAGCGGCAGCCTTTGCCGCCAGTGCTTGGCCCGGACCGGCCATCGCCACCGGCGCGCTAAACACCCCAGCTAGCAGCCCAAGGGCGGCCGCACCGACGAGAGTTGCCCGGCCCCCCCGCGGCCTTCGCCATGGGCTCGTGGGGCCGGTGATTTTGCGCAGCAATAGGTCTCCAGGTCTGTAAAACCCCGTCCCGGCCCCGTCCTGCCGATAGGGCCGGTCCTGGTAAATGGGGTCGGCATAGTGCGGACGAAAAGTGAATGGAGCATAACTGCCCGCCGCCCGCAAAAGGGGGACCCGGTGCCGCCAGCCCGCCTCGTGGAAATGGAGCTAGCCGGGACCAGGCGGAGGTCAGGCGGAAATAGCCACTATCGGTGCCGACGGGGGCTTGGTGTCCGAAGGGGCCTCATAGGGGGCCGAACCGAAGGGGTACACCTGGCCTTCCGCCCCGGCGAGCCAGTAACCCCCCCCGTAGGGGCTCGGGGCTATCCCGACAATTGCCCGAGCGTTCTTGCCGGTCACCGGCCGACCATAGAAATGAGCGTTGCCAAAGGCGAACACACCGCCATCGGAGGCGACCAGCCAGTAGCCGAGCCCATCAGGGGTGGCCGCCATGGCAACTATCGGCTTGTTCAGGCGGGACTGGCCCGTCGAGCCGTAAAACCGGGCGTCGCCAAAGGCGAACACACCGCCATCGGAGGCGACCAGCCAGTAGCCGAGCCCATTGTTGGTTTCGACCCCACCCACCACGGGTTTTGCCAGGCGGTCGCCGGCCAGTGAGCCCTGGTCGCCGGCCACGCCGGAGTTGTAGACGCTCCCGTTCGCCCCGATGAGCTGGTAGCCGTCTAGGGTGCGGGGGAGGTCATGGGACGCCGCCGCGGCAACGGCCGCTCCGGCGTTGAGGAAACCACCATTTATGGGGCTGCTCCCGTCGCCCAGGGGCGACGCCGTCTGGCGCAGGATGGTGGTTACCTGCGGCCCGGACAAGGAAGGGTCGGCGGCGAGGACCAGCGCCGCCGCCGCCGCCACATGAGGCGCCGCCATCGAGGTACCGCTTTCCACTGCGTAATTACCGTCGTTCCAGGTCGATAGCACGTCTATTCCCGGCGCGGCGATGTTGGCAGCATTGCCGTACTCGGAGAAGTCAAGGTAGTCGCCACCGCCGGAGGGGTCCACCAGGCCCTGGTCGGTGCTGGCAGCAACCGATAGGACACCAGGGTAGGAGGCCGGGTACACCGGCTCGGTCGAGTCGAAGTTGCCGGCGGCAGAGACGACGACCACACCGTGGGCTATGGCGTACTCGACGGCGGCTTGTGAGTCGGGGTCGGGGCCACAATCGCTCGGCGCGGCACTGCACGGTTCGTTGGTCAGGGACAAGTTGATAACCCTGGCGCCGGCGGCGACGGCGTCGTAGATCCCCGTCGCTTCGTCCATCGTGTCGCCGTTGCCCTGGTCGTCGAGGACCTTGATGTCAAGGGCCCTGGTGTCCCAGCCGAGGCTGGCGATCCCCGTGCCGTCGTTAGTACTGGCGGCGATCAGCCCGGTGACGAAAGTGCCGTGGCCATTGCTGTCCCCGGGCGAGGCGCACAACGGCCGGTCGTCGGCGCAGACATCGGGCCCGACGGTCACCTTGCCGGCCAGCTGGGCGTGGGACGCGTCGACCCCTGTGTCCAGGACCGCCACCACCACATTGGCGCTGCCCTGGGTGATCGCCCAGGCCTGGGCGGCATTGACGGCCCACAGGTCGGACTGTCCATCAGGGTGCACGATCGTCGCTCCTCGCCCCGCGGACGGGTTCTCGACCCTTACCGGGGTAGTCGGCCCGCATGCCTGTGAGTAACAAGGATTGTCCGGGACCAGGCCCGAGGAGTGGACCGCCTCCACCGTAGACACATAATTGACCCCGGCCGACGCCGTCAGCGCCGCCTGGACGTAACCTGCCTCGACCGCGGGTAGGTCCGTGGTCCAGCGCTGCCCCGGCAGCCATTGGGGTACGGTGCCGGGCAAGCCCTCCAGCAACGGAGCGGGGTGCAGATCGGCGGCCTCGCTCAGTTGTAGTACCAGTTGTTCGGTCGCCACCACATAGGGAGTGGCCCCGGCAGGGGCGGGGGAGGCGAACGACCCGACGGCAGCCATGATGCTGGCTCCCGCCAGCCAGCCTCGGTACGCCCAGTCGCTCACAACTTTCACGAACGGGCCACTTTGGCCGGTCCGGCACGGACGATCAGCCGGTGCCGGCGCGCCGAGCCGCTCATTTGCCTGGTCATCACCGCCAAGCGGGACATACCCAGCCCTGCCGCTAGACAAGCGGCGATCAACGACCCAGCAGGCGTTGCACCAGCCCCGCTCCGGCCCGGTGGGCCCGGGCACGGGCCCGTTGCGCCAATGTCGTGGTCGGTAGCTCGACCACCGTCAGCCCGGGACCGGCTCCGGGCCGATAGAGACCGGCGTCTTCGGGGGGCACCCCTGGAGGCATCGGAGGGTAGGGCTCCACCTCGGTCACGGCTACCGCTCCTGGACGTAGCCCATAGCGGGCGACGAGGGAGCTGGCGTCGGCGTCGGTCGCCACGGTGCACTGACGGCAGCTGTAGACAACCGCCCTCAGACATGCCGGCATTATCCGTGGGTCCTCAGCCACTATCACCGTGGCCCGCCTGAACCGGCGAACGGCGACCGCCAGCCCGGCCGCCGTCGCCAGTTGGGGCCACAGGCGGTCGTCGGAAAAAGGCACGCCGCGCTGGATGGTGAGCACCAACTGCGCCGGCCCCCCGAAGTGCCGGCGTACCTGCTCGAGGCGCCAGCCGGCCAAAGGCCCGGCCACCGGGACGCGCACTGGGGCGGCCCCGGTCCGGTAGGACGCCATGCCGACCGTCGACCCGCTGTCCCAAGCCCGTCGGACCGCGCTGAGGGTGGCCTCCGTCGCCGGACCAGGGACGGGAGGGTAGCTGCCGACCACCACGACGTCACAAACCGGCACCTTTGTGAACATACCAGTCCTAAAGTCGGCGCAAGTAGGCTCGGACGCTGTGAGCCTTTGGAACGCACGCCTACGCAGAGCAACCGGACCCGTCCTGCAGCCTTACTTCGAGGATGTCGGGACTGAAATCCAAAGCCTTCGGGGCCAGCTCCAGGACCAGGTGCGCGACCAGCTCAACGACCATCTCGATTGGTTCTTGTCCCGGCTCCAAGGGAGCGTCGCCTCTGAGGTCGAGAGCCGCCTGCTGCCCCGACTGGGCTCAGTGGACGACGAGGTAGCCAGCCTTCGGGAAGGTACGGCCGAGACCGGTTAGCTCACCGGCGCCCTGCGCGATGACGTCGCCGCCCTGCAGTCAGACGTCGTCGAACTGACCCGCATGCTGCGCATGCAGGCCGACGCCGCCGATCAGGTGGCCGAAGCCCTCGGGCGCACCCTGATCCGCCTTTCGGTCGAGGTCGAAGACCTAAACGTGGCCATGGGCGGTACGCCGCCTCGAGGCGCCCAATTATGGCCGGCCCTGGGCCCGGAAGAAGAGGCTATAGAGGCCCCGGACGAAGCCGGGGCCGCGCCGCTCGACCTGTGGGGCGGTACCGGCCCCGGGTCAGCCGCCGGGCTCGGCGAGGTGCAGGGCGACGGACCGCCCCGGGACGAAGAGGAGCCCCGGGTCAATGGCTCGATGGGCCATGAGACCAGGCAAAAGCCCGAGACCGTCCAGCCGGCCGCGACGAGCCAGCCGGCCCCGACGAGCCAGCCGGCCCCGACGAGCCAGCCGGCCAAGACCGGTCAGCCGGCCGCGACCGCCCAACCGGCCAAGGCGGCACGGCGGAGGGCAGGCCGGCGGGGCGAGGCTTTGCCCGGTCCCACGGCCGTGGCCGAGAGCGGCACGCCCACCGGCCTTGGCGCGACGGAGAACGGCGCGCCCGTTCCCGTGGTCGAAGAGGCGCCATCGCCCGAATGACAGCTCCAAGAGTCATCCTCGACCTTGTGGCCGTGCAAAGCCCCAGCTACAAGGGAAGAGGGATCGCCCGTTACAGCGCCGATTTCGCCCGGGCTATGGTCAGGCAGCACCCGGAAATGGTGAGCTCGATAGTGGTCCACCCCGAGGTGGGCCCCGTCGAAGGCGTGGACGACCTGAGGGAGTGGCTGACGACCGCCCCCGACTGGTCGGAGGCCTCTGTCCTGCACTTGAGCTCGGTCTTTGAGCCCGAGGTGCCGGTCCGAGTGTTCTGGCCCCGCCAGGCCACCGCCCACGGCCTGCTCACGGCGGTGACCCTCTACGACCTCATCCCCGACGTTTTCCCGGGCTGGTACCTCGAGGATCCAGGGCTTCGCCGTCGTTGGCGCAGCTGCCGCGAAGTGGTGCGCGCCGCCGACGCCGTGCTGACGCTGTCGGAGTCGGCCAAGCAGGACACGGTGGCGCTCCTGGGCGTGCCCGAAAGGCGGGTCACTGTCGTCGGCAGCGGCATCTCCGACGCCTTCCGCCGCCCTGAGTCGCGCCTCGCTGCCATGGAGGTCGCCCGCCGGGGCGTCAAAGGCCTGGAGCCGGGGTTCGTGCTGTACCAAGGGGCCTTCAACCGCCGTAAGAACGTCGACGGCTTGGTGGAGGCTTATGCCCAATTGCCGCCGACGCTCATCGAGCGCCACCAATTGGTGATCGCATGCGATGTGGCCCCATCAACCCGCAACCACTACCTGGTCATGGCCGAACGCCTGGGCCTGGAAGGGCGGATCCTGATCCCCGGGTACGTGCCCGAGGACGTCCTGGTGAGCCTTTACCAGAGCACCGACCTAGCCGTCTACCCTTCCCTTTACGAGGGTTTCGGGCTGCCGGTCCTCGAGTCCATGGCCTGCGGGGCTCCCACCATCGCCGGCGACAACTCCTCGCTGAGGGAAATCCTGCCCCGGGAAGCACGCTTCGAGCCGAGTGACCCCGAGGCCATCGCCCAGGCCGTGGTCCGAGGTTTGACCGATACCGCTTTCCGGGCCCGCCTGGCTGAGATCGCCTGCCAAGACCCGCCCTCATGGGACGCCGTCGCCGACAAGGCGGCGATGGCGTTCGAGGCATTGGCTCAGCGATGGGCGACGTCACGGCCCAGTTGGCGTCGGCGGCCATACCTGGCCCTGGTCGGTACCCCGCCCGAACTCGGGGACGCCATGCGCGCCTTCGCGTCCTACGACTGGTTCTGCAACCCGGGCCAACGTCCAGAAAGACGCTTCGGGGCCGTTCGTGAACGGCTGGCCCTGTCGTACGGCAGTTTGCCCAGGCTGGATTCCTGGCGAGGTGGCTACGATGCCGTCGTCGGCTGGGCACCCACCGCGGACGAGCCGGCCCTCAGCGTCGTCGAGGAGCTGGCCCTCACCTGGCCCGACCGCACCGTCGTCCTGGTCGACCGGGCGGCAGCGCTCGCACGTCGAGCGGTTATTGCCGAATGGGAGGCCAGAGGCCTCAAGGTCGTCGCCTTCGGCACCGGCGCCGGTTGGGAAAAGACGGCCGCTGCCCTGGCCCAAAAAGCCTGGTCCAATCTCGTCGCGTGAGACTGGCCCAGATGGGACTGGCCCAGATGACCAGACCGGCCCAGTGACAGTTTCTGTAGTGGTGGTCTCTTACCGGCCCGGGGAGTGGCTGGGCCCGTGCCTAGCGTCCCTGGCCGGTCAAGCCGACCAGGTGGTGCTCATAGACAACGGGTCAGAGGCCGCCATCGCCTCCCGGATCGGGCGGGAAGCCGGGGCGACAGTCCTGCGCTGCCCCGTCAACACCGGCTTCGCCCCGGCCGTCGACCTCGGTGCCGGGATCGCCAAGGGCACCCTCCTGGCCCTGCTCAACGACGATGCCGTGGCCGGGCCAGAGTGGCTGCGCACGGCGGCCCAGGCCCTCGAAGACCCATCGGTCGCCGTCGTGGGCCCGAAGATCGTCCTGTCCACGCGCTTTTGGGAAGTCGTGCTGGCCGATGAGGCCTGGGAATCCCCGGGAGACAGCCGTGCGCTCGGGCGCCAGGTGCGCTCGGTGAAGGTCGACGGGATCGAGATGCTGGAGGTCGCCACCGGGCCCGGCCTGTACCGCCTCGAACGCAGCGGTGACGAGATGTGGCGATGGACGGCCGGGCCACAACCCTGGTACGTGCCGCTGGCGGTCGGCCGGGAGGAGCCGAGGATCGTCATCAACGGCCGGCCCGCGCCCCCCGGCCGGGTGGCGCGCCTGCTCAATAGCGCCGGCGCCTTCCTGGACAAACGCGGGTACGCCGGAGATATCGGTGCGGACACCACCGATGACGGCCGCTTCGACCAGCCCGGCGAACGCTTTGCCGTGTCCGGGGCCGCCTTTGTGACCCGACGCGAGACATGGCGCCGGCTGGGGCCTTTCGCGTCTCGCTATTTCGCCTACTACGAGGACATCGACTGGTGCTGGCGGGCCCACCTGGCCGGGATGAGGGTGTGGTACGACCCGGTGGCGACGGTGGAGCACCGCCGCTCAGCCAGTTCGGGAGGCCAGCACGAGCCCTGGGTGAGGGTAACAGCCGAACGCAACCGCACCCTTTCGATGGTGCGCAACGGGCCGCCGCGGTTGGTGGTGGACGCGCTGCGCCAACGCCTCGCCGAAGGCCCGGACGGTGGTGTGCGCGCCGCGGTCGCCGCCTTGCTGCCCTGGGCCTTGGCTACCCGCGCCCGCCAGTCCCGGCGGTGGGCGGTGCGCCCGGAGGAGGTGTGGGCACGCTGGGCCGGCTGGGAACCTAAGGCCCGAGCTTTAGGTACCTAGACCGCTCAACGAACGCCCGGCTTCAAGCAGAAGAGGTCGGCTTCAAGGAAAAGAGGTCGGCTTCTATCAAGTCGAGGACGTGCGGCCACTGGTAGTTCTCGAGCACGTAAGCCCGCCCTCGTGCGCCCATGTCCTTCGCCCTCCCGCTGTCCGCCAAGAGGCGTTCCACGTGACCGGCCAGCTCGCGCGGCGTCCCGAAGGCGGCGCCGCCCCCACTGCGGGAACAGTGCCACTCGACGACGGTACTGCCCTTGCGGGCCAGCACAGGCCGGGACGCCAGCCAGGACTCCATCACGGTGCGCGAGTAACTTTCGTTCAGGCTCGGCTGGACGTAGGCCAAAGCGGCAGCCAGGGCGTTGTTGCGCTGGTCGATGCTGAGCAAGCCGACGTCGATCACCCGTCCCCGTAGCCGGGGCGGCACCTCGGCGTCCCCGGCGCCTGCGCTTACCAGCTTTACCGGCACCTTCGTCCGAGAGAACAAATCGACCAGCCACGGCCAGCCCTTGTCCGCCTCCCGGCGGCCGACATAGAGAAGGAAGGGGGAGTCGATGCCGTACTCCGAGCGGAACTTCTCGGGCCTATAGGTTTTCGGGACCTGCATCCCCGAGCCGATGACGGTGTGGTTGGGGGTGACGGGCCCCATGCGGTGGGCCAGGTCGTGCTCAGGCCCGGAAAGGAACCACACCGACGCGGGTAGCGACAGGACGTGGCGCATCACGTCCAGGTAGGCGTAAACCTCGTCGTGCAGGCAGGGCATGACCACGGCCCGGTCGGCCACCGCCGGCATGCAAACGGTCGTGGTCCAAAAAAGGTAAGGAGCGAAAATGACGGCGTCAAAGCTCTCCTTCTCCCTCAAGAGGGCTTCGAACAAACCAGGCGTGCGGAAGAGGGCATTGAGCCAGGTGACCTGGTCGTCGAGGGAAGGGACCTCGCCCGCATATATGCGCCCGTGGACCGCGTGCTCCTTGCTGGCCGACGCCGCCAGCACGTTCTCGAAGCGCCGGACCAGGATGCCGTCCTGCACCTTGCTCGACTCGGGCAGTTCGTTGGCCCAGGTGTAGGGATTGACCGCGCAGGTAGTCAGGACTTCGACCGACCAGTCGCGCTCTACCAGGCCGAGGGCGATGTCCCTCATCACGGCTTCGGCGCCCCCGATGATCTCGGCCCCAAAGCGAGGGCTCACGAAGGCCACCCTCCGTTTTAGACGTTCTGGCACGAAGGGCCCCTCGGTAAGCTGTCCATCCCGGGCGGTAGCATAGCCGCCAGTGCCACCAAGCCGTCCCGGACGCAGCTCGGCCGAGGTGCTGACCGGGGCCGGGCGGGTGCGGGACGCGGGCCTGAGGATGACCACCGGGTCACGCCGGCTCGTCGAAGCGGCGCTGGACCGGGCGGCGGCCCGCTGGACGGCTAAGCGTCCCCCTGCGCTCCCCTTCTCCGGCGACGGTGCCGTCGATGGTATCGATGAGGGCAACGAGCAGGCCGGCTTCGCCGACGTGGCCGCGTGCTACCGCCTGCTGCTCGGGCGCCAGCCCGACGCGGAAGGCTCCCGCCACTACCGGCAGCGCCTGAGCTCGGGCCCGCTCAGCCTCCGTGACCTGGTCGAAGAGTTCCTTGGCAGCGTCGAGTTCGCCCGTGCCCACGAACTGGGCCGGCCGGCTGACCGGCGCGCCCACGAGGTTATCGAGGCCTGTGAGGGCTTTCGCATCCACGTCGACGCTACCGACTACGCCGTCGGCCACACGGTGGCTCGCACCGGCACTTACGAACCAGAGGTTTCAGCCACCCTGCGCACCGTGCTTGGTGAAGGGGCAACTTTTGTGGACATTGGTGCCAACATCGGGTGGTTCAGCTTGCTCGGCGCCTCCCTGGTGGGGGCGGCGGGCCATGTCATCGCCATCGAGCCCAACCCCCGCAACGTCGCCTTGCTCCGCCAGAGCGCCAAGGACAACGGGTTCGACAACATCGACGTGCTGGCAGTCGCCCTGTCCGAGCGGCCTGGTGCCGTGGCCCTGGAAACGGACGGGAGCAACGGGCGGATCATCCCGGTCGACGGCCCGCCGGCGGCACCGGTGGCGGCCGAGTTCGTGGTGGCGAGCTACCCCCTCGACGAGGTGCTGGCCTCGGCCGGTATCGCCCACGTCGACGTCATCAAGATCGACGTCGAAGGAGCTGAGCCGCTCGTACTGCGAGGTGGTACGGCCACGGTCAGCTCGAGCCGGCCCGTCTTGATCAGCGAGTTCTTTCCCCTGGCGCTCGACAGCTCACCATGGGGAAGTGCTCAGGGTTACCTCCGTACGCTGCGTGACTTCGGGTACCACTTATCGGTGATCGGCCACGAGGGCGATCGCGACGACGAAGAGATCTTCGCCCTGGCCGCGGCGCCGGGCCGAGACCACGTAGACCTCCTGGCCCAGCCTGGTTAGGGCACAGACGACCGCACGGCTTTTTACAGCGGTCGACCGAACAGCTTGCCCATCCGGGCCATGCCCTCCGCTAGGTCGTCGTCCGCCAACGCATAAGAGAACCGCCCGCACCCCGGCGCTCCGAACGCCTCGCCGGGCACGAACGCCACCTTGGCCTCGTCGAGGACGAGCTCGGCCAGCTCGAGGGTGGTCGAGGGCGCCCGGCCGAGGCTGCCGAAGGGCCGGCCAAGCACGCCGGTGAAGCTGGGGAAGGCATAGAACGCACCCTCAGGCTCAGGGCACAGCACGCCCGGGAGATCGGACAGAGCGGCGACGATGGCCCGGCGGCGGCGGTCGTAGACCGAACGCATCTCTTTCACGTCCTCGAGGCCACCGGTGAGGGCGGCCAGGGCCGCCCTCTGGGCGACGTTGCAGACATTGGACGTGGAATGGCTCTGCAAGTTAGCCGCCGCCTTGACCACGTCGAGGGGCCCGATCAACCATCCGACCCGCCAACCGGTCATGGCATAGGTCTTGGCCACCCCGTTGACCACGACGCACCGCTCGGCCAGCTCGGGCACCAGCACCGGCATCGAGTGAAAACGGGCTGAGCCGTAGACCAGGTGCTCGTAGATCTCGTCCGTTACGACCCACAAACCGCGTTCGTCCGCCCAGGTGCCGATGGCTCGCATCTCGTCCTCGCCGTACACGGCGCCGGTCGGGTTGGAGGGCGAGACGAACAAGAGCACCTTGGTCCGGGGCGTGCGCGCCCTCTCGAGTTGCTCGACCGTCGCCTTGTAACCGCTTTCCGGCGTGGTCTGGATCTCGATGGGCACCCCGCCCGCCAGGCGCACCACCTCGGGGTAGGTGGTCCAGTAAGGCGCCGGGAGCAGGACCTCGTCCCCCGGGTCGAGCAACGTGGCAAAGGCTTCCTCTACGGCCTGCTTGCCGCCGTTGGTCACCAGGACCCGCGCCGGCGTCACCTCGAACTGACTGTCTCGAGCCGTCTTTTGCGCGATGGCTTCGCGGAGCTCAGGCAGGCCCGCGGTCGGCGTATAGCGGTGGTTACGCGGTTCGCGGCACGCCGCCGCCGCCGCCTCGACGATGTGGGCGGGGGTCGGGAAGTCCGGTTCGCCGGCACCGAAGCTGACCACGTCCTCGCCCTGCGCCTTCAAGGCCTTGGCCTTGGCGTCAACGGCGAGGGTGGCGGACTCAGAAACGGCGGAGACGCGAGCTGAGAGGCGTTGTCCATGAGCAGGGGCCATGGGGACATGGTCGCGCAACGGTGCTCTGCCCGCACCCCGAAATCGGCCGGGCCCATACACGGGACCGGCCGCGTTAGTCCACTATCCTCGGTCAATGGGCAGTTACGGGGCCGGCGGCGCCCGCGCCGGGGTTTCGGCGGTCGCCCCGTACCGGCCCTGGTCCGCGTTGGTGTCGCGGGCGGTGGTGTTGTTGTCATTACTGGTGTCTTTCACGTTCTTTGACGCGCCCGCCAACGCCGCCGCCCTCCGGCCCTTGCCGCCCGTACCCGCGCCGGCCACGACGCCCGCTCGTGCGCCCGGCAAGCCGACAGCGCCTCCGGCAACGGTGGCGCTCCCCCCGTCGGCCGCGTACGTCCTGGTCGACGTCGGCACCGGGAACGTGCTTGCCGGGGACAACGAACACCTCAGGCTCCCGCCGGCCAGTCTCACGAAAATACTGACCGCTCTCATCGCCGTCACTTATCTGCGCTCAGACGCACGGGTCCCGGGCACGTCCGAGTCCGTCAGGGCCTACCCGAACGACGTCGGTATCGAAAAGGGCGTGCCCTGGTCGTTGCACGACGTGCTCGAGTCGCTCCTGGTCCTATCGGCGAATGACGCCGCTTACGCGCTGGCCCAACGCATAAGTGGTTCCTTGGCCGCTTTCGCCGAGGTCATGGAGCGCTCAGCGAAGCAGCTCGGGATGACCGATGCGCCGGTCTTCCATGACCCCGCCGGCCTGGACGGGACCGAGGGCTTCGAGGGCGGCAACCTCGTGAGCGCCCGCGACCTGGCCATCGCCGGGCGCGACCTCTTGGAGGTCCCCGAGCTCGCCCGCATAGTGGTACAGGACAGCTACCACTTCGTCGACCCCACCGGCACCGCCCATTACCTGCCGAGCATGAACAACTTGTTCCTCGAGAGTTACCCCGGGGCCATTGGCATAAAGACGGGTTTCACCGATAAGGCCGGGAGCTGCATCATGGCCGCCGCCCGGCGCAACGGGCGCACGATGCTGGCCGTAGTGATGAACGGGTACAACCCCACCCAGAGCGCCATCGACCTGCTGAACGAAGGCTTTCAGACCCCGGTGGCCGCCGAGGCCGGCACCGATCGCTTGCCGCCACCAGCTCTGCCCAGCCCCGCCCGAGCTCCGGGCCCGTTGTCGTTACGCCGGTCCTTGGCCCACCATATGAGCCCGGCGCGTGGGGCGCAGGCCAAGGCTGGCGCTGCCACAGGCCGCGCCCCAGGGGCCCCGGGCCCACGACGGGACGGTCCGGTCGGCCCGCGCTCCCGGGCCACGGCCATCAGGGGCATAGCGGTACCGGCACCACCCAGGCACGGCCTGAGCTCAGTGCTGGACACATGGCCCGCTCAAGTGCTGCTGCTCCTGACGGGAGCGGCCGCTCTGGTCGCTTTGTGGGAGCTGCGGTCCCTCCAACAGCTCAACGGTCACGGCCGACGTTCCTATGAGCCACGGACGGCCCGGAGCTCACCGGGGGCGCCCGCGGGCACGATCGGCCGGCGAGGGAACACGGGCCCGGGGCGGGCCGGGGGCGGGCCAGGCGGGGTGCGGGCCGGGGAAGCTGGCGGCGTTGCCGTCCGTCCCGGCGCCGGCGCCGGCCTCGGGTCGGTACCACCACGGTTGGGCCAGTAGGCAAAGGCCCGCTCGGCCAGGGCGGTGATGGTCAGAGAGGGGTTGACCCCGGGGTTGGCAGGCATGGCCGACCCGTCGACTACGTGCAGGCCGGGATAGCCGAACACCCGGTGCCACTGGTCGATCACGCCCTCGGCGGCGGAGGCGCCTATGGCGCAGCCCCCGAGGAAATGCGCTGTCATCGGGACCCCGAATATCTCGCCCCAGGTACCCGACGGGCCCCCTCCGATCTTGGCCGCCAGGCGCCGGGCGACATCGTGGCCGATGGGTAGCCAGGTGGGGTTGGGCCGGCCATGCCCCTGGCGGGTCGTCAGACGGTAGCCACCCATGAGCCGACGTCGCGCCGACACGGTCAGGGAGTTGTCCCGGGCCTGCATCACCAGGGCGATGACGGTGCGTTCGGACCAGGCCCGCAGGTCCAGCTGGTGGGCAAAGGCCATCGGCTGGCGGGCGACGGCCCGTAAGAACCTCCGCCACCCGGGGCGGCTGGTCTCCGAACCGTCGGGGCCGTCCACCAGCAAAGTGCCGAAAAGGCCCATCAGGTTGGAGCCGCGCCCGTAGCGGACGGGCTCGACGTGGGTACCGGGTTCGGGAAGAAAAGACGAGGTTATAGAGACGCCGCGGCTGAAATCAGGGTGCGGCCGGTGCCTGGCGACTACGGCGCCCAGCAATGACTCGGAATTGGTCCGGGTCAGCTGGCCCAGCCGTGGGGACAGGTCGGGGAGCTTGGCCTCCATGACCATGGCGTGGAGCAGTTGCTGGGTCCCCAAGGCGCCCGCCGCCAGCACGACCTGCTCGGCCCGCAGCCGCCGCGGGCGCCAAGCCCCCGACCACCCGGTGGCGGCCGTGCCCACCTCCCAGCCCCCGCCGGCGACAGGTTGAACGGACCGGGCCGTGGTCAAGGGGATGACCACTGCCCCCGCCCGCTCCGCCAGGTAGAGGTAGTTGGTGAGCAAGGTGTTCTTGGCCCCGTGCCGGCACCCAGTCATGCACTCCCCGCATTGGCGGCAGGACCAACGGGCCGGGCCGGCCCCGGCAAAGTACGGGTCGCCCAACGCCACGCCGGGCGGGGTGCCGGCCGGCCCGAAAGCCACTCCGACCGGCGCCATCCGGAAGCTTTCCGCCACCCCCATCTCGGCCGCCACCTCCACCAGCGCCTGGTCGGCCGGGGTCATGACCGGGTTCTCCGTAACCCCCAACATCCTTTTGGCCTGGTCGTAATAGGGCGCCAGCTCCGCACGCCAGTCGGCCAGGGCGGCCCACTGGGGGTCTTCGTAGAAACCGGCCATGGGCTCGTACAGGGTATTGGCGTAGTTGAGCGAGCCGCCGCCGACACCGGCGCCGGCCAGGACCACGACGTCGCGCAGGAAGTGCACCCGCTGTATGCCGAAACACCCGAGGAAGGGCGCCCACAGGAACCGCCTGAGGTCCCAGGACGTGCGCGGCAAGCTCGACGCGTCGCAACGCCGGCCGGCTTCCAGCACCGCCACCCGGTAACCCTTCTCCGACAGGCGGAGAGCCGCCACCGAGCCACCGAAGCCCGACCCGATGACTATGACGTCATAATCGAAGGCGCCGGGCCCGGCCGCGGCTCGGCTGAGCCTGACCTCAGCCTCCCGAGACGTCTTGGGGCCTCGGGCTCCCCGACGCCAGGAAGGGCATCATAGAGCGCAGTTGGGCGCCGACTTTTTCGACGGGGTGGTCGGCACCCTCCTTTTGCAGGCGGTGGTAATTGGGCAGGCCGTCACGATTTTCTTTGACCCACTCCTGGGCAAAGGCTCCCGACTGGATGTCGGCCAGGATCTGCTTCATCTCCGCCCTGACCGAATCGTTGACCAGGCGGGGCCCCCGCGTCATATCGCCGTACTCGGCCGTGGTCGAGATCGAGTACCGCATCCCGGTTATGCCGTGCTCATAAATGAGGTCGACTATGAGCTTGACCTCGTGCAGGCACTCGAAATAAGCGGACTCGGGCTGGTACCCGGCCTCGACCAGCGTATCGAAACCGGCCTTTATCAAAGAGGTGAGCCCGCCGCACAGTACGACCTGCTCACCGAAAAGGTCGGTCTCGGTCTCTTCTTTGAACGTCGTCTCCAGCACACCGGCCCGGGTGGCGCCGATGCCCCAGGCGTACGAAAGCCCTAGCGCCTTAGCCTTGCCCGTGGCGTCGCGCTCCACGGCCAGCAGGCTGGGGACACCGCCGCCACCCTCGTACGTGCGCCTGACCAGGTGCCCGGGCCCTTTGGGAGCGACCATGACCACGTCGACCCCCTCGGGCGGGTCGATGAGCCCGAAACGGATGTTGAAACCGTGGGCGAACATCAGGGCATCGCCGGGGCGCAGGTTGGGCTCGACGGCCTCTTTGTAGATCTCCTGCTGGGCGGTGTCGGGCGCCAGCATCATGGTCACGTCGGCCTCGGCGGCCGCCTCGGCCGGGCTCATGACCCGCAAGCCGGCCGCCTCGGCCTTGGCCCACGACGACGAACCCGGGCGCAAGCCCACCCTTACGTCGACCCCCGAGTCCCGGAGGTTGAGGGCGTGGGCGTGGCCTTGCGAGCCATAACCGATGATGGCTACCTTCCGGGCGGTGATGACGGAAGGGTCAGCGTCGTGCTCGTAATAAATGGTGGCCATTGCCTGCCTTTCAGTTGCGGTTCTTGTGATGGATGGGCGGCCGCTCCAACTTGGGCAGTGCCACCCGGCCTGTGCGCTGGATCTCGATGATCCCGTAAGGTCGCAGCAGTTCCTCGAAGTCGTCCAGCATCGACGGCTGGCCGGCCAGCATAACGGTGAGGGCTTCTTGGCCCACGTCCACTATGGTCGCACCGAAAATGCGGACCAGGTCGCCGACCTCGCCACGGGAGGGCCCCGCCCCCCCGGGGGGCGCGCAACGCACGGAGAGAAGAGCCAGCTCGCGCTCGATGGCCTCCCCCGGCGTCATTTCCGTTATCTTCACCACGTTGACCAGCTTGAAAAGTTGTTTTGTCAGCTGCTCGACCGAAGTCTCTTCCAGGTCCACCACGATCGTGATCCGGCTGAACGACTCGTCGTCGCTCGGGGCCACCGCCAAAGAGATTATGTTGAAGCCCCGGCGGGCGAAGAGCGCCGACACCCGGGCCAGGACCCCGGCACGGTTCTCGACGATCACGGATATGGTCTGGTGTTTGACTCGCCCGCTGCCCGAGGCCCAGGTGGTGCCGGTGCCGGTGAGAGCCATCACTGCACCACTCTTTCCCCGCCCGGGCGCAAGGCGGGGTGAACCACGACGTCGCTGTTGGACGCCCCGGCCGGGACCATCGGGAACACTTTTTCCTGGGAATCAGTACGAAAATCGATGACCACAGGGCGGTCGTCGATGGCGTTGGCCTTGTCGATCACGGGACCGACGTCAGAAGGGTGCTCGACCCGGAAGGCGACACAGCCCATGGCTTCGGCCCATTTGACGTAATCGGGCAGGTCGGGTGAGAGGTAGACCTCGGAATAACGTTCTTGGTAGAACATTTCCTGCCATTGACGGACCATACCGAGGTAGGCATTGTTGAGTATGGCAACTTTTATGGGTATGCGCTCGCTCGACGCCGTCACCAGTTCCTGGGCCGTCATCTGGAAACAGCCGTCACCGTCAATGGCCCACACGGTGCGGTCGGGGCGCCCCACTTTGGCGCCTATGGCCGCGGGTACGGCGAACCCCATGGTCCCCAGGCCGCCGGAATTGACCCAGGTGTACGGGTAGTCGAAACGCCAGTACTGGCTGGCCCACATCTGGTGCTGGCCGACCCCCGACACGACGGTGGTGTCCGCCGGGCTGGCGTCCCGGATGGCCTCTATGACGGCCTGGGGCTTGAGCGGGTCGCCCTCCGCCTGTGGTTCGTAATGCAGGGGGAAGCGGGAGGACCACTCCCTCACCTGCGCCCACCACGGGGCCCGGTCGGGCTGGGCATCCCCGCTGGCTAAAAGCACGCGCACCAGCTCTTCGATGACCAGGCGACAATCACCCACGATGGGGACGTCCGGCCGCCGGATCTTCCCCAGCTCGGCCGGGTCGATGTCGACGTGCACCACCTTGGCGTCGGGGGCGAACGAGCTCACCCGGCCGGTCACCCGGTCGTCGAACCGAGCGCCCAGGGTTATCAGCAGGTCGGCCTCTTGCATGGCGGTGATGGCCGCATAATTGCCATGCATGCCCGGCATCCCCAGGCATTGACGGTGGCTGTCGGGGAACGCCCCCCTGGCCATCAGCGTGGTCACCACGGGGGCGTCGACGAGCTCGGCCAATTTCAGCAGGGCCTCGGACGCCCGGGCCTTGAGGATACCGCCGCCGGCATAAATGACCGGGCGGTGCGAGGCCGTGATGAGGCGCACCGCCTCCCGCACCATGCGGGGGTGGCCCTTGGTGTTGGGCCGGTAGCCCGGGAGAGAGGCGGCCACTTCGTCGTCGTTGGGCCAGTACCACTCCGTCCGGGCCTGAAGGATGTCCTTGGGGACGTCGATCAGGACCGGGCCCGGGCGGCCGGTCGTCGCCAGCAGGAAGGCCTGACGGACCGTAAGGGCGATGTCCTCGACGCGCATGACGAGCTCGTTGTGCTTGGTCACAGAACGGGTGATGCCGACGGTGTCGCCTTCTTGGAAGGCGTCGGTCCCGATGATGGGCCGGGCCACCTGCCCGGTGATCGCCACCAAGGGCACCGAGTCCATGTAGGCATCGCAAAGGGGCGTGACCAGGTTGGTGGCGCCGGGGCCGCTAGTCACCATGGCCACGCCAGGGCGGCCGGTGACGTCGGCATACCCCTCGGCCATGTGGCCGGCACCCTGCTCGTGGCGCACGAGCACGTGGCGTATGGACGAATCGAGCAGGGGATCGTAGGCGGGCAGGATGGCGCCGCCGGGCAGGCCGAAAATGACCTCCGTGTGCTCCATCTCCAGGCTCTTTATTAGGGCTTGCGCCCCGGTCAGTTGCATTCTCGGCGCCTCGCTGTCGTGGGGCTGGTGCAAAACAAAACGACCTCCCGTGAGGGAGGTCGTTGGACGCACGCGCTGGTAGCCGCGTGCGTCAGGTAATTACTACAAGGCCGGAAAAGGCCGTACCGGCAGGAGCACTGGGACTAGCCGTGCCCTTTGGTGCGCCTGCCATGACGCTCATACTGCCACAGCCGCAACCGTGCTGCAACCCAAAGTTCCGGGTGACCATCAGCCGGGCCTTAACATGCAATGTGGCCCCGTTCGCCCATTGCAGCCCTGGCCCCTGGCCCGACGACGGCCTTGACGATCTCGACGAGGAGTGGTTGCGCGCCAAGAGCGGGATCAAATGGGGGCTGGCGGGGCCTGACGTACTGCCGTGCTGGGTCGCCGACATGGACTACCCCGCCCCCCGGCCGGTCCGCGACGCATTGAGCCGGCTCGCCGCCAGTGGCGACCTCGGCTACACACAGGGCAAAGGGGCCGCCCAGTTGGAAGAGAAATGGGTAGCCCGCATGGCGGCCCGCTACGCTTGGGCCCCCGGCGCCGGCCGGCTGCGGGTCTTCTTCGACCTGATCCAGATGGTCCAGGTCTTGGTGCACCTGGCCACCTCGCCCGGCGACGGTGTCCTCCTCTTCGCCCCCGCCTACCCGCCGTTCCCCGAGACCATCGAAAAGATGGGGCGCCGCCTCCTCGCCGCGCCGGTCGTCGACGACGGCCACGGGTGGTCGTTCGACATGGAGGCGGCCTCCGCCCTGGCCGCAGAGGCCAGGATCCTGCTCGTCGTCAACCCCCACAACCCGACCGGGCGCGTGCTGGCTCGCCACGAGCTCGAGGCCTTGGGCGACATAGCGCAGCGGCACGACCTCATTGTCATCTCGGACGAGATCCATGCCGACCTGGCTCTGGCCGATGGCGTGGTCCATGTCCCCTTCGCCTCCCTCTCGGACGAACTGGCCCAGCGCACGGTGACCCTCTATTCGGCCAGCAAGTCCTACAACCTCGGAGGCATGGGCTGTGCTGTCGCCCACGTGGGCCACGCCGGCACCGAGCGCCAGCTCTCCGGCTTACCCTCGCACTTCCTCGGCGGGGCCGGCGTTGCCGCGGTCACAGCCACTCTGGCGTCCTGGTCGGTGGAGGGCGATGCCTGGCTTGAGCGCTGCGTGGCCCGGTTGCGTGACAACCGCCGGATCCTGGGCGACTGGCTGGTGGCACAAGGCGCCGCTTCCGGGGTGAAAGGGTACCCGCCCGAGGCCACCTACCTCTCCTGGCTCGATTTTCGCCCCGCCGGCCTGGGCGACGACCCGGCGGCGTGGTTGCTGGCCGAGGCCAGGGTGATGCTGAGCTCAGGTCCCAACTTCGGGCCCGGGGGGGCCGGGTTTGCCCGGCTCAACTTCGCCACCAGCCCGCGCTTGCTGGCGGGGATCCTCGGGCGCATCGCCGGCGCCCTAGGTGACCGGCCCCGTCCCCCGGGGTAACCGGCCCCGTCCCCCGGGGAACCGGGCGAGGGGCGCAACCGGAGCTCAGCACGGCAAACCTCTGGCCATGAGGTCCTCGCGCAGCTGCTCCGGCGAGCGGAACAAGACGGCGGGGATGCCCAGCGACCGGGCCGCCTCGATGTTCTGGGCGCGGTCATCGATGAAAAGGCAGTCCCCCGGTACCAGCCCGAACCGGGCCAGGGCCCCCCTGAAGTACTGAGGGTCCGGCTTCATGACGCCCTCGAACGAGGATATGAACCAGCCGTCGAACCAGCTCAGGAAGTCGTAAAGCTGGAGGCGGCGTTGCCAGCTCTCTTTCTCCATGTTGCTCAGCGCGTAACAGGTCACTCCGCCGGCC
This sequence comes from Acidimicrobiales bacterium, assembly GCA_052325485.1. Taxonomy (GTDB): domain Bacteria; phylum Actinomycetota; class Acidimicrobiia; order Acidimicrobiales; family Palsa-688; genus Fen-671. The sequence goes on along the minus strand of JBKQUU010000159.1, from coordinate 29,878 downwards.
CGGAGCCCCGCCAGCACCTCGACGCTGCCGTCGATGGCGCCGGCCACCATTTCTTCGTTGCGTTCGGCCCAGGCGTTGATCATTTCGGCCTGGCCCGGGTGCTCCGCGGCCAGTTCGGCGCATGCCTCAGCCGTCGCTCTGCCCAGGTCCTGCTGTGCGTGCCAGGCCGGGGAGCAGACATGAGCCAGAAAGTCGTCCATAGCGGCTACGTCGGCGCCGAAGAGCTTGCGGTAGAGATGGCGCGGGTCCCAGTCCAATAGGACGCCGCCCAGGTCCCACAGGACGGCCTTGGTGCCCGTGACCGGGGGCCCGTCGGCGCCCGTCACCGAGGGCTCTCTGGCGCCGGGCACCGGCCTCAGGGTTCGGTGACCGCGCCCCGGTCGGCCCCGGTCACCAGCCGGGCGTACTTGGCCAGCACTCCGTGGCGGTAACGAGGTTCCGGGACCTTCCATCCCGCCTTGCGGGCGGCCAGCTCGGAGGTGCTCAGGGCGACGTCGATGGTGCGCCTGGTCACGTCGATGGCGATCCGGTCCCCGTCCTCCAGCAAGGCGATGGGGCCGCCGTCCACAGCCTCAGGGGCCACGTGGCCGATGCAGAAACCATGCGTGCCGCCACTGAAACGCCCGTCGGTCACCAGGGCGCAGTCGCCGCCCCGGCCGGCACCTTTCATCGCTCCGGTGACGGCCAGCATCTCACGCATGCCCGGGCCTCCCTTGGGACCTTCATAACGTATGACGACCACCGTGCCCGGCTCGATGGCGCCGGCGAGGATCGCCTCGAGCGCGGGCTGCTCGCCGTCGAAGACCCGGGCCGGGCCCTCGAAACGGGAAAAATCGAGGCCGGCCACCTTGACCACGGCGCCCGCCGGGGCCAGGGAGCCCCGCAGGATGGCCAACCCGCCATCGGCATGTATGGGCTCGGAGAGCGGGCGCACGACCTGGCCATCGGGGGCTGGGGGGCGCAGGGAGGCGAGGTTCTCGGCCACCGTCTTCCCCGACACGGTCAGGCAACCGCCGTGGAGCAAGCCGGCGTCCAGCAGTTCTTTCATGACCACCGGCAGCCCGCCTATACGGTCGAGGTCGACCATGTGGAAGCGGCCATGGGGTTTCATATCGGCCAGGTGCGGGGCCTTTTTGCCGATACGGTCGAAGTCTTCCAGCGCCAAGTCCACCCGCGCCTCGTGGGCGATGGCCAGCAGGTGCAGTACGGCGTTGGTGGAGCCGCCCAGAGCCATGACGACGGCGATGGCGTTCTCGAACGCTTCCTTGGTCATGATCTGGCGGGGCCGGGCCCCCGCCTCGAGCAGGTGGACCACGGCCCGGCCCGACTCGTAGGCGTAGTCGTCGCGCCGGCGGTCCACGGCCGGGGCCGTGGAGCTGCCCGGGAGCGCCATCCCCAGAGCTTCCGCCGCGCACGCCATCGTGTTGGCGGTGAACATGCCGGCGCAGCTGCCCTCGGTGGGACAGGCCCTCTGCTCTATGAGCGCCAGCTCGTCGTCGCTCAGGGCGCCGGCGGCATTGGCCCCGACGGCCTCGAACACGCTCACGATGTCCAACGCCTCACCATGCGCCCCCCGACCAGGCAGGATGGTGCCCCCGTAGAGGAAGACCGCAGGGAGGTCCAACCGGGCGGCGGCCATGAGCATCCCCGGTAGGGACTTGTCGCAACCGGCCAAGGTGACCAGGCCGTCGAAGCGCTCGGCGTGCATCATCGCCTCTACCGAGTCGGCGATGATCTCCCGGCTCACCAGGGAGGCCTTCATGCCCTCCGTGCCCATGGAAATGCCGTCGGAGACAGCAATGGTGACGAACTCCAGCGGGAAACCGTCCGCGTCCCGCACGCCCTGCTTGGCCCGCTTGGCCAGACGGTCGAGAGGTAGGTTGCACGGGGTGACCTCGTTCCAAGACGAGGCCACGCCGATCTGCGGCTTGGACCAGTCGGCATCGGTCATGCCGACGGCCCTGAGCATGGCACGCGCCGGCGCTCGCTCCCGCCCGTCTGTGACTTCGTGGCTTCGGGGCTTGAGCTCGCTGGGCATACGGCTACCTTAGTGAACCGGTCCGCACAGGCCGTTCCCCGGAGCCGGGGCTAAGTGGTCGACCACCGCGCTCCGATAGGTAGTAATGGTCTCTTCGGCGCGCCCGCGGTCCTCCATGTGGGCCAGGCGCGTGCCCGGCCGCGCCGCGCTGGGCTGCCTAGCCGCCCTGGTCGCCGTGGGCGCCCTAGCCGGGTGCTCCGTCAAGGCTCGGGACCTGCTCTCCGCCGCCAGCCTCGAGGCCAAGATCTCAGCCCAACTGCAGCTCAGCTACGGCATATCCCCTCCTCACGTGCACTGCCCCGACGCCGTTCCCGCCGTGGTCGGGTCGAGGTTCTCCTGTACCACCGAACTGGACGGCCAGCCCCTGACCGTCTCGGGAGAGGTGGCCGGGCCCCGGGGGTCCGTGACCGTCAAACCAGCCGCGGCCGTGGTCGTCATCGCCCAAGCCCGGGCCCAGATCGACCGCGACCTGGCCCATACCTTCGACATGGCCGTCGGGGTGTCCTGCTCGGCTCCCCCCTTGTTGGTCGCCCCACCCGGGCGCAGCTTCGCGTGCACGGCAGAGGTGGGCGGCATCCAGCGGCACGTGGTGGTGACGGTAACGTCCACCACCGGGACGCTCCGCCTCCGGCTCCTCCCCTACAGCCCGGCCTGACGGTGCTGTTGGAGCAGCTGGGTAGCGGCCTGCAAGTCAGCGTTGCCGCCCGTCGCCGCTTTCACCTTCCCGATGAAGAACCCGGCCAATTTGTCGTCGCCCCCCGCGTAGCGAGCCCACTCCCGGGGATTGGCGGCTATGACCTGGTCCACCACCGCGGCCAGGGCGCCGGCCGCCATCACCTCGAAACCGAGGCGTGCCGCGATGGCCTTGGGGTCGCCGCCCTCGGCCACGAGGACCTTCAGGACCGTCCGGGCCTGGCCGGAAGTGAGCTCGCCCTGCTGTTCCATCAGCACCAGGGCGATGAAGGCGTCGGTGTCGAGGTCCCCCTTGTCGCCCTCCGCCAGCTCCCCGGCCACCTCGTTGGCCAATCGGCGAAGAGCCAGGCCGGCATCCGCGTTGGCCATTACCGCGGCCCCGATGATCCCCTCCAGCTCCAAGCGGACCACGGTCGCCACCGCCTCGGACGAGGCTGGGACGCCGGCGGCACTGGCCACCCGCGCCCGCCTTTCCGCGGGCAGGATGGGCAGGTTGGCGGCTACCGCGGCAACCCATTCCGGTCCCGGGTCGAGCGCCACCAAGTCGGGCTCGGGGAAGTAGCGGTAGTCGAACGCCTCTTCCTTGGACCGCATCGAGTGGGTCCGGGCGTCCGCCTCGTCCCAGTGCCTCGTCTCCTGTTGGACCTGCCCCCCGTTGGCGATGACCTCTATCTGGCGCTCGGCCTCGTAGGCGACGGCGCGGGCCAGGCTGCGTAGGGAGTTCATGTTCTTGATCTCGCAGCGCGTGCCGAAATCGCTCGAGCCTTGGGGGCGCACTGACACGTTGCAGTCGACCCGCAAGGAGCCTTCTTCCATCTTCCCATCTGTGACGCCGGCCGCCACGAGCACGGCCCGCAGTTCTTCGACATAGTCGCGAGCCTCGTCGGCGCCGCGCATGTCGGGAGCGGAAACGATCTCCACTAACGGGACCCCGGCCCGGTTGTAATCGACCAGCGAATGACCGGCCTGGTGGATGCGGCCGCCTCCGCCGATGTGAGTGGTCTTACCCGTGTCCTCTTCCATATGGGCACGGATTATCCCGATCCTGTTACCGGAGGGCAGCTCCAACCAGCCGTCGATATTTATAGGCACGTCGTACTGGCTTATCTGGTAGTCCTTGGGCATATCGGGATAGAAGTAGTTTTTCCGATGGAAAAGCGAGGGCTGGGCGTGGCAGTGCAAAGCAGACCCGATGCGGAGGGCGTACTCGACCGCCTGCTCGTTGAGCACCGGTAAAGAACCGGGCAAGCCGAGGCACACGGGGCACACATTGGTGTTGGGCTCGTCCCCGAAGGCGTTGCGGCACCCGCAGAACAGCTTGGTCTGCGTCCGAAGCTCGCAGTGCACCTCTAGGCCCACCACCGTTTCCCAACCACTGGCCGGAGCCGTTTGGCTCGACTGGCTCACCTTCCACCTCCTGGCGGGGCAGCCGCCGCTTCGAGGACTTCGGCCACCTGGAACATAACGGGTTCTCCGGCGGCGGGCGCCAAGACCTGCGCCCCGACCGGCAAGCCGTCGTCGCCGGTGCCAAAGGGCACGCTGATGGCCGGGTGCCCGGCCAGGTTGGACGGGATCGTGCAGACATCGCTCAGGTACATGGTCAGCGGGTCGGACGTTTTCGCGCCTAATGCGAACGCCGTTGTGGGCGCCGTCGGTGCCAGCAAGACGTCGAAGGAACGGTAAGCCTCCTCAAAGTCCCGGATTATCAAGGTACGCACCCTCTGCGACTTGCCGTAATAGGCGTCGTAATAACCGGCCGAGAGGACGTAGGTCCCGAGCATTATGCGCCGCTTGACTTCTGCCCCAAAACCGGCGGAGCGGGTCGCCATGTACATCTCCGTGATATCGGCCCCGGGCTTGCGCAGGCCGTACCGGACGCCGTCGTAACGGGCGAGGTTGGAAGAGGCCTCCGCCGGAGCGATCATGTAGTAGGCGGAAAGACCGTAGCGCACGGCGGGCACACTGGTCTCCTCCACCTTGGCCCCCGCTTCGGCCAGGGCCTCGGCTGCTTCCCTTATACGGGCGGCGACGTCGGGCGCTATGCCGTCCGCCCCGGCCAGCTCGGCTATCACCCCCACGCGCAGGCCCTCGACGCCGCGGCCCAGGTTTTCCCGTGCCCGGGCGCTGTCCGTGGGCAGACTGGTGGAATCCGCTTCGTCATGGCCCGAGATCGTGTCCAGGGCCAGGGCGGCATCGGCCACCGTGGTGGCGAACGGCCCGATCTGGTCTAGAGAGCTGGCGAAAGCGATCAGGCCGTACCGGGAGACCATCCCGTAAGTGGGCTTGGCCCCCACTACGCCGCAAAGAGCGGCCGGCTGGCGGATGGAGCCTCCCGTGTCGCTGCCCAGGGCCAGCGCGGCAAAGCCCGCCGCCACGGCCGCGGCGCTACCTCCGGACGAACCGCCGGGAACGCGGCTCAGGTCGCGGGGGTTGCGGGTCGGCCCAAAAGCGGAGTTCTCCGTCGACGAGCCCATGGCGAACTCGTCCATGTTGGTTTTGCCCACGAAGACCGCCCCGGCGGCGGTCAGCCGGCTGACCACGGTGGCGTCATACGGGGGCACCCAGCCCTCCAGGATCCGTGACGAACAGGTAGTCGGTGTCCCCCGGGTACATATGAGGTCCTTCAAGGCGACCGGTACGCCCGCCAAAGCACCGGGATCCTCGCCCCTGGCGACCATCCGGTCGATCTCGGCCGCTCGAGCCCGAGCGTGGTCGGCCATCACGAGGTTGAAGGCGTGGACGTCGGCCTCTCGCTGGTCTATGCGGGCCAAGTGTTCCTCGACGAGGGCGACAGCCGACAACTCGCCCTGGCGGACGGCGGCGGCCATACCCGCTACGGAACGGCCCACGGGCTTAGCACCCGGCGCCGCCGCGTCGGCGGCCGGGCCCGGGCGGTCAATGGCATCGGTCATGGGGCCTCCCCGAGGATCCGGGGGATACGGAACCGGTCGTCCTCGACGTCGGGTGCCTGTGCCAGGACCTCGTCCCTGTCGAGGCACGGGCGGGGGACGTCCTGGCGGAAGACGTTCGCCAGCGGGAAGGGGTGCGCAGTCGGCGGGACCCCCTCTATGTCGAGAGAGGCGATATCCGCGGCGTGCTCCAGGACGCTGGCCAGCTGGGTCGTATAGCGCTCAAGCTCCTCGTCCGACAAGGACAGGCGCGCCAGCCGGGCGACATGGGCCACGTCATCTTTGGAAAGGGGCTGGGCCACCCGGCCATCGTAACTACAGTCGGGGACCGGGTGAGGAAGCGGTATCTTCGGAGGGCACGCCCATGACGAGCGGGCGGTGGGCCTGCGAGGTTGAGGTTGATATGCCGAAGTACCCTTTCTTGAGCGATGAGTGGGTCGACGAGGCGCACCGGATCTATGCCGAGGTCGAGGCGTCTGGTGCCCTCGGGGCCACCGCCTTCGCGCCGGTGCGCGTCAACCTCGTTGTCACCGACGTGCCGTTCTCCGATCGCCCTATCGACGCTCACGTCGATACTTCGTCCGGCCGGGTGGCCATAAGTACGGGGCACCTCCCAAGCCCGGACGTAACCGTTTCCATGGGCTATGGCACGGCTCGGTCCCTGTTCGTGGCCGGCGATGTACAAGCGGTTATGCAAGCGTTCTTAGGCGGGCGGGTCAGGGTCGACGGGGATCTCAGCAAGCTTTTGGACCCGCGCAGCGGCATCTGGCCGAGCGCTGGGCCCAGCCCCCTCGGGCCGGCCCAGCCCGCCGCCGCCGAGGAGGCGAGCGGTGCGGCCCCCGGTGCCGGCGGCCCTGGCGGCGCGGGCGGGGGCGCTGGCGCCCAGGCGGAGCTCGGCCTTCCCGGGACGCAGGCCCTGGCCCTGGCGACGCGTCTCAAGGAGATAACGGAATGAGCGGGCGTGACGGGCTCGGCTGACCAGGGACAACCGGTGGGGGTTGCCGGGGTGCGCCTGGACAAGTGGCTGTGGGGGGCCCGGCTCTACAAGACGCGTACCGCGGCCACGGATGCCTGCCGCGCCGGCCACGTGAAGCTCAACAGTATGGGGGCCAAGCCGGCCACGCTGGTCAAACCGGGCGACCAGGTCGAAGCTCGGACCGGCGAGCGCCTACGCGTCCTGGAGGTGACCGCCCTGATCGAAAAGCGGGCGGGAGCAGCCATCGCCGCCGCTTGCTACTTGGACCACAGTCCCCCTCCGCCAACCAGGGAGGAGGCCGCGTCGGCCAACTTCGCCCGCGATAGGGGTACGGGGCGTCCGACCAAGCGGGAGCGCCGTCAGCTCGACCGGGCGCGCCACCAGTAGGTCGATAGCCCGGCCGAGGCGCGCACCAGAGGCGAGAGAGCCGCGCCGACGACTTTCCTCGCCGCCGGGCGCTGGTCACGCAGGCTCAACGAGTGACGAGCACCACCGATTTCCCGTAAAGCACGGGCGTGCCCACCGCCGGTTGGGAGCCCGTAACCCGAGACAGCGGGCTCCCTTGCACCTCGTAGACGAACAAGCCGAGCCGCGACAGTACTTTGACGGCCTGGTCCACAGACAACCCGACGATGCTCCCCGGCATGGTCACCATGTGGGGCCCGAGCGAAACGGTGACGGTCACGGTGCTGCCGACGACCTGCCTGCTCCCAGGCGGCGGGCTCACCGAAAGTACCCCACCGGAGACCACGTCGTTGCTGTAGGTGGTCAGCTCCACCACCTGGAAGCCGGCGACCTTTAGCGCCGCTTCCAAGGCCAGGTAGCTGGTCCCCCGCGTGGCGACAGGGACCTCGGCCTTGGGCTTGCCGCTGGACACCACCAACCTGACCGCGGTGCCGGGGAGTACCCGGCGGCCCCGGGGCGACCAGGAGATCACGATCCCGTCGGGCACCGTCATGCTCGTGCGCCGCACGACCTTCCCTGGTCGCAGCCGGTCCGATCGAAGCTCGGACGTGGCCTGGGCCAGGTCGAGCGTGGAGAGGCCGGGCACGGCAACAGGCTCGGGGCCAAGAGAAACGGTCACCTCGACAGTCGACTTGGCGTGGAGCAGGGTGCCGGGCGGCGGGTACTGGGAGATCACCGAGGACTTGAGGACTGGGCTCCACTGCGTCGCCACCACGGCCAGGCGCAGATGGTCCCCAGCCAGCGCGGCACGAGCGGCGCCGACGGCGTCCCGGTCCACCCGGGGCACGGCGTAGGTCGGCGCCGGCCGGGACAGCACCACCGCGGCCGTGCCGGCGGCCCCGAGCAGGACCATGACGAGCACGGCGACCAGCGACCGCGCCAGCCAGCGGCGGCGGCGTGGCTTCAACGGTGCCGGAGAGGTCCTGCCCGCGTCTCTCCCGGCCGCGGGGGCACCCGGGCCCGTCACGGTCATGCCGGGGGCAATGGCCCCAGGCTCGCCGCCGCCGAGCGGGCCGCCGACCGCCTCGGGTGCCATGATGGCCAGGTCTTCTACCAGGATGGTGATCCCGGGCTCGGCGGGCCGGCGACGCCCTCCGGCGAGCTCGGTCGTCTCGCGGCAAAATACCTCGTCCGAAAAGACGCTGGTACCCGCCAGGGGCAGGGGCAGGGGCGCTCGCAGCTGCCGCGCCACCACGGCGATGCCCTGAGCGAACGCCTCCGCGCTTAGCCGGTCCCCGGGCGCCGCCGCCCCCGCCTTTTCGATGACGGGCACAAGCGGGCCAAGTTCGCCCGGCACGGAAAGGGGGTGGTCGGCCCGGGCCATGAGGGCGCCCAAGGTGGTGTCTCGAGCGAAAGGAACGTCGCCGGTGACGGCCTCCACCGCCACCAGGGCCAACGAGTAGACGTCGGCGCGCCCGTCGAGAGGGGCGCCCTTCAGCTGTTCGGGGGCGGCGTACCGGGCCGTACCGAGCATGGCCCCGAGGGGTTCGGTCCAACTGGCCTCGGCCAGCGCCCGGGCAATACCGAAGTCGGCCACGCTGACCTTGCCCTCTTCGTCGAAGAGCAGGTTCGCCGGCTTGACGTCGCGGTGGACCAAGCCTCGGGCATGGGCATAGGCCAGGGCTGAGGCAACGTCAAGGCCGAGCGCGGCCACTTGCGAGACACTAAGGCGGTGACCGCGGTCGAGCAGGGAACGCAGGCTGCCTCCCTCTAGCAGTTCCATGGTCAGATAGGCGTTGCCGCCGTCTTCGCCCCAATCGTAAACACGCACAATTCCCTGGTGACGGAGCGCTGCCACCGTCTGTGCTTCAACCTGGAACCGGCGCAGGAAGGCGGCGTCGGTAGCCAACGCCGGATGAAGGAGCTTGAGCGCCACCCGGCGTTTTAGACGGACATCCTCGGCCACGTACACGTGCGCGGAGGCGCCGCTGCCTACTGGCCGCAAGAGACGGTAGCGGCCGCCCACAACCCGGCCTATAAGCTCCGAGCTGCGCAACACGGTCACCTAATGAGGCTAATGACGGGGCACGGGGCGCAGGTGGACCCTCCCTCTCCGTTAGGTTTTACCTGCCCTCGTCAAGGGAGCTCGCCGGTCTCCAGCAACCGGTCGAAAGCGTCCTCGTCCAGCACCGGCACCCCGAGCTCGGTGGCCTTGGCGAGCTTGGCGGCACCGGGCTCGGTCCCCTGCACCAGCGCCGTGGTCTTCTGGGAGACGCTACCGGGGGCCTTGCCGCCCCGAGCCTTGATAGCGGCCTCGGCATCCTCGCGGGACCATCGTTGCAGAGCCCCCGTGACCACTATTGATTTGCCCGCCAGGGTTTGAGGGGCAGCGGGAGCGCTCGGTCCTTCGAAGTTGACCCCGGCGGCGCGCAGACGCTCCACGACCTCGCGATTTCGAGGCAGGGAGAAGAAACGCTTGATGCTGGCGGCGATCACCTGGCCTATCCCCTCTACGCCGGCGATCTCCTCCTCCGGCGCGTCAATGACGCGGTCCATGTGCCCCATCGCACGAGCCAGTACCTGGCTCCCGTTGGTCCCGAGGTGGCGGATGGACAACCCGACGAGGAGGTTGGCCAAAGGACGCGATTTGGACGCCTCTATGGCCCCCGAAAGATTGGCGACCGAAAGGGCACCGAAGCCCTCGAAGGACTCGACCCGCTCGAGATCGAGCGAATAGATGTCGGCCGCGTCAACCAGCAGCCCCTCTTTGCAAAAGAGCGTCACCGTGCGCTCCCCCAGCCCCTCGATGTCCATCGCTCCCCGGGAGGCGAAATGGCTTATGCGTTGCACCTGCTGCCCGGGGCAGTCGACATTGATGCAATAGGTGTCCGCCTCCCCGGCCAGACGTTGCAGCGGAGAGCCACATACCGGGCAGCTCGACGGGAACGACCACGGTGCCAGGCCCTCTGGCCGCAGAGGCAGCACAGGGCCACGTACTTCGGGGATGACGTCGCCCGCCCGGCGCACGACGACAGTGTCGCCCGGCCGCACGTCCTTGGCCCGGACCTGGTCCTCGTTGTGCAGGGTGGCGAGGCTGACCCGGGCACCCCCCACCACGACGGGTTGGAGGACGGCGAAGGGAGTGGCCTTGCCGGTGCGACCTATGGAAACCATGATGTCTTTGAGGAGCGTCGTGCGCTCCTCGGGCGGGAACTTGTAGGCAATGGCCCAGCGCGGCGCCTTCGATGTCGCCCCGAGCTCTCGCCGCTGGGCAAGGTCGTCCACCTTGACCACGACACCATCGATCTCGAAATCGAGGCTGTGCCGCCGGTCGAGCCACTCGGTGCAGTAGTGGTCGACCTCCTCCAGGGTCCTGACGGTTTGTACGTAGGCACTTACGGGGAACCCCAACTGCCTCAGCCATTCGAGCGTTTCGTGGTGGTACCTGAAGGAGGGCCCCCCGACCACGTCCCCCAATTGATAGGCCGAGAACGACAGCTCCCTCTCCGCCGTTACCGCGGGGTCTTTCTGGCGCAGGGAGCCGGCGGCGGCATTGCGCGGGTTGATGAACGTCCGCCCCCCGGAGCGCACCTGACGCCCATTGAGCTCCTCGAAAGCCCCGACCGTCATGTAAATTTCGCCCCGCACTTCCACTACGTCGGGGGAACCAGGCCCGAGCTGGTCCGGTACCGCGGCGATGGTGGCCACGTTGGCGGTCACGTCTTCGCCTACCTCGCCGTCGCCCCTAGTCGCCGCCCGGCTGAGCCGCCCGCTTTCATAAAGCAGCGACATGGCCAAACCGTCCACTTTGAGCTCGCAGGTGAACACCACGTCGCCGGAGATGTAGCGCTCCATCCGTTTGCCCCAGGCCAGTAGCTCCTCGTAGCTCGTCGTCTTGTCCAGGGACATCATCGGCGTCCGGTGGCGCACCTCCGCGAACGACCCGACGGGCGCCCCGCCCACCTGTTGCGTGGGCGACTCGGCAGTCACCAGCTCCGGGTGGTCCCTCTCTGTCGCCGCCAGCTCCCTGACGAGCTCGTCGTACTCGGCGTCGCTGACCTCGGGGTCGTCCAGCTCGAAATACCGGCGGTTGTGGTAGGCAATGAGCCGGCGCAGCTCCTCGGCTCGTTTGGCAGCTCCTTCGGCCATGGTCCTAAAGGCTACCGAGCCGCAGTGACGGTCCCGCCGCTCGCCTCTAGCGCGCCGTCCCGCCGCCTAGCACCACGTCCCCGTCGGTGCCCTGGCTGTAGAGCACGACGGCCTGGCCAGGGGCAACACGGCGCACCGGGTGCTCCAGCACCACGGCTCCGGAACGGTCGTCGCCGACCCAGCGCGCCGGCACCGGGGCCCCATGCGCACTGAACTGGGCCTGGACGGCGGTGCCACTGGCTACCGGGCCGGCACACCAGCAGAACTGCTCCACCTCCGCCCGGTCGATGAGGAGTTCGTCCAGGGTGCCTACGGTGGCGGTGCGGCTAGGCAAGTCAACGTCCAGGACGTAGCGGCGCTCGGGTCGCGACCGCGTGATGAGCCCTAGGCCACGGCGCTGGCCGACGGTCACCAGTTCGAGGGCGTCGACCGTCCCGAGCTCCTCTCCGTCCCTGCCCACCAGGCGGCCCTGGCCTACAGGGATGCGTCTAGAGAGGAAGCTCTCCCTTCCGCCCACTCGGGAGATGAAACAAACGTCCTGGCTATCGGGTTTGGCCGCCGTCCGCAAACCGTGCGCCGTGGCCAAGGCCCGCACCTCGCTTTTGGTCAGTTCCCCGATGGGCAGGCACAACCGTGCCAGTTCGGCCTGGCCCAGCATGTAGAGCACGTAGGACTGGTCCTTGGCTTGGTCGCGGCCCCGGCGCAGCTCCCACGGCCCGGCCGTACGCGCCACCCGGGCGTGGTGGCCGGTGGCGATGGCGTCAAAACCGAGCTGAGCAGCCCGCTGCAAGAAGCGGTCGAACTTCAGGTGGGCGTTGCAGGCAATGCAGGGGTTCGGGGTCCGGGCCTCGCCGTGGGCGGCGACATAAGGTTCCACGACCTGGCGCTCGAACTCGCTCGTGAAGTTGAAAACGTGGTGATCGACACCGAGCTGTTGGCAGACCCTCCTGGCGTCCTCCACGTCCGCCACCGAGCAGCAACCGGAGTCGGACGGCCCACCCCACAGCTTCATCGTGGCCCCAACCACCTCATGGCCATGCTCGAGCATCAAGGCGGCCGCCACGGAGGAGTCCACACCGCCCGACATGGCCACCAGCACGCGCATTACGCCCGTGCTCCCCACGGTTGCGCAGGGGCCCCGAACGTGTGCGCAGAGGCTCCCGACGTAGCCAAGCCCGGCACCTGAGCGGGGGGGCCCCGCAGCTGCGAGACGGCAGCGGGGACGGCTCGTAGCGCCAACTCGACGTCGGCTTCGGTAGTGCTATGACCGAGCGTGAGGCGCAGCGCCCCGAGCGCCTGGTCAGGGCTGTAGCCCATGGCGGTGAGGACGTGGCTCGGCTCCATTGCCCCGCTGGCACACGCCGAGCCGGCCGAGGCGCAGACACCGGAACCGTCCAGTAGGACGAGCAAGGCTTCGCTCTCGACGCCGTCGATCAGCACATGGCAGTGGCCGGGCGCTTTGTCCTGGCCGGGAGCGGTCTCATGGGTCGAGGGGGTGCCGGTCAGCAAACCGGTCAGCAGTTTGTCCCGCAAGTCCCGGACGTAGCGGTAAACGGCGTCCCGCCGGCGCGACGTGGCTTCGAGAGCCGCCGCCATGCCGACGATCCCGGCCACGTTGTGGGTACCGGCCCTTCGCTCTCGTTCCTGGGGACCACCGTACAGGAGCGGCTCCAGCTCAACGGGCCGGCGTAGGGCGAGAGCGCCTACGCCCTGGGGCCCGCCGAACTTATGGGCGCTGATGCTCACCAAGTCTGCCGCTCTCGCCAATCGGGCGACGTCGTACCAGGGAACAGCCTGGACGGCGTCGGTATGCAACACGGCGTGCGGAGCGCGCCGCCGTACGATACGAGCGACTTCGTCAAGGGGCTGAAGCGTCCCAACTTCGTTGTTGACGAGCTGGACGGAGACCAAGCTCACGCTGTCGTCCAGAGCGGAGTACAAGGCGTGCAAGTCCACGATGCCGTCGGCGCCACAGGCCACGGTACGCACGGGCACACCCGCGAGCCTCTCGGCGGCGAGGGCGGCATGGAGGACGGCATGGTGCTCGATCGCGCTCACCACCAGGGGACCGGGAACGGCCCGGGCCCGGCCCAAGACGGCCAGGTTGTCGCTCTCGGTGCCGCCTCCGGTGAAGACCACGTCACCGGGGGATGCTCCCAAGCACTCCGCCACCGTTTCACGCGCCTCGTCGATGGCTTTACGGGCGGCTCTGGCTACAGAGTGAGCACCTGAAGGGTTCCCGAACCGGCCCGCCGACCAGGGTGCCATGGCCTCCCTCGCTTCGGCGAGAAGCGGCGACGTGGCGGCGTGGTCAAAATAGGCCGGCACGCCTTGCCACGGTAGTGCGGCGCCGGCTCAAGCCGTCGTCGTGGTGCTGCCCGTCGTGGTCGTGCTCGTCGCCGTAGTCGTTGTGAGGAGCGGCGTTGTGGTGGTTGTGGACAGCACCGCCGTCGTGGTCGGTGCCGTCGTGGTGGTCGTCGGCCTGGTGGTGGTCGTGGTCGGCCTGGTGGTGGTCGTGGTCGTCGGCCTGGTGGTGGTCGTGGTCGGTTTCGTGGTGGTCGTCGGGGGCCTGGTGGTGGTGGTCGTCGGGACCGTGGTTGACGTTGTAGCCGTGGTCGTCGCCAGTGCCGGCTTGGTCGTCGTCGGGGCCGGCTTGGTCGTCGTCGGGGCCGGCTTGGTCGTCGTCGGGGCCGGCTTGGTCGTCGTCGGGGCCGGCTTGGCCGTCGTCGGGGCCGGCTTGGCCGTCGTGGTGGGCGCCGGTCCGATGGTGGTCGTGGCGACCACGGCCGCCTTGGCCGAGGTCGGGGGGACTGGGAGCGCGGTCGTTGGCGCCGGCTTGGCCGTCGTAGCCGGGGCGGTCTTGGCCGTCGTGGTCGTGGCTGGCTCCGTCGTCGTGGTCGAGGGCGGGATGGTGCTACTGGGATAAGACGTCGGGGGCACCGGGGCGGTGCTGACCGCGGCGGTGCTGACCGGCGCGGTGCTGACCGGGGCGGTGCTGACCGGGGCGGTGCTCGGCCCGGTGGCCGGGACGGGCGGGCTGATCGGTGCCCCTGCCGGCGGCGGCAAAGTAGTCGTGGGCAGCGTGGTGACAGTGGTCGTCAGCTGGGTGACCGTGGCCGGCGTCCAGCTCACCTCAGAGGTGCCGAACGACCAGTCCATGACGCCGTGGTCCCCCTGGACGGGCGGGCGGGGGCCGTCCAGGATCTGGATGACGTCTCCGGCCCGGCTGAAGTGGAAGAAGGTCTCGGCTCGGGCTGGGCTCAGGTTGACACAACCGTGCGAGACGTTTTCCACGCCCTGGACCGAAATGTCCCACGGAGCCGCGTGCACGTACTCCCCGCTGTCGGAGATGTGCACGTCCCAATAGACGAACTCGTTGTAGCCGGCGGGGGAGTCGACCGGGATGCCGACCGTCGAGGAGATCATGTGGACGACCGATTCCCGGTCCAGGACGATATGAGTCCCGTCCATGGTCGGCCATTCAGAGGCGCCCGCACTGATGGGCCAGACGTAAAGGACCTGGCCATTGTCCGTGACCATCATCTGGTGGGTGGCCAGGTCCACCGTTGAGATATGGCTGTCACCGATGACGAAGGCGGTGGAAACAGTGCCCTGCCCCCATTCGCCCCCCCCGATGTCCCAGCCGTTCAAGTCGCCGGTGACTTCCACCTGTTCACCGACAGGCCAGTAGGAGCTGGGACGGAAGTGCAGTTCCACCGCGCTGAACCAGTGCCAGCCGCCCGGCACCGGCGTGCTCATGGCGATGTGCAGGCGCGAGAGCACGGCCTGCTGAGCCGCATAGGTGCCCACCGGCTGGGAGAAGGTGAAAACGATGGGCTGGCCCACGCCCACGGCGATACCGGGGCTGGGGAAGACGCTGGCCGTGACGCTTTGAGGCGCAGGTGCCGTGGCGAAGGTACCTGAGCCCTGCGCGCTCAGGCCGCCGGCGGCGGTAACCACGTAGCTCACCGTGTACACGGTCTGGGGCCAGAGCTTGCCCGCCGATCGCCACTCGTTGCCCGCGGCGTTCAAGGTCCCCCGCAGCACGGTCTGGTCCCCGCTGGCCAAGACGTGCACGTCCTGGAGCCGGCCGGTGAGGGCGCGAAGAGTGACCACTGTGCTGAGCTTCTGGCGTGTAGCGCCGTCCGTCGGCGAAACGACCACCTCGGACAGCAGGTGGGCCATGGCCATAGCGTGCGTCGTCGTGCTGGTGGTGCTGGCTACGGACTTGGTCGGCCCGGTGACGGGACTGCCGGTGTGGGTGCCCGCATGCGAAGTGGCGGAGAAGCCGCCGACGATCGCCACGGCCAGAAGTGCGCCCACCACGGCGACGCCCGCGACCAAGATCGCGGTCCCGCCCGCGCTGAACCCTTCGTGACGGCCAGGCCGCCGGCGCCTAACCGCGCTACCCACACCCGGAAGGCTAGAGGCAAACGGCCCGGCGGTGGCCGCATTGGCGTCGGGATATTTGGGGAGGACTACCTGTCGCCCCTACCCGTGGCGGATACGGGCTGGGCTTCAACCGGTGGGGGCCAGCCACACCACGGCGAGCGGGGGCAGGACCATCTCGGCCGAATAAAGCTGGCCGTGCCACGCCGTGCCCGAGGCCCAGACCTCGCCCATATTGCCGAGCCCGCTCCCGCCCCAATCGTGGGCGTCGGTGTTCAGGAGCTCCGTCCACCGTCCCGGCCTGGGCAAACCGACGCGGTACCTGATCTGGGGGACGGGCGACAAGTTGGCCACGCAGGCCACCACATTGCCGACCGAGGCGTCTTCCCCGGCCTCGGAGCGCCCTCCCGGGGCGGGAGAGGAGCGTCGCGAGCGGTAAAAGGACAAGACGTTGTGGTCGGCATCGCTGGCGTCGATCCAACGGAAGCCCTCGGGGCTGAAGTCCCTCTCCCAGAGCGCGGGCTGGGAGCGGTAGAGCTTGTTCAGCTCGGCCACCAGGCTGCACATCCGGGCGTGGTCGGCCCATTCTTCGAGCACCCACCAGTCCAAGGGCCGCTCATTTGACCATTCACGTTCTTGAGCCAGTTCGCCTCCCATGAAAAGGAGCTTCTTCCCCGGATGCGCCCACATCCAGGCGTACAGGGCCCGCAGGTTGGCGAGCTGGGACCAGCGGTCCCCGGGCATCTTGTTGAGCATCGACCGCTTACCGTGAACGACCTCATCGTGGGAGAGCGGGAGCACGAAGTTCTCGTGCCACGCGTAGAGTAAACCGAAAGTCAGGTCGTTTTGGTGGTACCGGCGGAAAAGCGGGTCGACTTCGAAGTACTGGAGCGTGTCGTGCATCCAGCCCATGTTCCACTTGTAACCAAAACCGAGCCCTCCCAGGTAGGTGGGGCGGGAAACCCCGGGCCAGGAAGTCGATTCTTCGGCGATGGTGGTGGCGCCCGGGTAGAGCGAGTAAATAGTTTCGTTCAGCTCCTTCAAGAACGAAACAGCTTCGAGGTTCTCGTTGCCCCCGAACTCGTTGGGCACCCACTCGCCCGCCTTGCGCGAGTAATCGAGGTAGAGCATCGAGGCCACGGCGTCAACCCGTAGCGAGTCGATGTGGTACTGGTCTACCCAGAAAAGGGCGTTCGCGATCAAGAAGTTCCTCACTTCGTGGCGTCCCAGGTTGAACACCAGTGTCCCCCAGTCGGGGTGAGAACCCATGGGGCCGGCGTGCTCGTAAAGATGCGTCCCGTCGAAGTTGGCCAACGCGAACTCGTCCCGCGGGAAGTGGGCGGGCACCCAGTCGACGATCACCCCGATGCCCCGGCGGTGCAATGCATCGACCAGGGCACGGAACTCGTCCGGTGCCCCGTACCGGGCCGACGGGGCGTAGTACGCGCTCACCTGGTAGCCCCAGGAGCCTCCGAAAGGGTGCTCGGCCACGGGCAGGAACTCCACGTGGGTGAAGCCCATTTCCGCCACGTACGCGGGCAGCTGTTCGGCTAGCTCGAGGTAGCTGAGCGGACGGCTACCTCCGGCGCCGTCGTCAGTCCAGCGCCAGGAACCGATGTGGACCTCGTACGCCGCCATAGGGCGGTCGAGGGAGCCCTCCTCGGGCTTCTTGGCCGTCCACGCCCCGTCCTCCCAGGTATGGTGGGGAGGCTCGGCCACCACCGATGCCGTGCCCGGCGGGACCTCGGTGGCAAAGGCGAACGGGTCGGCTTTCAGCGTCAGCCGTTCGTCGGCGGTGATGATCTCGTACTTGTACTTGGCACCGGGCTCGACCCCCGGAAGGAAAATCTCCCAGACGCCCGATTTGCCCAAAGAGCGCATGGGGTGTACGCGCCCGTCCCAGAAGTTCCAGTCGCCGACGACCCTGACCGCCTTCGCGTTGGGGGCCCAAACGGCAAATGCGGTCCCAGTCACTCCTTCGTGGGCCCGGGGATGTGCCCCGAGGACCTCCCACAGCCGCCGGTGACGCCCCTCGTTGAACAGGTGCAGATCGAGGTCACCAAGGGTGGGCCAATGACGGTACGGGTCATCGAAGGCGGAACCGGGCGACCCCGGGCCGCCGTAGACGGCCTCCAGGCGGTACCCGGCGGCGGAGGGGTCGAGCGGCGCTTCCCACAGGCCACCCGGGTGCACCTGGTGCATCGGTACCCGGTCCAGGATGTCGCGGCCCGGGGACGGGCCGGTGACCAGGAGGTACATCTCGCTGGCCCCCGGTCGCAGGGCGCGGACCAGGCCGTTGTGACGACCGAGCAGGGAATGGGGGTCGTGGTGCCGGCCTTGTAGCAGCGCCTTGGTCTCGGGGGCCACAGGCGAGCCTTCCTCCGCCGGCTCGTCAGGTCGGTCGGGTGCCGTGAGCGCGGGCTCAGGTTCTTTAGGCCCTTGGGCCCGGGTGGCGGTCGTAGTCATAGCGCTTCAATACCCTCCTAGACCTCGCGGTCCTCATCGCCGGCTCCCACCGGCTCGTGCGGCTCCACCGGCCCGGCGATGAGCTCGGCCGCCGGCGCGGACAGCAAGCGTTGGAGGGCGGCACGCGGTATACGCGCCCAGTCCGGTCGGAACGCCTGTTCATAGGCCAGCTCGTACAGGGCCTTGTCCACCTCGTACGCCACGCGGACCGCCCCCCGGTCCTCGGGCGCCGGTGGGAGCAGGTCCTCGGTGCCCTTGCAATCTTTGTACCCGCGCACGAACGCCGACCGGTTGCGGTCTTCCCAGGCCTGGGCGAAGGGTTGCAGCAGCTCAGGCTCGGTCTCGGCCCGTTCTCCCACGGCGAACTGGGAGGCGTAATAGAGCGAGCGCAGCATCCCGGCCACGTCCTTCAGCACGGAGGTGTGCCGTTGGCGCTCCTCCAGCGAGCGGCTCGGCTCTCCCTCAAAGTCCAAGACGTACCAGCCCAGGTCGGTGCGCATCACCTGCCCAAGGTGGTAATCGCCGTGAGCCCTCACCGCCGTTCCGAGGTCACGGACCGAACGCAGGCGCTCGAGCAAGGGCTCGGCGGCGTCGGCCAGTTCGGGGACGAGGTGGCGTGTCCTGGCCTCGATCGAACTGACCAGCGCCCTCCACTGGTCGCCCAAGCCTTGCTCTGAAACCCCGAAGGCCTCGGCCATGGCCAGGTGCATCTCCCCGGTCATCTGCCCCAGGCGGCATACCTCGGCCGCGAAGTCGCCGCCCGAAAGAGCCGGGTGGACCGGGGCGCGGGAACTGGCCGCCCCGTAGTAGTCCCGCAGCGAGGTGAGCGCCAAAGCCCAGCCGTCGGTGCCGCCGGCCAAGTACTGCTGGCCGAAGGCCAGGTCGCGGCCGTCGCGTTGCCACCGCAGGAGCGGCCGCGCCACGTGGGAGAAGCCGGTGGCAGCCAGGGCCGCGGTCACGTCAGCGTCGGGGTTGGGGCCTACCGACAGACGTCGGAACAATTTGAGGATCAAGCGGTCGTCGTACACGAGGGAGGTATTGGACTGCTCGACGCCCAACGGGCGGGCGCGCTCGGCATGCTCATTACCGTCGCTGGCCACCCTCAGCAGCTCCAGGGCCATCTCCGAGTCCACAGTGGCGTCGTAGTAAACGCGGTCCCCGAACCCGGCTATGAAGGCTTCCTCGTGGCCCCGCAAGCGGTCGCCGACGACCGGCCTCTCGGCCATGACGAGCTGGTAATCAGCGCCTTCGGCCTCGACGACGGCCCATAGCAGCTGGCCCGCGCCGGCGCTGAGCTCGGCCAGGCGGCCCGTCGCCACGAGGCGGGTCGTCAGGGGCGGGCCCTCACCGGCGTACCACCGCTGCCGGGCCAGGTAGGGCCCGATGGCGTCAACCAGTTCGGCCGGCAGCTCCACCCGTTCGGTCAGCCTCGGCTCCATTTCAACCTCCAGTCGAGCTCGGGTGCCGCTCGACCAACCCGAACCAGTAGAACCCGTAAGGCGGCAGCGTTATGAAATAAGGCAGCTCGCCTATGGGGGGGAAGGGGACACGGCCAAGAAGCTCCACCGGGGTCATGCCCTCCCAGCGCTGAAGCGGCAACTGGGCGGGCTGGGCGAACCTGGACAGGTTGCTGACGCACAGGACCCAGTCGCCGTGCACCAGCGCCTGCTCGGGCGCTCTCGGGCCTCCCGCAACGTCGGGGCCGGCACCGGGGACGGTCACCGTGGCGGCCGAAGCCCTTACGTAGGCGAGGACCGAAGGGTTGTCGGTGGAGACGACCTCCATGCTCCCCGTACCGAACACCGGGTGCGCCCGGCGCACCTCTAGCATGCTGCGCATCCAGTGCAAAAGCGAGCTCGGGTTGCGCATCTGGGCCTCGACGTTGACCGCCTGGTAACCGTAGACGGGGTCCATGAGGGGCGGCAGGTAGAGCTGGGCAAAGTCGGCCCGGGAAAAACCCCCGTTCCGGTCGGGCGCCCACTGCATGGGGGTGCGCACGCCGTCGCGGTCCCCGAGGTAGATATTGTCCCCCATGCCGATCTCGTCGCCGTAATAGAGCACGGGGGACCCGGGCAGGCTGAACAACAAGGAGTGGAGGAGCTCGGCCACCCGCCGGTCATTGTCGACCAAAGTGGCCAGGCGCCGGCCGATCCCGATGTTACGCTTCATACGCGGGTCTTTGGCGTACTCGGACCACATGTAGTCCCGCTCTTCGTCAGTCACCATTTCCAACGTGAGCTCGTCGTGGTTGCGCAAGAATATGCCCCAACTGCAACTCTCGGGTATGGCCGGCGTCCGGGCCAATATCTCCGTGATGGGAAAACGCTGTTCGCGCCGGACGGCCATGAACATTCGGGGCATCAGAGGGAAATGGAAGCACATGTGGCACTCTTCACCGCCGCCGAAGTACTCGACGACGTCCTCAGGCCACTGGTTCGCCTCGGCTAGTAGCACCTTTCCCGGGTAAAGCGAGTCAACTTCTTTGCGCAGCCTCCTCAGGTAAGCATGAGTATCGGGCAGGTTCTCGCAATCGGTGCCGTCGCGCTCGAACATGTAGGGGACGGCATCGAGGCGAAAGCCGTCGAGGCCAACGTCCAACCAGTAGCGGACCACGTCCAGCATAGTGTCCGCCACCTCGGGGTTGTCGTAATTGAGGTCCGGTTGGTGGGAGAAAAAGCGGTGCCAGTAGTACTGCCCCCGCTGAGGGTCCCAGGCCCAGTTCGACTTTTCGGTGTCGACGAAGATTATGCGAGCCTCCCGGTACCGCTGGTCGTCGTCGCTCCAGACGTACCAGTCGGCCTTCGGGTTGGTGCGGTCCTGGCGGGACTCGCGGAACCATGGGTGCTGGTCGCTCGTATGGTTCATGACCAGGTCGGCGACGACCCGGATCCCTCGCCGGTGGGCGTCGTCCACCAGTTGGGCCACGTCAGCTACCTGTCCGTACTCGGGCAGGACGGTCCAGTAGTCCGAGATGTCGTAACCACCGTCGCGCAGAGGGGACTGGTAGAAGGGCAGCAGCCAAATGCAGTCGACGCCCAGCCACTGCAGGTAGTCGAGCTTGCTCATGATGCCCGGGATATCGCCGGTACCGTCGTTGTTGGCATCGAAGAACCCGCGCACCAGGACTTCGTAGAAAACCGCCCGCTGGTACCAGCGGACGTCTTGGCTGGCGGTACCCGAGACGGGCGCTACCGCTCCTCCAGGAGCCCTGGGCCCGCTCATCTTCAAACCTGGTTACGAACGTGGAGGAGGTGGGCGACACGGTAAACGGGGTCGAACCTCACATAAGGAGCGGGCCCCCAGGTATAGCTTTCCCCGGAAAGCTCGTCGTACACCTCGAAGTAACGCCCCGGGGCTAGCCCGAGGGCTTCCATGTCGATGTGCAGCGTGCCCTCCCTGACGGCGTACGGCTCGAGGGTGACGACCACCAGGACAGCGTCGGCACCGTCGTCCGAGGTCTTCGAGTAGGCCATGATGTCGGGGTTGTCGGAACCGTGGAAGTGCACGCTACGAAGCCCGGCGAAAGCCGGGTGGCGCCGGCGGACCTCGTTGACCGCCTTGATGAGCGGGACCAGGGGAGCATGGGAGAGGTCCCTCGCCTTCAGCTCGAACTTCTCGGACGCCAGGTACTCCTCGTTATCAGCCGAGGCGGGCACGTTCTCGCAGAGCTCGTAGCCGCTGTAGATGCCGTAGGACGGCGACAGGGTGGCGGCCAGTACGAAGCGCAGGGCGAAGGCGCTCGCCGGGCCGCCCCGGAGCGGCCCCGACAAGATGTCCGGCGTGTTGGGCCAGAAGTTGGGCCTCATGTAATCGGCCAACGGGCCGTGGGCCAGTTCCTCGACGTACGTCCGCAAGCCTTCGGGCCCGTACTGGACGGTCCGCCAGGTGAAGTACGTGTAGCTCTGGGAGAAGCCCACTTCCGCCAAGCGGGCCATCACCTTGGGCCGGGTGAACGCTTCCGCCAGTAGGACGATGTCGGGGTGCTCGCGGCGCAGGGAGCTCACCAGCCATTCCCAAAAGGCGAACGGCTTGGTGTGCGGGTTGTCCACCCGGAAGATCCGGACGCCCCGGTCAACCCAAAAGTCGATGATCCCTTTGCACGCCTCCCACAACGCCACCCTGGCGCCCTCGGAGCGGGGCCAGAAGTTGAGGGGATAGATGTCCTGGTACTTCTTGGGGGGGTTCTCGGCGTAGGCGATCGAACCATCCGGGCGGTGATGGAACCATTCCGGGTGCTCTTTGACCCATGGGTGGTCGGGCGTGCAGTTGAGCGCGTAGTCCAGGGCCACCTCCATGCCCTGAGCGGCCGCCGTCTGCACCAGGTACTCGAAGTCCTCAAAAGTGCCCAGGTCGGGGTCCAGGGCGGTGTGGCCGCCTTGCTCGGACCCGATGGCCCATGGGCTCCCAGGGTCCCCCGGCCCGGCCGTGAGCGAGTTGTCCCTGCCCTTTCGGAACGTGTGGCCGATGGGGTGGACGGGGGGAAGGTAAAGGACGTCGAAGCCCAGCTCGGCCAGGCGGGGGACCTGCCCGGCCGCCCCCCGCAGACCGCCGAAGCTGCGGGGGAACAGCTCGTACCAGGCCCCGCAGGCCGCCACGGGGCGGTCGACCCAGATAGGACCGGGGGCGGCGATGGTCAAGTCGGTGGCAAACTTCTCCCCGGCCAGGGCCTCGGCCACCGGCGCGGACAGGGCGCGGTTTATGCGAGCAGCGTCCTCGAGGCTTTCGTCACGTAGCGCGGCCAGGGCCTGGACGACCGGGCCGTCGGCATGCACCTCCCCGTCGGGGGCCCACCATTCGGACAAGAGGGCCACCGCTTCTGCAATTTCGTTGTGCACGTCTTGGCGCGCCGCCAATTTGACGGCGGCCCGGTGAGCCCAGGTGGCGTAACGGTCCGTCCAGGCTTGGACGACCAGTTCGTGCAAGCCCATTTCGACCGGCCGCACGGTCCCCGACCACTCGTCGTTGCCGGTACTGGCCAGGGGGCAGGCGTCGACAACCTCGGTGCCCTGGCGCAGGAGGGCCCGGGCCGCCAGCACATCATGGCCGTCCTTGAAGATGTTCACCCGGACGGTCACGTGCTCGCCTACTACCGCCTTGGCCGGGTAACCATGAGGCGTCGACGGGCGTAAGTCCTGCACAACGATGTGGACGAGCGTACTCGAGGAGGGCCCGTCGGGCTTTTGCGCCTCTGTCCGGGACGGCGTCCGGGCCCGGCGAGCGGTCCTGGTCTGAGCGGCCTCAGTGGTCATCGCTCCCTAACCTAACGAGGTCCGCTGGTCTTGGTACGTTGGCCGAAGATGAAAGCGTTCAGAAGCTTCACAGTCAGGGCCAGGCTCCCCGAACCCTTGGCCCCTCTCCAGGAACTGGCGTTCAACCTCAGGTGGTCATGGGACGAACGGACCCGCGACGTTTTTCGCTGGGTAGACCCAAATTTGTGGGAGCGCACCCAGCATGACCCCGTCAGGGTCCTCTCCCTCGTAGCCCGGGAGCGGCTCGAAGCGCTGTCCAAGGACAACGCCTTCATGTCCTTCCTGGGCGAGATACATGCCGACCTGCGCCGCTACATGAACGTCCACCGCTGGTTCCAGAACCGGGGCCGCTCGGCCCTGGTGAAGGTGGCTTACTTCTCGCCCGAGTTCGGCATAGCGGAGGCACTGCCGCAGTACTCGGGCGGCCTCGGGATACTGGCCGGCGACCACCTCAAGGCGGCCAGCAGCCTCGGGGTCCCCATGGTCGGGGTGGGCCTGCTCTACCGGGAGGGCTACTTCCGCCAGCGCCTCAACGCCGACGGGTGGCAGGAAGAGCGCTACCCGGGGATGGATCCCCACGCCATGGCCCTGGCCCCCATCGAAAGCACGCGGATCACCGTCGACCTCGGTGGCCAGGTGCTCACGGCCCGCATCTGGGTGGCGTACGTCGGGCGGGTCAAGCTGTACCTCCTCGATGCCAACCTCGATGAGAACAGCGATGACCTGCGCGAAGTCACAGACCGGCTGTACGGCGGCGGCACGGAGCACCGCCTCCGCCAGGAGATCCTGCTCGGCATCGGCGGGGTGCGCGCCCTTGAGGCACTGGACGAACAGCCGCAAATATTTCATTCGAACGAGGGGCACGCCGGGTTCCTCGGCCTCGAGCGCATGCGCCAGCTGATCACTCAGAAAGGCCTCTCCTTCGCCGAGGCGGTGGAGGCCACCCGGGCGGGGACGATCTTCACCACCCATACCCCCGTACCGGCCGGCATCGACCGGTTCCCGGCCGACCTCATGGACAAGTACTTTTCCGGCTGGGCCAACGAGTGCGGCGTCGACATTGCCGACTTGATGGCCCTCGGTCACGCCCCCGGCGAACCGGGCACCGCCCCGTTCAACATGGCCGTGATGGGCCTGCGCCTGGCCAGCATGTCCAACGGCGTCTCCAAGCTTCACGGCAAGACGAGCCGGCTGATGTTCCAGCAGCTGTACCGGGCGGTCCCTGTCGACGAAGTGCCCATCGGCTCGGTCACCAACGGCGTGCACGGCCGGACGTGGGTCTCGTCGGCCATGAACGACCTTTTCAGCAAGTACATCAACCCGTCGTGGGAGGATGCCGGCCCTGCCGATTGGGCCCGTATCGCCGAGGCCCGCGACGACGAGCTCTGGAGGGCGCGCGAGCAGGGCAAGGAGGCCCTGATCGGTTTTGTGCGCTCGCATTTGAAGTCGTCGCTCCTGGAAAAAGGGGCGTCGCCCATGGACGCGGCCTGGGCGGACGAAGCGCTGGACCCCACCGTCCTCACCATCGGGTTCGCTCGCCGCTTCGCGTCCTACAAGCGCGCCACGCTCCTGCTTTCCCAACCTGACCGCCTGAAGGCGCTGCTCCTCGACCCCAAGCGGCCCGTGCAACTGATCTTCGCCGGCAAGGCTCACCCGGCTGACGACCTGGGCAAGGAAATGATCCGCCAGATGGTCCAGTTCGCCCGGGGCCCGGCGGTCCGCCACCGGATCGCCTTCATCGAGGACTACGACATCGCCGTGGCCCGCACCCTGCTCCAGGGGTGCGACGTCTGGCTCAACAACCCTCGCCGCCCCATGGAGGCCAGCGGCACCAGCGGCCAGAAGGCGGCGCTCAATGGCGCTCTCAACCTTTCGGTGCTCGATGGCTGGTGGGACGAGATGTTCGACGGGAAAAACGGCTGGCAGATCGCCTCCGCCGAAGCTTATGTAGACCTTCAGCGCCGTGACGAGGTCGAGGCCAACAGCCTTTTCGAGATCCTGGAACGCCAGGTGGTGCCCCTGTACTACGACCGCGGGGGAGACCGCTTCCCTCGCCAATGGGTGGCCCGCATCAAAGACTCCCTCAGCTCGCTCGGGCCCCGGGTCCAAGCGTCGCGGATGGTGCGGGACTACACCAGGCAGATGTACGAGCCCATGGCCAAGAGGGCAGACGTCCTCAGTGCCAATGGCTACGCCCGGGCCAAGGCTCTGGCGGCCTGGAAGGTGCGCGTCTTCGCGGCCTGGGAAATGGTGGCCGTGTTGTCCGTCGACGTCGACTCCGAGGCGTTGGTGACCGACCTGGGCGCCACCAGGCAGGCCACCGCGGAGGTGTCCCTGGGAGACCTGGAGCCGAGCGAAGTGGCCGTCGAGCTGCTGCACGGCCCCGTTCGGGCCGCGGACGAGATCGAGGACTGGCAGACCGTGCCCATGGAGCTGGAGGGCCCCGGCTCCAGTGCGGGGACGACCCTTTGGCGGGGTAGTTTCGTCTGCGACGTTGCCGGTCGGCACGGTTTCACCGTCCGTGTCGTGCCCTCGAACCCCGATCTTCCCGTGCCCGTCGAAATGGGCTGCGTAGCCTGGGCCGGCTCCTGAACCACGTCCCAGGGGGCAGCTAGCACCTCCGGTCGTCACCGCCTGGCGCCTAGTCTCGGTTGGGTGCAAGAGCACGTCGACGTCGAGCGGCTCATCGATCTGGCCAGCGCCTTGATCTCGGTCGGTACCCCCAACCCCCCGGGCCACGAGGTGGCGGTGGCCGGCACCTTGCGGGACGCCCTGGCACCCTGGGAGCCGTCGTGGACGGAGGTCGAACCCGCCCCGGGACGGCTGTCCTTGATCGCCCGCGTGGCCGGCGCCGGGGACGGCGGGGGCGCCGGGAGGCGTCCCACCCTGATAGTCAACGGCCATACCGACGTGGTGCCGGCGGTGGCCGAGCGCTGGTCTTCTGAGCCGTTCCTCCCCTCGGTCGTGGACGGCCGGCTCTACGGGCGGGGCAGCGCCGACATGAAAGGGGGCCTCGCCGCCGCCATTTGCGCCCTGGCCACCCTCGGAGCTGCCGGCTACGAGCCGGCCTGTGACATCGTGTTCCAGTTCGTGGCCGACGAGGAACGGGGTGGGGCGCTCGGCACCCGGGTGCTCCTCGAGTCCGGGCTGGTACGGGGCGACGCCTGCCTGGTACCCGAACCGACTTCTCTGGCCGTCTGCGTCGCCGAACGAGGCCTCTTACAGGGCGAGGTGCTCGTAAAGGGGCGGCCGGCACACGGTAGCCGGCCCCGGGAAGGCGTTTCTGCTGTCGAGATCGGCGCCCAGATCGCTCTCGCCTTGCACGCCGCCGATTTTGGCGGCCCCGACCATCCCCTATTGGGCAAGCCGACCGCAAATGTCGGCACCTTTCACGGCGGGAGCGCCCTCAACGTCGTCGCCGAGCAAGCCCGTGTCGGTTTTGACCGGCGGCTCCTGCCCGGGATAAGCCTCGAAGAAGCCATCGACGGCCTGCACCGGCGCATCGACGGCGCCGGGTTGGGCACCGTCGACTACGAGATCAATGTGCAGGACTACGGCGAGGGTAGCGAGATGAGCGCCGACCATCCGTTCGCAGCGCTGGTCAGACGGTGCGTGAGCTCCGTGACCGGCCACGCCACGCCCACCATCGGGATGACGTTCACTACCGACGCCAGGTTCGTGCGCAACCAGGGCGGCATCCCGGCCGTGGTCTGCGGCCCGGGCGACATAGCTCAGGCCCACGGTATAGACGAATGGGCCGACGTCAGCCAGCTCGTCGAGGCCACGGCGGCGTACGCCGAGCTCTACCGCGGTTTCGGCGCCGGGGCCCCCTGAACCTCCCGGGCGCCGCGGCCCGCTCGTGAGCCGGTCGCCGGTTGCATCGCCAACCAGGCCGCCACCACCTCGGCTGCCTGGCCGTCTCGGCGACGCAGCCCATGGTCCCCGCCGTCCAACCAGCGGACGGTGACCGGTCCGGGTATGGCCACCAGAGCAGCTTCCAGCTCCGCGGGGGCGGCGAAGGCATCGGACGTGCCCGACACGAACAGGCACGGGACGTTCAGCGACCCGAAATGCTCCGTCCGCAGCCGGTCGGGCCGTCCCGGAGGGTGCAGCGGGTAGCTCACCAGGACGAGCCCGGCGGCGGGCATCCCCCCGGCCACAGCCATGGAACAAATGCGCCCGCCCATAGAGCGGCCGCCCACGAAGATACGCTCCGGCGCAATGCCCGCCTCCTGGGCCAGGGACCCCGCCTCCTCGACCACCGTGGACACGAGGACCTCCGGCCGGTCGGGGGCACGGCGCCCCGCCAGCCGGTAGGGAAAATCGACCCGGCGCACCGCCGCGCCCACCGAGGAGGCCGCCTTGTCGATGGCCACGAGCCCGGGTTGGTCCCGGCCGGCAGACGCTCCCGGCGCGAGCACCAAACCCCACCGGCTCAAACTTCAGACCATCTCGTGCAGCATCTCGGCCAACAAGGCGGCCTCGCGCGAAACCTCCTCGTTACGGGCCTTGTTCTCTAGAGCGGCCACCACGGCATGGCCTTGGCTGCGCACCCGCCACCAGTACGAGTCGTCCACCCCGACCGGCGTGGGCAGCTCTACGGCGCCTACGGCCTCGATAAAAGCGTGGCGACGTTCTTCGTTGCCGGGGTCGTTGGCCAGTCGGTCCACCGACCCGAAAAGCTCCTCAATGGAGCGGTAGCGAGCCTCGTCGTCGTCGTCCAGCGCCCCGTGGACCTGCTCGAAGAGCCCGTCGACCTCGGCTTCGTGCTCCTCGGCGATAGTGAGGTCGGCCCCGTCCCAGGCATAGGCGATACCCGCCCCCTCGAGCAGCATGGACAGTTCGACCCTCTGTTCGGGCAGCCATTCGGCCAACTCGTAAACGAGCTCGCCGGTGCCTTCTTCCTCGTCCTCTTCAGTCTCTTCGTCGGTACCTTCGTCTGTCTGCCCGTCGAAGTCCCCGGTCGCCGTCCCGACCTCGTCGTCGTCGCCCGAGCTCGCGCTCGCCGCCCCGCCCAGGTCCACGTCGGCCGGCGCGCCCGCCGCCAGTACGACCTCGCTCGCCGCCGGTACAACGCCATCGGGCTCGTCCACGGGCTTGACCTCGCCCATCTCACCGCCCGGAGTGACCTCGGTGCGGGGCAGGGTGGCCAGCCTCCCCTTTTCCTTGGCCCCGGCCTCCAGCCGGGCCCTGGCCCTCTCGAGCTCTGCCTCGGTTTCGGCCTCGCCGGCGCCGGGAGCCAGTAGGCGGCACAGCACCTCGGCCTGGTGACGGATCTCGTCTTCGAGAGCTTCGTCGGCCCCGAGCGCCCCGAGCAGGCGGCGGGTGACCCGGCCCACGGCGGCAAGTTGGTCTTCGTCCAGGCCGGGCAGGGAGTCGGCGGCGAACACAGCGGCCGAAGACTCCCCCAGCGCCACGTCCGCCTGCATGTCGGTCGGGTCTTCACGCAACACCTTGGCGGCGTCGTAAAGGTCGAGGGCCACGTTTTCACCCGTGACGCCCGTGCCCTGGTCCCGCTCGTCGTCCTCGTCCTCGTCGTCGCCCAGGGCGCCCGTGACCTGGGCCACGATCCTGTCGACCCTGGCTTCATTGGCGGCCAGCACGACAAGCTCTTCTTCCTCGAAGCGGTGCCGGACCCCGGCGGAGATCAGGACCTGGATGAGGCGGCCTCGGGTCTCGTCGTCCCACAGGTCGAGCCGGTAGCCGACCTCTTCGTCGTCGGGGCCGGAGTCGAGCTCGGGCAAGGGCGAGGCGATAAGCCTCTCACCGCAGCCGTGACAGCGGCCCCGACTGTTGACCTCGTAGCCGCACCGGGGGCAGAACCATACCTTGGTGCTCATGCCGCCCCCGCCTTAGCTCTTTTGGGCAGCACGGGAGCAGCTCGGCCCGAACCTTGGCCGGCGGCGCCCGGCGGGGCACCCACCCCAGCGGCAGTCTTCATCTCCTCGTGGTACTCCTCTTCGACGTTGACCGACCATACGTCATGCGAGGCCCCCATCAGGTTCTCGACGGTCAGCATCGCCGTGTACATGGAATGGTCCTGGTTGTTGTAGCGGTGCATCCCGTTGCGGCCGACCGGCCAAACATTGGCCACGTTGGCCTCCAACCAACGGCGCAGCGTCTCCACGTTGCGCTTGTAGTCGGCGTCGTAATAGGGGTAAGCCTTGGGCATACGTACCACGTAACCGGCCTCGACCGTGGCCGGGTCCACCAACCCGAGCGTGCCGATCTCGCGCTGGCCCATTTGGACCAGGTCGTCGTCGGCCATCGACCAGATCTCGTCCCCTTCGAAAACGAAGTACTCCAGGCCCAGGCAAGTGCGACCGTCTTTCACCATATAAGGGGACCAACGCCCGAAGTTCTGGATCCGGCCCATGCGCACAGTGGGGTCGTGCACGTAGACCCAGTTGTCGGGGAAGCTCGCCATCTCGGGCACCACCAGGGCGACGGTCAGGTGGTCCCGGTAATGCAGGTCGTCGGCGGCCGCCAGCACCTCGGCGGGGGGCGGGGGGTCCAGCGCCTTCACCAACGCCGACAATGGCATCGAAGAGACGACGGCGCTGGCCGTGTGCTCGGTGACCGCCCCGTCGGTCACCGAGCACAC
>JBKQUU010000158.1:0-49133 GCA_052325485.1 Acidimicrobiales bacterium | reverse complement strand
TGGTGCGGGTCCACACCGCGGACAGCGTTGACGAGCCGTGCGTAGAAGGGCCCGATCGCTTTGCGAGACTCGTCTGCCGGCTCGTTCAGCAGGTTGTAACCCGCCACCCACACGTGGTCCTTGTAGTGGTCCGCGATCGCTTCCCAGAGGTGTACCGCTCGATCTTGGAACTGGCGCTGTTCCCAGAAGAGCGCCCGGTGAGTGGCATTGTCCGAGTGCCAATGATGATTTTGGGACCCAGGCACTGCGTGCAGGTCGATTATCGAAAAGATACCCTTAGCCGCGCAGGCGGCTATGGCTCGGTCCAGGTGGCGGAACCCCTCCTCCTTCACTACGAACGGATCGGCGTCGTCCTCCAAGTGCCTGTAGTTGAGCGGGATCCGCACCGAGTTGACCCCGATAGAGGAGAGGAAGGCAGCGTCCTCGTCACCGAAGAAGTTGGACAGGAGGCTCTCGAAGAACAGCTCGTAACGCTCCTGGCCCAACACCTCCAGTACGCCTGACCGCATGAGCGATTCATTGGCGGTGAAGCCGGTAATGAAGTTTTCCATGTTGAGCCACCCGCCGAGGCACACACCTCGCAGACGGACGGGCTCGCCATCTATGCCGATAACCTTGGTGCCCTGGGTGTGAACGAACGCAGCCGGGGCGCTCATGAAGCCGTCCTGACGGTTCGCGGCGGCGCCGCCGTGCTCTCTCGCACCACCAGAGTGGTGGCCAGCTCGACGCTCCGGTCTTCTTTGCTCGCCCCGTCCCGGGACAGGACGAGCCGGACCGCCGTGCCTGCCATCTCGGCCAATGGTTGGCGCACCGACGTGAGCGGCGGGGACATCCAGCGCGACAACGGGATATCGTCGAAACCGACAAGGCTCAACTGGGCGGGGACGGGCACGCGGGCGAGGCGGGCCGCCTCCAACACACCCATGGCCTGCAGGTCGCTGCCGGCGAATATCGCCGTAGGGCGGTCGTCCATCGACAGCATGGCCATGGCGTTCTTGAAGGCCGCTTCGACGCCGAAGTCCCCCCAACGCATCAGGTCAGGGTCGACCCGCAGGCCGGCCGCCGCCATCGCCGAGCGGTAACCGTCCATACGGGCGTGGCTGCAGAACAAGTCACGAGGGCCAGAGATGATCGCTATCCTTTGGTGGCCGAGCTCGGCTAGGTGGCGGGTAGCGGCGTAGGCGCCCGCCCAGTTGGTGGCGCCCACTGTGGGTACGCTCGGGTCCGGCTCCCCGCGTGGGTCGATCACTGCCAAGGGTATGTTCCTCGAGCGCAAAGCCGCTTTCTCCCGGTCGCTGAGGCGGGCCAAGAGCACGATCACGCCCTTCGTGCCCCGGGCGTAGATGTCGTCAAGCCAGCTGCCGTGCCCGCCAGTGTCGGGCAGGACGTTCACCGCAACCGTCGCGTGCACCTTTCTGGCCGCCTCCACCGCTCCGGCGATTATCTCGGTTGCCCAGGGATTGCTCACATCGCGCAGCACCAAGTCCACTATCGGGGTGGGCCCGTTACGTGTGGCCAGCCGCCGCTCATAGTTGCGCGCGGACAGCAAGTCCTGCACCCGGCTGCGCGTCTGCTGCGAAACCCGGTCGCTGCCGTTCAACACCTTTGACACGGTCGCTACCGACACGCCGGCCTCGACGGCTATGTCGCTCATGGTCACACGCCTGGGGGCGGTGCTGCCACCGGGGCCACCGTCGGGCCCTGGGCCCGGCTCCAATGTGCTTCGTTGGCTCTGGCGACGCCCGTTCCGGCCTGTTGTTACCGCGTTGCCCACGAAGCGCACACTTCCCGTGCGGCGTGGCACGCACCTACAAGCCGGTCCAGGACGGCGTCCACCACCGGGTCGGGCCTGGCCAGGTCCGGGTGCTCCAGGCGCCACCGCATGAGCCGAACGGCGCCTCGCTGGAAGGTCAGTTTCGGGGCGAACCCAGGTACGAACCTCCGTACCTTCGTGTTGTCGAACACCGCGCTGTGCGAGAGGTCGCCCACTATCAGCTCCGACCAGAACCAGTCGGGGGCAGCCACGGGGAAAAGCTCGGACGCCAGGTGCACGAGCTTCGCTTGGGCCCCCAGCGCCTCTGCGACCACCGTGTAAATCTGGTCCCAGGTCAGGACATCGTCACCTGTGATGTGGAACACCTCGCCTATGGCCGCCGTGTTGCCCAGCAGGCCGACCAGGCCCTGCGCAAAGTCCTCCGCGTGCGTCAGCGTCCACAGCGAGGTGCCGTCCCCGTGCACTGGGATCTCGGCTCCTCGCGCCATCCGGTCCACCACGGTCCAGCCTCCCGGGAGCGGTGGGTGGGCGTCGTCATAAGTGTGGGAGGGGCGAACTATCGTCACGGGGAACCCCTCTTCCGAGAACGCTTGCTGGAGGGCGCGCTCGGCTCGGAGCTTGGCCCGCGCGTACTCCGAGAACCGATTGTGCCGCGCCGTGGACTCCACTATCGGGGTGCGCAGGACCGGCTTGCCGTAGATCGACGCCGAGCTGATGTGCACGTACTGCCGGGTCCGGCCCTGCAACGACGCCACCCAGCGAGAAGCGTCTTCCGCGTCGTACGAGAGGAAGTTCACCACTGAGTCGAACTCCCGGCCATCGAGGACGGCCCTCACCGAGTCCGGGTCGTCCACGTCGGCCACGAGCTGGGCCACCGTCCCGGGCAGTTGCCTGTGCGCCTCGTTGCGCCCGCGGTTTAGTACCGCCACCTCCATGCCGGCGGCCACCGACAAACGCACGCAGGAGGCGCTGATCGTACCGGTGCCGCCGATGTAAAGTGCCCGCAGCGGAGCGTCGTCGAACCGCATCATCATGGCGCACTCTCAGTCCGTCTGCCGCTAATCGATGGCACCATCCTGGATCCTTTCCCTCCCGTTGGTGTTCGGTCCGCACCGGTCCTCACGTCTCCCGTGATGGCCGGCCGCCCCCGCGGTCAGGCCCCGTTCGAGACGCTTCTGCAAGCACAGGCAGGTTACCCTTCTCGCAAGACGCGATGACGGCCAAAACCTGGACCTTAGTCTGGCCGGTGTCGAACACGGCCGGCAGGTGCAAGCCGACCGCCACAGCGAAACTAAGCGTAACGTCTGCGAAAGGTCTTGTCAAGCAATGCCTCCCCTTCCGTCACCGCCGGTAAGGCGGCTCCGCGGTCGTGGCTGGACCTGGGCTGAGGTGCGTGCGGGGCAAAAGTTGGTGCTACGAAGGGGAAGCGAGCCAGGCCCAAAATTTCCTCCGCACCTCTTGACCGTCCGTGTGCTCCCCGGTAAACTTTGACGGATTGTTGCGAAAAGTTTCCGCAGCGGAAGGGGAGGGACACATGATCCGACTACGTAGGTTTAGGGCGCGCCCATGGGCGCTCGCTACGCTTTGCCTTACCGTGCCGCTCGCCGCCGGCGCCCCAGCAGGAGCGGCACAAACGCCTTTGGCGACAACCAAGACGGCGGCGTCGGTCTCGGGGACCATCAACTGGTGGGGATGGACGCCAACCGATTCGGCCGAGGCGACCGCCGAGATCGCTGCCTTCAACAAGGTGTACCCGAACATCAAGGTCAACTTCAAGCTGGTCACGATCGCCAACTGGGTGACCGCGCTGCGGCCGGCGCTCGTCTCGGGTGAGGGCCCGGACCTGTTCGAGCTGCAGCCGGGCGCCTACGTGACGGAGTTCAATTCCTTCGCCACTAACATGGCGCCTGTGGCCGCACAGGCCCTTGGCAGCAACTGGGCGACGAAGGTCGCGCCGAGCGGTATCAGCGGCTTCACTTACAACGGCAAGCTCACCGGGCTGTCGGTCGGCTCGGTGTACGCCGGCACGCTGTGGGTCAACGAAGACCTGTTCAAGAAGTACAACCTCTCGCCGCCGACCACGCTCGCCCAGTGGGTTAGTGTTTGCAGTGCCTTCAAGTCGCACGGCGTCGGTTGCTTCGTGCAGGGGAACTCGACCGAGGGCTTTCTCCAGGACACCCTCCAATCGATCACCAACTCGGTCCAGCCCGGGCTGTGGACGGCGGCCTCCACGGGTGACGCCAAGTGGAACAGCCCCGGCATCGTGAAGGCACTGACCATCTGGAAGGCGCTCTTCTCCGACGGCATCATGGAGCCGGGTTCGCTCGGCGTACAACAGTACCCCGACGCCAACAACGAGTTCCTCACCGGCAAGTACGCCATGATCATGATGGGCACCTGGTACACGGCGAACGTGACGACGAGCGGTATGACCTCGGCGTTGCAGGCGGCGGGAGTCAGCAACCCCAAGCCGTTCCCGATCCTGCCCATCGCCTTCCCTAACGTCGGCGGCCACCCGAGCGCCATGTACGGCGACGCCGATTACGGGCTCGCCGTGTACAACCAGTCGAAGAACACCGCGGCGGCAGAGACGTTCGCCCAGTGGCTCGCCACCTCGACGGCCGGCCAGCAGTACGTCGCCAACCAGCTCGAGGACCTGCCCTCGCTCAAGTCGGTAACGCCGAACTACGCGGCAGCAGGGATCGTCGACCCCAGCTTGCAGCTGAGCGCGGTCAAGCAACTGGCCAAAACGGTGGGCAGCGTCACCGAACCTCGCGAGTCGCTGCTGAGCTCGGCGATGCAGAACGGCAATGGTGGCATCCTCTCGGCCGCCCAGGGCGTGGCCACCGGCTCGGAGACGCCACAGGCAGCCGCCAACGCGCTACAGGCGGCCGCGGTCGCCTCTGGCGTCAAGTTCAAGTAGACCGCAGCCAGCAGGCTTAGAGGGAGCGGGTGTCTCGCATGGCCAGGGCCCAGCAGGTCCTCGGCGATCGCGCCGGCGAGGCGCCCGCTTCCTCGGTGCTGGCGCCCCCGCGCCGGGCGGGTGTAAAGGTGGCAGCCGGGCTGCCCTGGATCCTCCCCGCCCTCGTCCTCTGCGTCGGGCTCATCTACTACTGCATCGGCTACACCGGGCTGATCTCGACCTGGAAGTGGGACGGCATCAGCCCCAACCCGCAGCATGTCGGCTTCGGGAACTACACCGCGCTGTTCCACGACCCGCTGTTCTGGGGGGCCGTACGCCACACGGTGGTGTTCTTCGCCGTCACCTTCACTATCCAGACCTTCCTCGGCCTTACCTTCGCTGTGCTCCTGCATTCGCGGATCCACTTCGCCGTCGTATACAAAGTGATCATTTTTGTCCCGGTCGTCCTCGCCCCGGCCATCATGGCGCCGGTCTTCCGGGCCATGCTGGCGCCCGGCGGCCAGTTCAACGAGTTGCTGCAGCACGTCGGGCTGGGCTCGCTGGCGCAGCCGTGGATCGGTCAGACGTCGACGGCCCTGCCGGCGCTCATGGCCATCACCATCTGGCAGTTCACCGGCTTTACCTTCGTCCTCTACTACGCGGCCATGAGCCAGATCGACCAGTCGATGGTCGAGGCGGCGCGCCTCGACGGCGCCGGCAACCTGAGGGTCATCACGAGCATCGTCTGGCCGAGTGTCGCCGGCACGACCTTCGCTCTCGCCACCCTCAGCGTGATCGGGGCGCTCAAGACCTTTGACATCCCGTGGCTGGTCACCGCGGCCGGTCCCGACTACGCCACGAACTTCTTCGGGACGTACATCTACCAGGAGATCATCCAGCTGGACAACGTCGGCTATGGAGCGGCACTTTCGATCATCCTGCTCGTGATGGCAGTGGCGTTCGGGGCCCTGCTCCAGCTCTGGCGTAGCCGGAAGGCGGTGCAGTGATGTTCGAGGTCGGCAAGCGCTGGAAGCGGATCCTCATCCAGGTCGTCGTCACGGTAATGGTCCTGCCCTACCTGTTCCCGCTTATCGTGATGCTGCAGGGATCTCTGGCCGGTCAGGGTTTCGAGAACTACAGGGCGGTAGCCGAGGTCTCGGGCTTCGGCCGTTTCTTTATCAACAGCGCCATCATTTCAGCCAGCGTGATCGCTCTGGTATGCGTCTGCGCCCTGCTCGCCTCCTATGGCTTTGCCAAGCTGAGGCTCTTCGGGCGCGAGGTCTACTTCTGGGCGCTGCTGGCCTGCCTCACGCTACCCGAGGTCGTGCTCCTCGCCCCGCTGTTCACCACCGACCAGAAACTCCATCTGTACAACACTTACTGGGCGGTCATCCTCCCCCTTGCCGCGCTGCAGATCCCCTTCGCCGTCCTCTTGACGCGTAACTTCATCAACGGCCTGCCTGACGAGCTGTTCGAGGCCATCCGCGTCGATGGCGCCGGCCCGGTCCGGACCTTCCGGCACCTGATCATCCCGCTCACCCGCCCGATCGTCGCCGCCGTCATCATCTTCACCCTCATCGCCGCCTGGAACGACTACCTGATGCCCCTCGTCTTCGAACAGGCGACGAGTATGCAGACGATCACCCTGGTCCCCCAGTTCTTCATCGGCGAGTTCAACGACGACCAGACGAAGATCCTCGCCTCGGCCGTGGTGACGGCGATCCCCGAGATCGTCGCCTACCTTGGCCTGCAGCGGCTCTTCGAGCGCGGGCTGACCGCCGGAGCCGTAAAATGAGCGTCCGGGTGGGTGATGCCGGCGTCACCGGGGCCGCGCAAATGAGCGTCCTCGTTACCGGGGGGAGCGGCAAGCTCGGGGGCGTCGTCGTCGCCGAGCTCATGGCGCACGGGCACAACGTGCTCAACGCCGACCTCGTCCCGCCCGCCGAGCAGCTGTGCCCGTTCCTGCAGGTCGACCTGCAGGACGCAGGGCAGGTGGTCGAAGCGCTCGCCGGGGTCGACCTGTGCCAGTCCAGCGACGCCATTGTTCATCTCGCCGCCACCCCGGCACCAGGGCGGACGCCGAACGCCACGACGTTCAGGAACAACGTGACGGGCACCTACAACGTCTTCGAAGCGGCCCGGCGGCTCGGCGTGCGCAATGTTGTGTACGCCTCGAGCGAGATCATCTTCGGGTTGCCCTTCAGTACGCGGCCCACGTACTTGCCCGTCGACGAGCAGTCCCCGCCCAGGCCGGAGAGCGCCTACGGCCTCTCCAAGCTGCTCGCCGAGGAGATGGCCGAGCAGTTTTGCCGCCGTGACCCCGAACTCAAGATGTTCGGCTTGCGCTTCTCCAACGTGCAGCTGCCAGAGGACTACGCCAACTTTCCAAGTTTCCAGCTCAACCCCTACGAGCGGCGCTGGAACCTGTGGGGCTATATCGACGCCCGCGACGGCGCCCAGGCGGTGCGCAAGGCGCTCGAATCGACACGTTTCGGAGCCGAGGTGTTCGTTGTGGCGAACGCCGAGACCGTTGTGCGCCGACCGAACGTGGACCTCGTCACGCACTGCTTCCCGGGCACGCCGCTGGCCGACGGGCTCGGTCCGAACGAAAGTTTGTTGTCGATCCAGAAGGCCAGGCGGCTCCTCGGCTACGAGCCGCAGTACCACTGGTGGAACGAGCCGGGCGTGTCGCCCGAGAGCCTGGCCGACGGTGACGGATCCTAAGGAGATTTGCAATGCCCCTGATCCAAGTTGACCTTGAGCGGGAGCTGTTCGACTCGTGCCACGAGGAGATCAGCGCCGCCATCCACAACGCTCAGGTCGAGGCGCTGGGCGTCGCCGCGGACGACCTTTTCCAGGTCTTTCGCCCCCACGACGCCGGGGAGTTGAAGTTCGACCGTCGGTACAACGACGTGGACCGGCGGCACCTGGTGCTGATAAGGATCACGATGGTGCACATGTACAGCGTGGCCATCAAGAAAAAACTTTACCGGGCCCTTGTCGAGGGCCTGGGCCAGCACGGTGTACGGCCAGAGGATATCTTGGTGTCTGTTGTCGAGAACGGCTTCGAGGATTGGTACGCGGGCCGGCTCTGAAGCGGGCGACGGCGCCTCACAGGAGACCGAAAGGAAACTGTTGTCAATCTCTAGTCCGTGAGGTCAGAAGGGGCGGCATTCTGACGGAGTGAGCCGGCGACGGCAAACGCGGCGACAAAGAGGGCGACGACGAGCCAGAGGGCGTTGAGGAGGCCGACGGCTTCGGCGAGTACACCGATGGCTGGGGGCCCGGCGAGGTTGGCGAAATAGCCGATGGAGGCAACGACACTGACGCGTGCGGCCGGGTCCGGCCCGCTCTCCGCGGCGGCCGACATGCCGAGTGGGAAGCCCATGGAGACGCCGACCGCCCAGAACAGGACACCGATGAGGACCGTCCACGGGTTGCCGCCAAGGATGAAGAGCGCCACTCCCACGACGC
This sequence comes from Acidimicrobiales bacterium, assembly GCA_052325485.1. Taxonomy (GTDB): domain Bacteria; phylum Actinomycetota; class Acidimicrobiia; order Acidimicrobiales; family Palsa-688; genus Fen-671. The sequence goes on along the minus strand of JBKQUU010000158.1, from coordinate 40,983 downwards.
CGAGGGCGGTGGTGTACCGGATGGTGTGGACGCGCCCGAGCCGGTCGACGACCGGCCCACCGAAGATCCGTGAGAGGGCTTCGCCGGCAGCGAAGGCGGTGAAGAAGAGCGCGGCTATAGCGGCGCTCTGGCGGTGGTCGTTGCGGGCGGCCAGGGTGAGCCAGTTGTTGGCGGACCCCTCACCGAGCTCGACACCAAGCATGACAACGCCGATGAGCAGCAGACGCCAGTCGGTCCAGCCGCGCAGCCATTGGCGCACCTTGGCGAGGCGCGTCTCGGTGCGCCGTACGCCCCGTCTGCGGTCCCCGATAGGGATGGCGGGGGCCAGGGCCAGGGCGACCACCCCGATGATCACCGCCTCGCCGATGAACTGCACTGAGGGACCGACCTCGAGCGCCGCGCACGCGGCACCGATCCCCGACCCCACTGCGGCCCCGATCGACCACGCCCCGTGCATCAGGGGCATGAGGGTGCGGCCGGCGCCCCGTTCGATCGCCGACCCGTCTACATTGATCAGCACGTCGAGGGTGCCGATGCCGAGACCTACGACCACGAAGGCGGCGCTGACCAGCGGGACCGATCTGAGGGCTATGGCTACGCCCATGACGGCCATCGCCGCGGCGACGACCAGGAGCGACGCGGTCACGCCACCCCGGCTCCCGATCCAGTGGAGTACCGGTGTAGAGAGGACAAGCCCGGCGATGGCCCCGACCGTCACGCCCGCGAGGAGCAGGCCGATCGTAGCGGTGCTGATGCCGAGCTCCGCTTTGACGGCCGGGAGCCGGGGGCCCCAGGCAGCAACGGTGATCCCACCGAGACCGAAGGCAGCCATGATCGCCCTTCGCCACCGGAACAGGGTGGGGCGGTCAACAACCACGGTCGCGTCGGTCATGTCCGACCGACCCTCGGGCTGCTGCTCCTCGCCACCATAGGTCATCGCCGCTATCGTACGGAGCCGTCAAGGACCGCTGCTGAGGGTGCTCAACGACGTCGGGGCCGTCGCCAACAACTCGCCTGCACGCCGACGCCGCCGCCATCGACAGGTCGCAGGGCCGCGTGGAGAGCAATTTGGAGGGGGGTCGCATCTTCGCTGCCGTCGGTACCGTACCTATGGGTCGGTGTACCGCGTCGGCAACGGTGACCGAGCTCGTCATCATCGGTTGCCAACAAGACCCCCACAGGAGAGCAAAGCCCGGAGACTTATGTCGGCTACGAGGAAGAGCAGTACATCGTGAACCCAACTGTCACGAGGAGCTCTCCCGCGGTCTGTCAGTTCCCGTCCTCAGTGCCGCTCGGCGGGCTGGCGCTGGCGGGGACCTGGACCGAGGGGGCCGAGGAGGCCACCGCCGGGCCACACGCCCAGATGCAGCTTGGCTTTCTCGCCGATGACGTGTACCTCGTGATGGGCGGCTCAGGGACGGTACGTGTGTCCATCGACGGCAAGCACAGCGCGACCGTAGAGGTCGGCGGTGTACCCAAGCTCTATACTTTGTTCGAGGCCTCGTCCACGACCACGGCCACCCTGGCACTTTTCGTCTCGCCTGGGATCATGGCCTACGACTTCACCTTCGGGTAGGCGCCGGCCGCCGACGCGAGTGGCTGGGCCCGCCGGCGAGCCACGCGGGTAGCATCGCGGCGTGCGGCTTAGCCAAGAGGAAGCCCGGGTGATCGGCAGCCTGATCGAGAAGCAGCTGACGACGCCGGACCAGTACCCATTGTCCTTGAACGCCTTACTGCTTGCCTGTAACCAGTCCTCCAACCGCGATCCCGTCGTCGTCTTCGATGACGGGACTGTCGACCGCGCCCTGGCGGCGCTCAAGGTGGCCGGGCTAGTGCGCCTCGTTTACCCCTCGCACGGCCGCTCCGTCACTCGTTACCAGCAGCTCCTAGGAGAGCAGCTCGCCATCAGTGAGCGCCAAGCTGCCCTGGTTGCCGTGCTCCTCCTCAGGGGGCCACAGACAGCTGGCGAGCTGCGTTCTCGGACCGCGCGCATGTGCGAGTTCGATGACATCGCCGAAGTCGAAGTCGAGCTCCAGGGCCTCGGCGGGTTGCCGGAGCCAGTCGTGGCTCGCCTGCCGCGCCGGCCCGGGCAGAAGGAGGAGCGCTGGGCGCAGCTCTTAACGGATGCCTCGACGGGGGTACTCGGCGAGCCGGCGTCTGACGTCCCTCATGGGGGCGCGGCCCCAACTCTGGCCTCTGATGTGGCGGAGCTTCATATTGAGGTGGCCGAGCTGCGGGACAAAGTGGCGAAGCTTTGCGATGATGTGGAGGCGCTACAGCGAGCCTTGCACCAGCCACCTGAACGCGCGGGGATGTGAAGGCTCAAGATCGCTGCACCGAGGTCCACCCGGAGAACCTCGGTGCAGAAGGCATCTTGTCGCCCGGCGCCTCAGTACGACTGGGAAGCATTTGCCCGGGCGCCGTCCTCAGGTGGGGTGCAGCGTTGTCGATCTAAAGGCATGAGCCCAGCTCAGGTACTGGAAAGACCGCCCGTAGAGTTACGACTGGGAGAGCTCCCGGTCCTCCCTGCCGTAGTCGTCAGGCTTATGAGCCTGTCGCCCCAGTCGGAGGATCTTTTTGAGGAGGTCCTGGCTGTCGCACAAGAGGACCCCGGGTTTGCACTACGTGTAATGCATATCGCTAATTCGGCAATGTCCTCGCCGGCGTCGCGGATCGAGACCCTGGAGCGAGCGGTTGCCCGCCTCGGGGCCGCGCACGTGGCAGATCTGGTGACGACCGTGGCCATGACGCGTGTGTTCGTTCCCCGGACCCCGGCGGAGAAGGACCTCTGGCGGCACGCCATCGAAGTGGCTACGGCGTGCCGGACCATTATCAGGCGTCACCCGGTGAACGGCGTCAGTGCCGAGCAGGGCTACCTGGCCGGTCTCCTGCACGACATCGGGCACTTCATCATGATCGATCAGGCTCCGTCGTTCATGCAGGCCGTTGACGCCTTGGGGTCGACCACGCCGGCTGAGCTAATAGAGGCCGAGAGGGAGGTATGCGGGACCGACCATGCCGAGCTCGGAGCTCAGGTCTGTGCTTACTGGTCGGTGCCGGAACGGATCGTCTCCGTGGTCAAGAACCACCATCGTTCGATCGCCGACGTCCCGAGCCCGCTGCTCGTGGGGTTGAAGCAGGCCGACTGGCTGAGCGTCTGGCGCCACTCGCACGCAGGCGGCAACAACCCGATAGAGGCGTTGCAACTGGCCATCCCCGACGGTGAGCTGGCGGCCGTACCCGATGCCCCCCGGCTAACCGCGGCCGAGCTCGTGCGGCTCCTGCCGGAGATGTCGGAGGCCAGCACCCGCACCGTCGCTGCCTTGGGCCTCGCCACCCACTAAAGGCACCCACCGGGCCGCCCCGCGACCTACGCACCACACGGCCGAACCTCCCCGTCCCCGCGACGGCGCCCGAATCTGGCTACCGTCGCCCATAGGGCACTTTGGCCAGGCTTCGTTGGTTAAGCCCGACGAGCGGGCCGTCCGCGTTGATAGGCTGGCGCCGCCCGTTCGTTCCAGGGCCTCGACGAAACCACTAAATGCCTGAGGGGCGAAAGATGCTCACTATTATTGCTCAGTACAAGACAAAGCACGACAAGGGCGGGGAAGTCGCCGCGGCTCTGGCGAAACATGTGGCAGCTACGAGGGAGGAGCCGGGCTGTAGGGAGTTCGTAGCCTACAGGTCTCGATCTGATGGTGAACGCTTCCTGCTCTACGAGCAGTACGACGACGACAAGGCCTTCGAAGCGCACCGGGCCAGCCCTCACTTCGAGCAATATGTCCAGGGTGTGATCGTCCCTTTGCTAAAGGAGCGGACCTTTGACATCTACGACGAGGTCTCGGCCGAAACCTAATAACAATCTCTCCTTACATGCGCTTGGGCGGCGCGCACGACTCGCGAACGACTAGAGAACAGGCCAGCTCGACCGGAGGACTGTCCAATGGCTGCCTTCCACGAACCGGAGGAGTGCCTGCGCGGCCACGCGGCCCATTTCGGCCAAAGGTTGGCGGACGGTTGTCAGGGGCGGTGTGACAAGGGCGGCCGTAAAGCTGTCATCGGAACCGACCACGCTCATGTCCACCGGCACGGATTGCCCTCGTTCGCGCAACGCGGCGTAACAGCCGAAGGCGTGAACGTCGTTACCGGCGAAGATCGCCGTTGGTGGGTCCGGGAGGTCGAACAGGGCGAGCGTCTGGTGGTGGCCGTCCCCAGGGGAAGAGGTGCCTTCTCGGATCCAGGCCTCGTCAACAGGGGCCCGCGCCGTCTCCATGGCGGACCGGTAGCCGCTGACACGCTCGGCCACGCACCGGTATGTTGAGGGCCCACGGATCATGTTGATCCGGCGGTGACCGAGCGACAGCAGGTACTTGGTTGCCGCTCGTGCCCCGTTCCAATTGGTGGCCCCGACGGCGGGCACGTCCGATCCGATCCCTCCCTCGTGGTCGATCACGACCACCGGGACATTGAGCCGTCTAGGGGCCTCCGGGCGCGCCGGTCGCCCAGCTGACAACACCAGGGCGGCACCGTCGGTCCAACCATCGGAGATCTAGTTCAACCACTGATGCTCGCTCTCGTGCTCGTTGCTCCGGGACGAGATGACCAAGCGGTAGCCGGTTGGCTCGAGAGCACCTTCAAAGCCCCTCAGGATCTGGGTCCCGTAGTCAGTGTCGAAGCTGTTCACTACCAGGTCGATAAGCCCATGACGACCATTTCTGAGGGCCCGTGCCGCCCGGCTGCGGACGAACCCCGACTGTGAGACCACCCGCTCGACGGTCTTGTGGGTGGAGTCGGCCACGCCCGGGCTGTGGTAACGTCAGCCTGCAAGGTCTCGTCTATGCCTCCCCGAGCTCACCGTACTTGGAGCTTATCAAGCCCGTGTTGGCGAAAAAGGCCCGTCTGGGAGTTGATGGGTGGGGAAGTACGGGGACCGAGGTGCCGGAGATAATGGGTCCGGTGACCGACACCTTCCGACAGGAGTTCCCCCAATTCACCCCCTTCCCGTTCGGGCAGGCATCCTGGGCCGCCGTCCTCGTGAAGCAGATTTTGTTGGCTGAACCCATGGTCGACGATTTCGCTCGATGCTTTTCCGGTGTCTCAGGCGAGGCCCTGGACGCCCTCGCCGACTCTTTTTGCTTGCGCTCGTGCACCCGGCGTGAGCTCCTCCTTCAGGTACTTAAGGCAGCCTGTAGTGAAACATCCCCGGCCTGACGCCCAGCGGGACGCCGGGCCACGGCTCAGGAAAGTAGGGCGCTACCTTCGGAAAGGGAGCAAGGGATGAGTGATAAGTTGAAGCCGCATCCTTGGAATGTCGGCTTCGAGTGGCGCGACCCGGCTTCTCCGGGCAAAGTTGTTTCAGCGGCTCAGATCTCGTCGTTCAGCGAGGACGGCTTCGTTGTGTTGCGGGACGCCCTCCCTGCTGGCGAAGTAGCTAAAGCGCGAGAGGCGACATACCAGGCCGACAAGGCCCGCGACCTGGAGTTGTCTGAGAGCGGGGGACGTGCGGGCATCAGCGAGAAAGGTGCTATCACTTTCAGCACTCATCTGGTGGCGAGCTCAGGCAAACTTAAGAGCTTCGCGAAACATCACGTGTTCGTGGACCTAGCCGTTGACCTGGTCGGGCCGGACGTCAACCTGTACTGGGACCAAGCGGTGTACAAGAAGCCGGAGAAACCGCGGCGCTTCCCGTGGCACCAGGACAACGGTTACACCTTCGTAATGCCCCAGCAGTACCTGACGTGCTGGGTCCCGCTTGTTGAGGCGACCTTGGAAAACGGGTGCCCGCAGCTAGTGCCCGGTCTGCACCGCCTGGGGACCTTAGAGCGCAGGTGGGTGGACCCGCTGGGCTGGCAATGCTTCGACGAGTCCCCAACCTCAACGATCGTTGCCGCGGTTGTACCTGGCGACGTGGTTGTGTCCTCGTCGTTGTCGCCCCATTTGACCGGGCTCAACCTGACGACGGACGTTCGCAAGGCTTACATCTTGCAGTACGCACCGGTGGGTGCCGCGGTGCTCAAAGGCGACCCGCGAGAGGGGCAGCCTACGGCACGGGAACTTGGCCACAATGCGGATCACCAGTTTGCCGTGGCCCGTGGGGGCCGGGCCGTATAGGCTGAAAGCCAAAGAGGAGAGCCATGTCATTGGATGGTACCGTTGTCGTCCCGGGGGTCGAGGCCAGCCCGGTACGTCCTGCGAAGCAGCAGGCCGTCGGTCCTGGTCTGCTGGCGATCGGCGGGGACGTCTCTGACGGTGGTTAGGTACCTCAAATCGGCTGGTCCCCCGCCAAAGGAGGACGACGGTGCTCAGGTGGCCGCCACAGTTGCGAAGATCATCGATGACGTCCGCCGCCGGGGCGACGCCGCGGTACGAGAGTACTCGAGCAGGTTCGACAATTGGGCCCCTGATGACCTGCGCTTATCGGCTGATGAAGTCGAAGAGGCCATTGCGTCCGTGCCAGAGCAGGTGGTGGAGGACATAATTTGGGCGCAGGACCAGGTCCGGTCCTTTGCTGAGCACCAGTTGGCGTCGATGCAGGAGTTCGAGGTCGAAACCCTTCCGGGGGTGCGCCTCGGCCAGCGCCACATCCCGGTCGGCGCCGCCGGTGCGTACGTCCCCGGCGGCCGTTACCCTCTCACGGCTTCGGCGCACATGACGATCGTCACGGCCAAGGTGGCGGGCGTAAGCCGGGTCACGGCGTGTACACCACCCATACGAGGCCGGGTGCCGGCGGCGACCATAGCGGCCATGCACTCCGCCGGGGCCGATGAGATCTATGTGGTCGGGGGCGTGCAGGCGATCGCGGCGATGGCTCTAGGGACAGAGACCGTTGCCAAGGCTGACCTGATCGCTGGTCCGGGGAACGCCTATGTAGCTGAAGCTAAACGCCAGCTGTTCGGGGAGGTAGGGATCGATCTCTTGGCGGGGCCGACGGAAATACTGGTTGTGGCTGACGAGGGTGCCGACCCTCTGGTGGTGGCGGTCGACCTGTTGAGCCAAGCCGAGCACGGCCCCGACTCTCCCGCGGTTCTCGTCACCACTAGTGAACGGGTGGGCCGCCGGGCAATGGAGCACATAGGCTCGCTGCTCCCGGGCCTCGAGACCCGAGATCTAGCCGGTCCGGCTTGGCGCGACCATGGACAGGTCCTGTTAGTGGACGACTTAGAGGAGGCCTTCAGTGTGGCCGACTCCTTCGCGGCAGAACATGTCGAGGTGCTTACTAGGGAGCCGCGGTGGGCGCTCGAGACGATGCGCAACTATGGGGCCCTGTTCTTAGGTGAAGGTACGTGCGTGTCCTACGGCGACAAGGTGATCGGCACCAACCACGTGCTACCAACCAGAGGTTCGGCGCGCTTTACCGGAGGGCTGTGGGTCGGCAAGTACCTCAAGACTGTCACTTATCAGGAGGTGACGAACGCGGCTTCGAGCGCGCGGTTAGGCGAGATCTGCGGGAGAGCGGCCAGAGTAGAGCTGTTCGAGGGGCATGCTCGGGCCGGGGACTTGCGCGCCGCCAAGTTCGGAGAAGCCGATCCGGCCTGGCTTGGCCGCGCTCTCAAGGAGAGACTGACCGGGGACTAGGGAGTAGACAACGATTGGGTGACGATGGGTACGGGCGTGTCCACGAAGCGGGCTGACCTACTGGGAGTTGACGCGTGGAAGGTGCGCCTGGCCGGCCGTACCGCCCTCGTGACCGGTGCCGGCCGGGGCTTGGGAAGGGCGATAACCCTGGCCTTGGGCGCCTGTGGCATGCGCGTTGTGCTCTCAGGGAGAGACCTGGCTAACCTGCACGCCACGGCCGCCCTGGCCGGTGCTGAAGGCATTGGGACCTTGGTGGCCCCCGTCGACGTCTCGGACGAAGGCTCGGTTGCTTCCTTGGCCTTGTCCCTCGAGCGGGAGACCATCTCGGTCCTAATAAACAACGCTGGGGTCCCTGGTCCTGTCGCGCCGCTGTCTGAAGTGACGGTGGAAGAATGGGACGAGGTCTTCGCCGTGAACGTACGCGGGATGTTCCTTATGTGCAAGGCGTTCATACCTCCAATGGTCCAGCGGGGGTCGGGTGACGTGATCAACCTGGCGTCGGTGAGCGGTAAACGGCCCCTGGCTCGCCGGAGCCCCTACTGTGCGTCCAAGATGGCGGTGATCGGCCTAACGGTCACACTGGCCGCCGAGGTTGGCCCGTTGGGCGTCAACGTCAACAGCTTGTCGCCCGGACCAGTTACCGGGGAGCGCATGCGGCGCAATTTCGCTCTCGAGGCCGAACGTACCGGCACGAGCGTGGAGGAGGCAGAGAGAGCGTTCCGGTCGCGCGCCCTACTCGACCGGCTGGTCGAGGAACGCGAGGTCGGCTACGCCGTGGTCGCCATGCTGAACATGCCCGGTTTGGCGGGCGCCGATATAGACCTGTCCGCCGGGATGGTGGCCAGGTGACCTTGCCGGTGGAGGAGCGTCAGGCCAGTTACTGTTCGGAGTTGGCCGAGACCGAGCGGCGACGGGGGCAAGTACCGTGACCGACGAGATAGGTACCGTGCAGCGGTTGAGGAGCGTGGTCTGGGCGGTACTGCGGGCTGAGGCCAGCGGCCACGGCGGCATCGACCGAGCCTCAGACGGCGACGATGGTGACCGGTACATAGAGCACCTGGTAGCGAGGACCGCTTGTCACGAAGCGGGGTGCGTTTGCCTGGACGGACGGCTCAGCCTGGCCCTCGGAGAGCTCCGCGTCCGCCTTGACCTGTACTCCCGCTACGGCCAAGCTGCAATGAGCCCCGGCGCCGTGGCCCTGGTCTACCGCGAGGTCTGTCAGCTGCTCGACCGGCGGTACCGAGAGCGAACGCACCTGTCGCCAGTAACCGCCCCGTTCCCGTAGAGAGGACGCACCTTGCCTGAGTGGTCGATAATGATGCTCGAGTACGCCCGTTGCGACGTGCAGCCGCTGGCCGTCTCCCTCTATGCCACCGGCTTCGGCGAGTTTGGTTACTTTCCGTTCAGCTACACCCTTCTGGAGGGGGAAGGGCATATCGCCCTGGTCGATGTGGGGTTCGACACCAGGTCGCGCTTCGTAGACGACAAGCTCCACGAGTACTCCATAACCGACTGCGCCGGCCCCGACGTCGTGCTGGGCAAGGTGGGGCTGGCGCCCGAAGACATCGGCACCATCTTTATAACGCATGCTCACTACGACCACATGGGTGCGCTGTCATTGTTCCCGAACGCCCAAGTGTACCTGCAGCGGCGCGAGATCGAACGGTGGGAGATGGCCCTGGCCCTGCCGGCGCATTTCCATAGCCTGACAGCTTCTCTTGACCCCGCAGACGTGCTCTATGCGCGCCAGCTCGAGCACGAGGGCCGGCTCAGGCTCGTTGATGGCGTCGCACTGGGCGTACTACCGGGGGTGGACATCCGTCCCGCCTTCGATACTCACACGGACGGTTCCCAGTACGTGGTGGTGCACAACAGTGCTGACACCTGGGTCGTTACGGGCGACAACGTTTATTCCTATAGAAATGTCGAGACGTCCGAGGGCAAGACCGGTTATACCGGTATCGGTTACTCCAACGGCAGCCTGTGGGCCTCCCTAAAGATCATCGATGAAATGCTGGAGCACGCCAGTTCGTCGATGACGCTGGCCATCGGCCACGAGGGTCAGACGTACGATCGTTTCCCCTCGGTGCGCGGCGCCGACCGTCTGGCTGTGGCACAACTGCGAGCGGCACCTAGCGCTACCGGGCGGTTGGGGCGGTGGCCGGAGCCAAGTCCCGCCGGGGACGTCGCGCCCGGAGCGGACCTTTGACATCTACGACGAGGTCTCGGCCGAAACCTAATAACAATCTCTCTTTACGTGCGCTTGGGCGGCGCGCACAACTCGCGAACGACTAGAGGACAGGCCAGCTCGACCCAAGGATTCTGGGAGTGTGCCCGCATCGCTCTGCAAGGCGCCTACGTAGTCTCGCTCGCCATCTGGGTGCTGGGCGCACCGACGCGCATAATCACGTTAGGGCACGACCACGAGTGTGGGGTGAACAGGCAAACGGCCGCCATACTCTCAAGTTCAGATAGTAAGCAAGCCGTCGTCCATGCAGCCTTATTGGCAGCTCCCCGACGATGGCAACCATCGTCGGGACGCGCGGGACACTCTCTCTTCCCGGTCCCTTTTATCAACCAGGCGACGTTTTGGTCCGCCTGGCCGGGGCCGGTCGACAACTGGCTTACACCGAGGCTCAGATAGGCCATGAGGCCCTTTGTTCCGAAGCTGCTGAGGTGGCCCGGTGCCTGGCCTGGGGCCGGCTCCAGACGCCACTTCGTCCGCTAGTCGATTCGGCCCTGTTGCTGCGAGCCCTGGACGAGATCCGGGGCCAGGAGCCGGGCCGCTCCCTAACCTGAGCGTCTTAGCCCGTACTACGGTCGGTGGTACGACCCGTACGAGCTGGTGCCGGCAAAGCGGCGCGTTGGCCAAGAGCTCGGGGGCCGGGGACATAGCTGCTGGGGCACGGCCTGCACCGAGGCACCGATGACGGTGCGCTTGGAGTGGGTACGGTTCGGACGGCCGGCGGCCCGGTCCCTGAGGGACGCCATCAGCAGCGCCAAAGGCGACGACCCCCTGGCGCCAGTCACCGTGGTCGTGCCCTCGAACCAGGTGGGGGTGGCGGCGCGGCGGCTGCTCGCCTCCGGGGAGGTCGGGCCGCTGTGCCGGCGGGGGAGGGGGGTGGCGGCGGTCTCCTTCCTGACCGTCTACCGTATGGCCGAACTGCTCGGGTCGGCTCGCCTGGCGGGAGAGGGCCGCCGCCCGGTGTCCACGCCGGTCCTGGCCGCCGGGTTACGAGGAGCGCTCGCCGCCGACGCCGGGGTGTTCGCAGAGGTGGCCGGTCACTCAGCCACGGAGATGGCCCTCGTAGCTGTCTACAAGGAGCTACGGGACTGCTCGCCCCATGCCCTCGACCAGCTGGCAAGGCAGAGCGCCCGGGCGGCGGACGTGGTCCGGCTGTGCCGGGCGGCCCGGGCCGTCCTGGCCCCGGGGTGGTACGACGAGGAGGACCTGGTCGGTTCCGCCATCGCCGTACTGGGCACGGGCCCGATGGCCAGCCGCGCCCTGGGCCCGGTGGTCTTGTACCTGCCCGAGCGCCTGACCCGCCATGGGGCGTTCCTGGTCAACGCCGTGGCCGTGCGCTCCGACGTCCTCGTGCTGGCGGGGACGACGGGAGATGCGAGGGCCGACGCCGAGGTGGCCCGCTCGGTCGGGAGGCTGGCCCTTGAGGGCGGCGCGCCAACACCCCCCATAGGCGGCCATGGCCTCGGTCTCGTCCCCACCCACCGCGCTCGGCTCGTTACTACCTCCGACTCCGACGAGGAGGTGCGGGCGGCGGTACGGGCCGTCACCGAGGCGGTGCGGACGGGGACGCCGCTCGAGCGGGTGGCCATCGTTTACCCCAGCTCCGAGCCCTACGCCCGGCTGGTCCACGAACAGCTTTCGGACGCCGGCATGGCCCACAACGGAGCGGCGGTCGTGCCGCTCACCGCTCGGGTGGCGGGGCGGACGCTGCTTGGTTTCCTGAACCTCCCGCAAGCAGGTTTCCGGCGGGAAGACGTCTTTGCCTGGTTGGCCGGCGCCCCCTTGCGCCACCAAGGCCACGCTGTCCCCGTAACGGCCTGGGAACGGGTCTCCCGGGAGGCGGGCGTGGTGGCCGGTCGGGACCACTGGGACTGGTTGCTCACGACCTACGCCGCCGACTGCGAGGCCGGAGCAGAACTGGCCGAGCGCGATCCCGACGCGCCGGGGTGGGAGGCCGAAAAGGCGCGTCAGGGTGCCGGGCGAGCCCGGGACTTGCGCCGGTTCGTGCTCGGCCTGTTCGACGACCTTGACGCCGCCGCCAAGACCAAACAGCGTTGGGCTGACAGGGCCAAGTGGGCACGGGACCGGCTCGGCCGCCTTTTGGGCGGGGAGCATTGGCGCGCCCGCTGGCCACTGGCCGAACAGAAGGCGGCCGAGCGGGTGGAGCGCTCCCTGGACCGCCTGGCGCGGCTCGACCCAGTCGAGGGCCCGGTCGGGCTCGATGTCTTTGCCCGCGCCCTGGAGCTCGAGCTCGAGGCCGATCTCGCCCGGCAGGGACGCATGGGCGAAGGGGTCATGTTCGGCCCGCTGGGCATGGGCGTGGGCCTGGACTTGGACCTGGTCGTGGTGGTCGGCCTGGCCGAGGGCTCCTTACCGGCCCCGGTGACGGACGACTCCCTTCTCCCCGACAAGGAACGCCAGGCCAGCGGCGGCGAGCTGACGCTGCGGGCCGACAGCGTCGAGCGCCAGCACCGCCAACTCCTCGCCTGCCTCGCCGGCGCCTCCCGTCAATTGCTGACGGTCCCGCGCGGCGACCTGCGGCGCAGCAGCGGGCGGGCCCCGTCGCGCTGGGCCCTCGACATCGCCAGCGTGCGGGCCGGCCAGCGCATATGGAGCACCGACCTGTTCGGGGCCCGCTACGACTGGTTGGAGCACATCGCTTCTTACGACGCCGGCCTGCGCCGGGCCGATTTCCCCTCGACCAGCCAGGAGTACCGGCTCCGGTCCCTTCTGGCAAACCGACCGGGGCGTCTGGGCCGTTCCGTGCTGGACAGTTCCGTGCTGGACAGTCTCGGCGACCGCGTGCTCTCGGCCGGGGCCGTGGTGGTGGCGGCACGGGCCAGCGACCGTTTCACGCGCTTTGACGGCAACCTGGGCGGCCTGGCGGTGCCGTCGCCGGCCGAGCTTGTCACCTCGGCTACCCGCTTGGAGGGCTGGGCCACCTGCCCGTTCGGTTACTTCCTACATGAAATCCTGAAAGTCGAGACGGTGGAGGACCCGGAGGACCGGCTGAGCATCTCTGCGCTCGAGATGGGCTCGCTGGTGCACGAGATCCTGGAGGAGTTCATCCTCGCCGTCCTGGCCCGGCCCCTGGACCGCCGACCGGCGGCCGGCCAGGCGTGGTCGGAGGCCGACAGAGAACTGCTCCTCGAGCTGGCGAGGGAGGTGTGCGACCGCTACCAGGAGCGTGGCGTGGTGGGCCGGCCTATCTTCTGGCAACGTGACCGGCGCAGGCTGATCGCCGTACTAGGGCGTCTCCTCCGGGCCGACGACCAGCACCGCGGCGAGCAAGGCACGCGGCCGGTGGCGGCCGAGCTCGCCTTCGGGCTGCCCGGCGCTCCCATGGGCCCCGTCGCCGTGAAGCTCCGGGACGGGAGGAGCGTCCGTTTCCGGGGGAGGGCCGACCGCATCGACATGGCCGACGACGGCACCCTCGAGGTGATCGACTACAAGACGGGCGGTTCCAGCCGCTACGGCAGGCTGTCCGAGGCCGAGCCCGATGCCAAAGGCACCAAGCTCCAGCTGGTCGTATATGCGCTGGCCGGACGCCTCTTCCAGGGCGTGCCCGAGGCACCGGTGAGAGCGGACTACTGGTTCGTTTCCGACCGGGAGGCCTTCAGGCGGGTCGGGTACCAGGTGACCCCTGAGGTCCTCGACCGGGTGAGCGAGACCCTGGGCCAGATCGTAGGCGGCATCGAGCAGGGAGTCTTCCCGAACTACCCGACGGCGGCGAGCACCAGCCCGTTCGTCGAGTGCGCCTACTGCGACCCCGACGCCCTGGGCGTGGTCGAGCTACGCCGCCGGCTGGAGCGCAAGAGGGCCGATCCCGCCCTGGCTGCCTTCTTAGACCTGGCCGAGCCTCCGGCGCCACAGGCCACCGGCGAGGCGGGCGGCCCCGGTGCCTGAGCGCCCGCCTGCTCCCGACCAGGCTGCCCGGGCCCGCATTAGGTCCGAGCTCAGGTCGACCTTGTTCGTTGAGGCGGGGGCGGGCTCGGGCAAGACCACGGCTCTGGTGGACCGGGTGGTGGCCCTGGTCGCCACCGGGGAGGCGGAACTACGGTCGATCGCCGCCATCACCTTCACCGACAAGGCCGCCGATGAGCTGCGTGACCGTGCCCGCCGGGAGATCGAGCGGCGGGCGGGACAGTACCGGGGCACGGTCGAAGGCGAACGCTGCCAGGTGGCTATCGACCAGCTCGACGGCGCCGCCATCGGGACGCTGCACTCGTTTGCCCGGCGCCTGCTCAGCGAGTTCCCCCTGGAGGCAGGACTACCGCCACGGGTGGAGGTACTCGACGAAGTCAGTTCGGCGGTGGCCTCCGAGCGGCGCTGGGCGGCCTTCCAGGACGAGCTCCTGGCCGACCCGGACCTGGCCCGGCCCCTGCTGTTGCTGTTCGCCTGCGGTGTGAAGGCCGAGGCGCTGCGCTCGTTGGCGGCGGCCTTCGAGGACAACTGGGACCTGGTGGAGCAACGCGTACCCGAACACTGGCCCGACCCGCCCCCGGTCCAAGACCTCCTGTGGCCGGCTATCACCGCCGTCAGACAGGCGTGCGCCGAGCCCTGCTGGGCGAGTGCCGACAAGTTGCGGGACCGCTTGGACGAGATCGGGGAGTACGTGGACCGGCTGGCCGCTATCCCCGACGAGCTGGAGCTGCTCGAGGCCTTAGGCCCCGGTGCGCCACCGGGACGCCCCAGTTTCGCCGTGGGGAACATCGGTTCGCAGAAAGCATGGCGCGACATCCTCAACCTCAAGCAAAGGGTTAGAGATGCGGGCGCCGGCCTAGACGCCGTTCGGCGTCAGGTGGCCCAGGCCAGTGCCCGCAAGGTGGCCGCCGTCCTGCGCCGCTTCACCCTGTCGGCGGCGGCGGAGCGCCGGGCCGCCGGGGAGCTCCAGTTCCACGACCTGCTGGTACTGGCCCGGGCCGTGTTGCGCCGGCCGGACGTCCGCCGGGACGCGCACCAGCGCTACCAGCGCCTGTTGCTCGACGAGTTCCAGGACACCGACCCCATACAGATCGAGCTGGCTGTGAGGATCGCTGCCGCCGGCCCGGAGACCGAGCGGGCGGGGACGGCCCCGTGGGACGAGGTGGAGGTGGCGCCGGGGCACCTGTTCGTGGTGGGCGACCCCAAGCAGTCCATCTACCGGTTCCGCCGGGCCGACATCTCCACGTTCCTGAAAGCCGCCGGGCGCTTCGGTGCCGACGACGGCCGGGTGGAGCTCACGGCCAATTTCCGTACCGTCGAGCCGATAATCGACTGGGTCAACTCGACCTTCGCCGCGCTCATGAGCGAGTCCGCCGCCGTCGCCCTGCCCGCCCCCTCGCAGCCCCCGTACGTCCGCCTGTTACCGACCCGAACCGGGGCCGAGAACGGGCCGGCGGTCTCGGTCCTGGGGCGCCAGCCCCATCCCCCGGGTACCGAGGCCGACGAGCTGCGCACGGCGGAGGCGGCCGAGGTGGCGGCCACCGTGGCCCGGGCCGTCCACGAAGGGTGGCACGTCCACGACGGCCAGGGCGGTTGGCGCCCGGCCCGGCTCGGCGACATCACCGTCCTGGTCCCGGCGCGTACGTCGCTGCCGTTCCTGGAGGACGCCCTGGACGAGGCCGGGATCGCCTTCCGGGCCGAGGCCAGCTCGCTCGTCTACGCCAGCCGGCCCGTCCGCGACCTGTTGATGGTACTGCGGGCGGTCGACGACCCGACCAACCGCCTGGCCACCGTCTCGGCCTTGCGCACCCCGCTGCTGGCGTGCGGGGACGACGACCTGTTCCGGTTCCGGGCCGAAGACGGCGGCCACCTGGACTACCTGGCCGACCAGCCCGGTAGCCTGCCTGCCGACGACCCTGTCGTGGCGGGCCTGGCGTACCTGCGCTCGCTCTACGACCAACGCCACTGGCTCGCCCCCTCCGAACTGCTCGACCGCATCGCCCGGGACCGGCGCGGCTTCGAACTGGGCTTCACCGAGGGGCGGCCCCGGGACGTCTGGCGGCGCCTGCGCTTTGTCATCGACCAAGCCCGGGCCTGGCACGGCGCCGTCGGCGGCAACGTCCGGCAGTACCTGGCCTGGGTGGGCCGCCAGACGGCGGAGGGGGCCAGGGTGGCCGAGGCCGTCCTGCCCGAGAGCGACGACGACGCCGTGCGCATCATGACCGTCCACGCCGCCAAGGGCCTCGAGTTCCCCATCACCGTCCTGTCGGGGATGTCCACGGCCCCGAGGGCCTGGCCGGCCCCGGCCCAGGTCATCTTCCCGCCCGGCGGGGGAGTGGGTTACAACTTCGGCCCGGACGTCGCCACCGAGGAGTACCGGGCCTGGGTGCCCATCGACGAGCAGATGAGCCTGCACGAGCGCGCCCGCCTCCTCTACGTGGCCTGCACTCGGGCACAGGACCATCTGGTGGTGTCCCTGCACCGCAAAGAGCGTAAGAACCAGCCTGAGCCGGCCAAACGCACGAACGCCGAGCTGCTCGTCGACGGCATGGGCGACCTCCTCACCGGGCTGGCGGACGGGGCCACGGCCCAGGACGGGGCCGGGAGCCAGGGCGGGGCCGACGTGCCGCCCGGGCTGGTCGGGCCGGTGGCCCCGTTACTGCCGTTCGCCATCTGGGAGGCAGAGCTGGCCGCCGCCCTGGCCTCGGCGTCTGTGCCGAGGGCGGTAGCGGCGACGGCCCTGACGGACGAGGGCATGTCCGATGTCGAGGCCGAGCCCGATCCCGGGCTGGAAAAGCGCCCCCGGGACTTGGACCTCCCGCCGTGGCTGAAGGGCCGCTACGGCACGGCCGTGGGCCGGGCCGTGCACGGCGTGCTCCAGACGCTCGACCTGGCCACGGGGGCCGGTCTGGCCGCCGCGGTGGCGGCGCAATGCGAGGCGGAAGCGGTCCAGGAACGCGCCGAAGTTGTCCACCGGCTGGTCGTTTCCGCCCTGGGCTCGCCGTCGGTGCAAGAGGCGGCCCGTTGCCCCCATTGGCGGGAGGTGTACGTGTGCACGCCCGTTGGCGGGCGGCTGCTCGAGGGTTACATCGACCTTCTTTATCGTGGAAATGACGGGCTGGTGGTGGTCGACCACAAGACGGCAGCCACGTCTGATGCCGCGGCGCTGGACGGCCGGGCGGCCGCCTACCGGAACCAGGGGGCTTCCTACGCACTGGCCGTGGCCGAGGCGACGGGCGAAGCGGTGGTGCGGGTGACGTTCCTTTTCCTTACGCCGGCGGGCGCTTTCGAGCGCGACATGCCGGACCTCGACGAGGCTGTCGCCCACGTACGGGAGCTGGTGGCCTCGGGCCAGGAAGTCCTCACGGTGTGAGCCTCCCGGGCGGCGCCACCGTTGCCGGGGCCGTCCCTGCCCCAGCGCTCGCCGGGAACGTGACAAGGTGGGGGCGGTGCCTGAGCTAGGGTAGGCGCCTCGCCGGAGGTCCGTCGGTCAGGTACTCGGTCCGCGGTTGTGCCCCCTTCTTGTCGAAAGGTACGAGGGTGAAGTAGCCGCGGCGGCCCTGTGCTGCCACATATTGGAACTTGGCGACCCGTTTCCCATCACAAATGACCCAAGTGGGCTTACGGTGGCCGACATCGACCGCTGCGGGGGAACCGTCTTCTATTAGCGACATCCTGGTTACCCCTCTGTTGTCCGAGCTTTAAGTTGTCCGAGCTGTAAGCGACGACCTCGCCGGCGAGCACCGGGGCCGTCGACGACAGCGGTGCCTCGAACGTCTACAGGCATCTTACTCTAGTTCTATAGTACTAGTAGATAATTTCTAGAATAGCTTTTTGGTACGATGGCCACTATGTCGGAGTGGGGCTTTCTCACCAATCATGCCCGGGTGCTGGTCTGCATCGCCCATGACCCCGGAGCGCGCCTGCGGGACATCGCCGCCACCCTGGGCATAACTGAGCGTCGCGCCTATGCCATCGTGACCGACCTGGCGGCCGCGGGCTACGTCGTCAAGGACAAGGACACCGACGCCCGTCGTAACCGCTACCAGATCCAGGCCCACCTGCCCCTCCGAGAAGCCATAGGCCGGGAACGGACCATCGGCGAGGTCCTGGACGTGCTCGTCGGCAACAAGGCCCGGACCGCACCTCGAGCCGCCAAAAAAGGTGTACGGTGAAGGGGACACGACAAAATCCCCGACGTGCCGGGCCGGTACGCGCTGGCCGGGGGCGGTACTCCAGACCCTGGTAACGCGATTTTTCGCAGCACCTGAGGCAGGACAGTGCCAGGAACCTTCCCGGATCTTTTTTTCTCTCCATCTCTGGCCGACTTACACCCGCGGCCATCTTCAGTGCTGCCCGGACCGCCGGGCCTCTGCCCCTCACATGAACGTCGCCGTACCCGGCCGTCAAGGCCGCTTAGAAAAGAAAGAGCAGTTAACCCATGAGCGAGCCGACAGAGTTCAAGATCGGGAGCGAAGTGTCTTCCAGCGATGGGCCGTGCGGGGAGCTGCGACGCGTGGTCATCGACCCCGTAGCTCGTACCCTCACCCATCTCGTGGTCGAACCGAAGCATGGTCGAGAAAAAGGCCATCTGGTGCCGGTCAACTTGGCCACCCCGACCACCGACGGGGTCAGCCTGGCATGTACCACGGCTGAGTTCGAAAAGCTCGATGAGGCCGAAGTGACGCAGTTCATCCCGGGCGGGAACGGCCCGTTCGGCTACCGCCAGGACCAAATGCTCTCGTGGCCCTACTACGGGCTGGGCGTCGGGCCCCTCGGTATGGGTGGTATGGGTACGGGCAGGCGCCCCCCCGGTCCCGTGGTCGTCACCAACGACAGCGTGCCCGAGGGCGAAGTCGAGGTGCGCCGAGGCGAGCACGTATTTGCCACCGACGGCGCCATCGGGCGGGTGCGGGGACTGGTCGTGCACCCCGGCGACCACTGCGTCACCCACGTCCTGCTCGACGAAGGCCATCTCTGGGGCCAAAAGCGGGTGGCCATCCCGATCGGTGCCGTCAAAGACGTCGAAGACGGCGTGCGGCTCAACCTGACCAAGGACGAGGTGCGCGACCTGCCGGCGGTGGAGGTCGACGAACCGGGCCGAGCGACGGCTATCGCCGGCACCTGAAGCCGCCCTCGAAATGGTAAGTACGACCGTCCAGGAGAACGAGGAGGATGGAATGTCCGAAAATGATGTCCAGGCCAAGTGGAGCGCCGCTCAGTGGCACGGGAAGATGCTCGTGGACCGCGATGGCGACAAGATCGGCAAGCTCCAAGATGTGTACGTCGATGTGGAGACCGACGAGCCGCAGTTCGCCACGGTCAAGGAAGGCTTCATCGGCCGTCACTTGACCTTCGTGCCGCTGAGCGGCATCCACGTCGGTCCTGATGACCTGCAGGTAACGGCGACCAAGGACCAGGTCCGCGCCGCACCTGACATCGAGATGCATGGCGAGGAGCTCTCCCAGGACGACGAGTCGGCGCTCTACCACCATTTCGAGATGAACTATGTGCCCCCTACCACCCCGAGCGGGCGCCGTCTGGCCCGCCGTTGAACACCGTGGGCTCTGACCGGCTCGATCCCGCCCGGGCGGGGACGGCGTGACGCTGCCCGGCACCACGCGGCACCATAGCGACGCGCCGCCGACGGCTCCGTCCCGGCGCCCGCCGAGCCCGTCGGGTCCGTCCCGGCGCCCGTCGGGGCCGCCCAAGGGCCGGCTCCCGACCAAGGCCCCGGCCCCGCCGCCGCGCTGGATGTCATGGGTGCTCGCCCTCGGCTGTCTCGTCGCCGTCATCGTGTTTTTCCACGCCGACGTCAAGACGGCCGCGACCAAGAACTTCACCTACACCGGCTTCGTGAACGAGGTGACGGCCAACAAGGTCTCGACGGCCACCATCACCTCGGCGGGCGCCGTCAGCGGCAAGCTCGAGGGCGGCGAGGCTTACACCTCGCAAATCCCCATTGCCCTCGACGACACCGCTCTGACCCCGCTGCTCCTTGACCACAAGGTCCAGGTGACGGGGACCAACGCCAGCTCGGCATCGGTGCTGGGCCTGATCGAGGACCTGTTGCCGTTCGTTCTCATAGTTGGCGTCTTGATCTGGTTCTTCCGGCGCAGCCGCAAGCAGATGAGCGGCGGCCTCGGCGGCATCATGGGCATTGGGCGGTCCAAGGCCAAGGTGTACGACGAGGAAAAACCGACCACCCGTTTTGCCGACATCGCCGGCTACGAGGGTTCCAAGGCCGAGGTCATGGAAGTTGTGGACTTCCTCAAGTACCCCCAGCGCTATGCCGCGGCGGGCGCCGTCGGCCCCAAGGGCGTGCTCATGGTCGGACCTCCTGGCACGGGTAAGACGCTCATGGCGAGGGCGGTGGCCGGTGAGGCGGGCGTGCCTTTTTTCGCCCTGTCCGGCTCGAGCTTTGTCGAGATGTTCGTCGGCGTGGGGGCGTCGAGGGTGCGGGACCTTTTTGCGGACGCCCGCAAGCGTTCGCCGGCCATCATCTTCATCGACGAGATCGACGCCATCGGGGGCCGGCGGGGCCCGGGGGGTTTCGGGTCCAATGACGAGCGCGACCAGACGCTCAACCAGTTGTTATCGGACATGGACGGCTTCGAGCCCGGCGCCAGCGTGGTCGTCATCGCCGCCACCAACCGGGCCGAGATCCTCGACACCGCCCTGCTGAGGCCCGGTCGTTTTGACCGCACGGTGGAGATCCCGCTGCCCAACCAGGTCGAGCGCACGGCCATCCTCGGCATACACGGCCGGGGCAAGAAGCTCGCCAGCGACGTAGACCTCGACGCCGTGTCCCGGGGCACGCCGGGCTTCTCGGGGGCCGACCTCGCCAACCTCGTGAACGAGGCGGCCATCAACGCCGTGCGGGCCCGGCGCGACATCCTCACGGCGGCAGATTTCGATGCGGCTCGAGACCGCCTCCTGATCGGCCGCCGTGATGCTTCCAACGCCCTGCTGCCCGAGGAGAAGTACTCCGTGGCCGTGCACGAGGCCGGCCACGCCCTGGTGGCCGCCCTGTCCGAGCATGCCGACCCGGTAGCCAAGGTCACCATCCTGCCCCGGGGGGCGGCGCTGGGCGTGACCGAGCAGTTGCCCGTCTCCGAACGGCACCTGTACCCCCAGAGCTACCTGACCGACTCCCTCAGCGTCCGCCTGGGCGGCCGGGCGGCCGAGATCCTTGTACTGGGCGAGCCCTCGACGGGAGCGTCCAACGACCTCGCCGGCGCCACCGACCTGGCCACGCGCATGGTCCGGGAGTGGGGGTTCTCCGCTGAGATCGGCCCCATCGGTTACGGGCCGGAGGGGCCGAGCCGCGATAACCCCTTCGCCGGCCGCCCCTATGCCGAAGAAACCCAGCGCGCCATCGACCAGGAGGTGGCGACGCTACTGCGCGACGCCGAGGTCACGGCGACGAAATTGCTCAAGGACAACCGGGCCACCCTTGACCGCGTCGTCGAGCTCCTGCTCGACCGGGAGACCATCGACGGCGCTGAGCTCGCCACCATCACCAGGGGCACCCAGCCCCTGGAGCGAGAGCTGGTCCTGTTGCACCGGGCCGTGAAAATGGCGCCGCCATCGGCGGAATGGGGGGCGGCCGGCCCCAGCTAAGGGCTCTGGTAGCTCGTAGCTGTCATGCCGGTGGGCGTTGGAGAGCTTCGACGGCGGATTCGACGGAAGTGAAAAGGTAGTCGCCGCCGAGCTGTTGGAGCAAGGCGCCGTGCTTGAGGTCGTGGTGGACGAGGTGCGACGGGCGGGCGATGGCCAGGGCCACGCCTTGCCGGCGGAGCTCGGCCACGAGGTCCTTCAAGGCCTGTAGCCCGGTGTAGTCGATGTCGGACATGGCATCGGCATCGATGACCACGGCGCGCACGGGGGAGGTCGCAGCACCGACGAGCTGGCGGACGCGGGAGCAGAAGTAGTCGGCGTTGCCGTACCACAGCGGGGCGTACACCAGGTAGACGAGGACCCCGGGCACCTCCTCGGTCGTGTGGCCGATGTCGACCGGGATCCAGTGGTCGGTGCCGGGCTCGCGCCCGAGGACCGTGTCCTGGGGCCGGGCGGACCGCCTCGTCCGGTCGGCCAGGGACAGGACCAGGGCCAAGGCCACGCCCTGCTCGATACCGACAACGGCCACCACGACGAGGGTGGAAACAGCCAAGGCGAACTCGAGGCGGTCGTAGCGCAGAACAGTCCGCAGTTGTCGGGCCCGGAACAACTTGGTGGCAATGAACACCAGGGTGGCCCCCAGCGTGGCCTGCGGCAGGTGAGCGAGGGGCCCGGTGGCCACCAGCACCACCAACAGGACGACCAAGGCGGCCATGACGTTGGTGAGCTGCGAGCGCGAGCCCGACGCCGACACAATGGCGGTGTTCGGGGGGCTGGCGTCGACCGCGAAGGCCCCCATGAGGCCCGAGGCGAGACTTCCCGCTCCCACGGCGACCAGGTCCCGGTTGAAGTCGTCGGCCGCTGCTACCTCGGCGCTCGATTCCCGGACGGTGGCTGCGGTCTGGGCGATGCACACAAAGGTCACGGTCAGGACCGGGCCCACCAGCAGCCGGAACTGCGACCAAGGAGCCGATGGCAGGCTGATGTGCGGCAGGCCGCCGTGGACGGCACCGATGACCGCTACGGCGTGATGGGAAGCAAGTCCGAGGACGTCAACGGCGATGATGGACAGGACGAGGCCCGCCAGTGTCCCTGGTAAGCGGTGGTCGACCCGTTGGGCGATGACGATCAGGGCGAAGACGCCGAGCCCGATGCCGACGCACCAGCCGTTGGTGTGGCCGACCTGAGCGGCGAGCTCGCGTAGCCGGCCGAGCGTGGTCGTGCCCCCGCCCTTCACCCCCAAAATGACCGGTAGCTGGCGGACCACGATCTCGACGGCGATCCCGGCCAGGACCCCGGCGATCACCGGGGTGGAAAGGAAATCGGAGATCCACCCCAACCGGAGAAGACCGACCACGATGAGCAACGCGCCCACCAGCAACGCCATAAAGGCCATGGTGGCGGCGTAGCCGGCCGACCCCGCCGCCGCTACTGCTGTCGCCGCCGTGGCCAGGACCGGGGCGATGGTGGAATCTGCCCCGACGGAAAGGTGAGGTTTTGTGCCGATGGCGGCATAAAGCAATGAGCCGGCGAGGAAGGCGTACAGGCCGACTACGGCCGGTAGGTCGGCGAGCCGGGCGGTAGCCATCTGCGACGGCAGGGCCACCGCCACCAGGGTCAAGGCCGCCAGCGCGTCTGCGCCCAGCCAGGCCCGGCGGTAAGCCCGCAACGTCGGGGGGGCCCAAAAAGCGCGCACGCCCCCAATCCTGGCCGCTCGCCGACGGGTGGACGGGCACCGGCCCCGCCCGCCGGAGCTCGCCAGGCCCCATGACCGGTACGGTGGTGACGCCGGGACTGAGCGCCTGGTCGGGTATTGTTGGCGAGCCGCGAACCCAGGAGCCAGGACGATGCCCAAGTACCTGAACGGCCCGACCACCCGGGCCTAAGCCGACAGATCGGGAGCCTCATGCAACGACGGCCGAGACGTTGGCTACGCCGAGGCGTGGTAGCCGTTGTCGTGCTCCTTGTCCTGGTTGTGGGGGGCCCGTTCGTCTTCATCCATTTCATCGAGGGCAAAGCACCGGCGAAGCTCACGCTCTCGGCGGTGGCGGGGCGGGCCGGCTCCAGTACCGGCAGCGTCCCCCTGGACGGCCAGTGGTCGGTAAGCGACGGGTCGGTGGTGGGGTACCGGGTCAAGGAGGTGCTCTTCGGCCAGGACAACACGGCGGTGGGCCGGACTTCTGACGTGTCGGGCTCGATCACCATCAGCGGTACCAACGTGGTGGCGGGGAGCTTCACGGTACAGATGGCCACCGTCAAGAGCGACTTCAGCCAACGAGACTCGCAGTTCAGGGGGCGGGTCATGGACGTTGCCAGTTACCCGACAGGCACGTTCGTCCTGTCCCAGCCGATCCATGTCGGGGCCCCGGCGGCCAGCGGCGTGGTCAAGACCATGCCCGTGGCGGGAAAGCTCACCCTGCGGGGCCAGACCAGAGCGGTGACCTTCCAGGTCGAGGCCCGCCATGTCGGGACCACGATCCAGGTCCTCGGGTCGGTACCGGTCCTTTTCAGTCGCTGGGAGATACCCAACCCCAGTTTTGGCTTCGTGACCACGCAAAACCACGGGATCCTCGAGTTCCTGCTCGACTTCAGACATGGCCCCGCGCTGCAGTCGGGGGCGTTGGCACCTACGACCACTTCCGTGCCCCCCGGCGCCGCCCTCGCCAGTTTCAGGGCGTGCATGCTCGCTCATGGCGTCAAGATCTCTTCTGGTCCCGGGGGCCGTGGGGGACCGGGGGGCCCGGGTGGCGGGAGGGGGCCGGGCGGGCCGGGGAGTCCCGGGCCTGGTGGGCCCGGGGGCCCTGGGACGAGGGTGACCAGTCCCAAGACGGCGGCGGCCATGAAGGCCTGCGACCACTTCCTCCCCGCACAGGGGTCACCGGGGCCGATAGTGGTCCCTCGGACGACGGTGCCGCCGCTGTCGCTCTAGCTACGTGCCTTATCCTGGAGCATGGCTAGTGACGTCCACGACCAGGCCAACGGCCCCAGTCGGCTCCAAGCCACTGACGCCTTGGACAATGTGTTCGCCGACCCGTCCGAGGAGCTGCTTTGGCAGCTCATTTCCGGGCTGAGCGCCCCCGGCAATTATTTCGTCATGCTGCAGCGCGTCCCCGATAATTCCAAGGACGGGACGTATATCCAAACGGCGGTCCTCGCCGGTGGTCGTTACACTGTGGAGTACCAGGACGGCGATTTGGGGCACCATTTCCAAGCCGAGGTCGACGGCGCCCGACAGGCCTACGATGCCCTTGTCGCCTGGGCGTTCGAGCGCCCTGGATGGCGCGAAATGCTCCCCTGGCAGCGCGAAGAGCTTTTCTAACTGCATTTAACAGCGCCGTAACATGCGGCTGCCTAACTTGGTCCCCCAGGCTTGCACATCTCGCAGCTGAGGAGGTCCTGATGGTCCTGGTACTGGAAGTCCTGGTCGTCTTATTGGTTATGGGGCTTTTTGCGGCTACGGCACTGGCCATGGTGGTGGGCCTTACTGGTGGCCTGGCCGGCGAGTTGTTCGAGCGCTGCGTCCAATGCGGGCGGTACGGCTTAACTGTTGGCGGACGGCGTCACAACGGGCAATGCCCGCGCAGTTTGCGCCAGTACGGTAAGCAGGTTGGTGGCGCGCTCCGCGGTCGATAAACGCCTTTTGGTGAGAGGACGTTTTTCGCGGCGGCGGCGTCGCCGACCAAGGGTTTGTTCCCCGGCTGGCTGTGTGGCGGCAGTGGTGCTCGAACCGGCGGCAGTGGCGCCAGAGGCCGACGGGCGCGGTGGTCAGCGGTACCAGGGGCGGTTGGCGGGGTCGCAGGGGTCGACGACGTGGCCGCGGGCCAGGTACTCCAGTACGCGTTGGGCGTGGTGCCGGGGGACGGGCCGGTTCCGGCAAGCCAGGAACTGGCGTACCACCCTGTTAGGGGACAGCTCGAGGCAGTAGACGAGGCGTTCGCCGGTCTCGGCTCCGATCAACCAGGAAAGACCGGCCGCCGCTGCCGGCCCGAACGAGCCGAGGCAGTTGCCCATCAGCTGACCCCATACGGTCAACTCGTAGGTGGTCCGGGGCAGTACCAGGCGCAGGCCTTCCAGGTCGGTGTGGTCCAGCCCCTGGATATCGGCGGGGAAACCAAGGGCCGGGTTGGTGGTCGTCGATGTCACCGGGGGCGGGGAAAAGGCCCGGTCGAGACCAGGCCATCGTTCCCGCCGGCCCGGCTCGGCAGGACGAGCGGGCGCGGGCGGCTCCGGCCGTACTTGCCTCGGCCAGACCGGCGCCTCTCGCGGGGGAGCGGGTGGGCGCCGCGCCGGGCGGGCCGCTCGTCCCGGACCAGCCGCGGCCGGTGCTCGTGGGGGCGTAGCCGGGGCCGGTGCTCGTCCCGGGCCAGCCGCAGCCGGTGCTCGTGGCGGCGTAGCCGGGGCCGGTGGTCGCGGGTTGGGGTGGCGGGGCATGAGCTCTCGGCACTGGGCGTGCAGTGCCTCGAGCTGGTTGGCCAGCCGGCCGGGTAAGAGGTGCCCAACCTGGGCGTACATCTCGACCGTCCGGTTGAGCAGGGCCAGGGCGCTGTCGGCCTCGCCGGCTTCGGTGAGGACGCGCTCGGTACGCCGTGGCCCCAGGCGGCCGACGACCTTCTGGCAGGCCGAGATTTGTTCGCCTGAGGGGACAGTCCCGGGCCTGGCGCTCCTGAGGACCCTGACGATCTGGTCCGGCTCGAGCACAGGAGAGCCCATCAGCCCCAACGCCAGCGCGGTCAGGTTGACCCCCCTTGGCCGCGGGCCGGCAACCGTGCCCTCGTTGGCAACGGGCCGGATGAGGCTGGAGGCGAACGCCACCACCACCGGGCGCGTCGCTTTGGCGCCGAAGGCTGTCTCTGTGGCCGCTCGGGCCGTCGGCTGGCTGAGCACGGGAGCTGCCCACATGGGGATCTCGCGCACCGGGCCCGCGCTTTGCTCGTAAGCCGCCCCGAGCATGGGAAAGGCGGCACCACCGACAACCATGTCCAGGCTCGTGGCCCCCGGTGCCCGGGGGTGCCACGCCCCCACCCGCTGAGCTAGCTCGGATATCCAGCCTCCGACGATCGAGTGCCGCGTCCCGGCCGGGAGCGGCTCGCCCTCGGCCCTATCAGCCAGAGCCTGGCTGATGACGCCGGGCTGAGTGGAGATGTCGATCGTTCGGGTGAGGGACGGGAAAGCCATGGTTACCAGCAGCCGCGGGTGACGGCCGTCGCTCAGGAACCTCAGGCACAGCTCCAGCGGCGCCAGCCGCGTGGCCGGGCGCGACACTGTCAGGTCGGCCCCGTCCGCCGTTGCTGTCCAAGTGAGACGAAAGCCCTCGGTGTCCAGCCTCATAGCGTCTTCGACCATAGCGCGGTGACGAGCGGAAGGGAACAGGTGTTTGCTCGGTGGCCAGGGGCACGGTCAGTGACAAAGGCGCCCTACCAGGGGACCACGCCGATGACGTCAGCTGCGGGGGTTGGCGTTGGCCCGGGCCCGCTCGGCCAGGGCCGCGAGCAACTTCCTGGTGATAGAGGGCGAAGCGCCCATCAAGTTGTGGAATTCCTGGCCGTACAGGATGAGCACTTCGATCGGTCCCTCGGCGACCACGGTGGCGTGCCGAGGACCGTGGTCCAGCAAGGCCATCTCGCCGAAGAAATCACCCGGCCCGAAGTTCGCCACCACATTGCCGTCCACCAGGCAGCGGGCGGCGCCGTTCAAGAGCAGAAAGAACTCGCGGCCTGGTTTGCCCTGCTTGGTCAGGACAGTCCCGTCGGCAACGTTCAGGCGTACGCCCAGGTTGCCGATCTGTCGTAGCTCCTTGGCGTTGCACCCGGCCAGGAGCGGCACCGCGTGCAACTTCTCCAGCACGACCTTCGGGACCCCTCGTGCCATCGATCCCTCCTTGCCTACCCGGGGCCTGGACGGCCTGGCCACGACGTAACTATGGCGAAGTGTACATAACCTCACCCCGGCCGATCAGGTGGTCGGCCGCCGTTCGGTGGTGGGCCGGAGCCTCGGGGCCATGGCCGCCTCGGTGAGAGTTGTGGCTGTCAGCACGGCACTGGCGACCGCCTCTTCGGGGCCGAGCCCGATCCGCCCCCTCGGCAATACGCAGGTGGTGATGAACGCCGTAGAGGCAGCAGAGCTGACGGCCGTACTGAAGCCCGAGCTTGCTATCCCTCATCACTACGCCTTCACCAAGGGCTGGCTCGGTGACCGGCTCTCCATCAAAGCCGACCGGGGCCCCCGGCACTTCCATGACGCGGCTCGGCTCCTGGCGCCCGAGACCACTGCCCGCATAGTCGAGCCCGGCGTCCGGGTCGAGCTGTGACCGTGGCCCCGTCCCTTTAGTTGTGCCAGTAGCTGTGCCGGGCCGGGGCGCCTAGCCCCGGGCCAGCCATCGCCCGGCGTCCTCGGCCCACACCTCTGGGTTGGCGAGCACCCACGCCGAGAACATCTCCGATAGCTCGGCGGAGTGGAGCTGGACCACCTCGACGCCCCTGCTGGCCAGCCATTCGGTACTTTCGTGCCTGCGTCCCTGGTCGTCGCCGATGATGAGCGTCGGGAAACCGAACTGGTAGATCAACCCACTGCAGTACCAGCACGGGCTCAGAGAGGACACGAAAATCTTGTCCCCCCAGGTTGGTTGTCGCCCCGCGTTCCGGAACGTGTCCGTTTCTCCGTGCGACGACGGGTCATTGTGTTGGACGCGCCGGTTATGGCCCCTGCCGACCAGCTCGCCGGCGGGACCATAAATGGCGCCACCTATCGGGATCCCTCCTTCCCGCAGCCCTAGCTGGGCCTCCTCGATAGCCACCTCCAGCAACTTCTCCGGGTCAAGACCGTAGAGCGTCATTTTGTGGTCCTCCTCCAGACCTTTCTGGCCGGTGCCGGGCGCCGGCCGGGGCTGACCGTGAACGGTAGCCAAAGCGGGCAGGTTAGGGCGAGTGCGAGGAGGCACCGCCCTGGCCGATCTCCTGGCGGTCTACAATGGCGGCTCCGGGGTGCCGACTCCTGAGGGGGCACGTTGGTCCGTGTGCCGAGTTCGCTCAAAGATCTGGTCGAGTCCGCCTCTGTTCCCCTTGGGCTGATGGAGCTCCCGTCGAGCAAAGTGCTGGCCGTCAACGAAGCTATGGCCCGGGCCCTTGGGCAGGGGCCGGGCACGCTCGTCGGGACGACGCAGCTTGATTTAGTGGTCCCTGAGCAGCGCCAGATGGCCCAGGAGGCCCTGCAGGCGCTGGCGGACGGGGCACTGACCGGGTACCAGGCGGTAAGGAGCTTCCGGGCGCAGGACGGCCCGGCCCGGGACCTGTGCCTATGGGTCAGCGCGGTAGAGGTGGAAGGTGGACGCGTGGGGCTCACATCTGCCGTCCCAATGCGCGGGCTTACTAGCCCGGGCGACGCCTTAACCGCGGCGCTAAACGCCCCTAGGCCCGGTCATATCCTGCTCGGGACGCTCGACGGCCAGTGGCGCATCGACAGGGTCAGCCACGACGTGGTGGAGATGCTCGGCTACCAGCCCGAGGAGGTGGCCGGCTCACCCGTCCTCGGCGTCCTTCATCCCGGGGACACAGGGACGTTCTTGGCTGCCGTCGAGCATGCCCGCACCGGTCACCGGGCCGTGCAGGCCACGGTGCGCCTCAGGTCCAGGGCGGGCGACTGGGTACCCGTGCGGGCCGTGCTGGCCACGATCAGCGAGGACTATCCCCCGGCTTTGGCCTTTGCCGTCGCCTCCACCGACCAAGGCGTCACAGCTCCTGGTCCGCAGGACGAACGCTCCCGGCTCGGCGCCGACCTCCAACGCATCGCCGGCGACCTCCGGTTTGCCGGCGTGGTCCCCCATCTCGACCGTCTGCCCGACATGGCACGCTTTCCCGCCTTGTCCCGCCTGACCACCCGGGAATGGGAGATCCTTGTCCTGCTGTTAGAGGGCGAGCGGGTAGCGGCGATCGCCACCGACCTGTACGTGAGCCAGAGCACGGTGCGCAACCATCTCTCGTCGATCTTTTCCAAGCTGGGCGTCCACTCTCAGGCCGAGCTGATCCACCGCCTGCGCGCCACTGAGCCACCCCTCTAAACGCGAATTAGACCTTTCAACGCGAATTAGACGTTTTGCCTATATGGACGGTCCGAGGCCGGTGCCGAAAAATGGTGATGGCCGTTTCGCCGACGAACCCGCGCACGCCCGCCAAACGCGGCAACGGACAGCTCCGGGCAGTAGGCGACCGTACCTCGTCGCCGCTCCTGCTCGTTAGCTCGTGCGGGCGCATCCGCTACGCCAACCCGGCGGCGAGCACCCTGCTGGGCCGGCCTTGCGGTTCTCTCGTCGGCCACGACCTGGTCTCCCTGGTCCATCCCGAGGACGCTTCGGCGCTGCTGGCCGAGATTTACGGCGTGGTGGTGGGCCGGGGCCCGGGACGTAGCTTCGAGTACCGGGTCCACACCGCGAAGGGGGAATGGCGGGTCCTCTCCGGCGTTGCCTCCAACCTCACCGACATCCCCGGAGCGGCCGGGGTGCTCCTGAGCGCGGCCGACATCACCGAGCAACGGCGCTACGAACGGGCCCTGCGCGACCTGGCCCTGCGCGACGCCCTGACCGGGCTGCCCAACCGCAACCTCCTCGTGGCCCACCTCGGGGCGGCGGTCGCCGGGCGCGAACCGCTTTCGGTCGTTTTCGTGGACGTAGACCACTTCCGGCGCATAAACGAGTGCGTTGGCCACACCGTCGGTGACGGCGTCCTGCGCGCCGTGGCCGGTTGCATAGCCGGCTACTTGCCTGCTGGGAGCCTGGCGGCGCGCTTCGAGGGCGACACGTTTGCTCTGGTCCTGAACGACCTAGACGAGGAGCAGGCTCTGTCGTTGGTGCGGGAGCTGCTGGCCCGGGTCGCCGTCCCGCTGTTCGTCTCCGGGCACGAGCTACGGGTCACCGCCAGCGCCGGCCTTGTCGGTCGGGGTGCCTCCGCTACGCCGGAGTGCCTTCTGCGGGACGCCGACGCCGCCCTCACCCAGGCCAAGCGGTGCCAGCGGGGCGGCGTGGTGGCCTTCAGTGAGCGGATCCGGGCCCACTGCCTGGACCGCCTGGCGGTCGAGTCCGATCTGCGCCACGCCGTGGCCCGCCATGAGCTGCTTCTTTACTTCCAGCCCATGGTCAACCTCTCTGGGGAGCGCCCTAACTGGCACGAAGCCCTATTGCGGTGGGCTCGTCGAGGCGGAGAAGTCTTGGCCCCGGTCGCCTTTCTGGATGTGGCCGAAGAATCGGGCCTGATTATGCCCATCGGCGAATGGGTGATCGCAGAGGTGGTCATGGAGCTCGAGCGTGACCCGGACCTGCAGTCCAGCCTCAACTTGTCGGCCCGCCAGCTCGCCGTTGCCGGCCTGGCCGACCAGGTCGAACTATTGGTCGAGGTCCACGGAGTACCCGCCCACCAACTGGCGTTCGAGGTTACAGAAACTGCCCTCATGGAGAACTTCGATATGGCGAACAGCACGTTGACCCGGATCCGCCGCCTCGGTTGCCTGGTAGGCCTGGACGACTTCGGTGTGGGCTATTCGTCCCCGAGCTACCTGAACCGCTTGCCCGTGGACTTCATCAAGCTCGATCGTTCATTGGTCGACGCTATCGACACCGATCCCCAAGCTCGGACCATCGCCGCCTCGTTCATATCGCTGGCCAAGGCGTTGTCCTTGGCGACGGTGGCCGAAGGCGTCGAAAGACCAAGTCTGATCGGGCCCCTGGTCGCCATGGGGTGCGATTACGGCCAAGGGTGGCACTTCGGGCGCCCTGCGCCTCGCCCCCGGTCCCCGGGACCGCCCAGTGCTACACCGTGTCAAAAGCGCCTTGGCCTTCCGTGAGCACAGGGACGGCCCCGTCGGGGCGCTCCTGGACCGACCAGTTCCTTGTCCTGGGTGACACGAAGAGGTAGTAGATGGAGACCAGGCTGCTCAAGGAAAGAACGGCCAGGTAGCTATCGAGATGGACGCTGTTGACCGAGGCCGGGTACCCGTAGGGGCCCGTCGTGCTGCTCATCAACGACACGTACCGAGGGAAGAGCACGACGTCGTAGGCCAGGAAGCCCACCAGCTGGGCCTTGGCGTTGTGCCAAGACGGGTCGGCTAACCCGTAGAGGAAGTACGCCGCGGCACCGAGGAAGACACAGCCGAACATCACCGCCGTCCTGGGGTCCAGGGCCCACGGGAAGACCTGGATCCTCAACAGGAGCGCGGTACCGGTGGCGGCGGTGATCGCCGCGAACAGGACGAACCACGCCCGCAGGCCAACCGGCATCCTGCGGGTGTCCCTTATGGGCACGCGGCGCGACCAGTACCAACCCGCCACCCCGGCCAAAGCCGCCGCCGTGAAAAACAATGCATAGCCCAGCAAACCCTTGCCTTCGGCCAGCCGGACAAAGAAATAGACCGACAGGCCACCGGAGATGACAATGACATCTATTGCCGCTGACCGCAGTGCTCCCCACTCACCGGTGGCGCCGATCCATATGGCAATGGCGGCCACGGCAGCGGCTATGGACCCGACGAACAGGTGGGAAAGGTCGGTGTCGGGCCAAGGCCACGTCTGTGTCGCCCAGTTCTGGTTGAGGGCGTAACCGTAAGCGAGAACGGCTAGGGCCAACCCGGCGACGACGGTCGCGTAACGCAAGGGCACGAGGGGGAGCCGTCTGCGCCGCCCCTCCGGCGTGAGCTCGGTAACCACCTGGCCAGTATCGCGCCGGGCACGGACGGCGCCAAGGGGCATTAACTGGTGTCAGCGGCGTCCCAGCTCGGTCCCGAAGCCGAAGACGGCCAGCCTAGCAAGACCGGGCCGGGAGCGAGCAGTTGCTCCAACTTCGCCACCGATCTACCGGAGAGCTCAGAAACAACCAACCGGAGCTCTTCGTCACCTTCCCGGCGGGCTCGGGCCAACTGGAGGGCGTTCGACCAGACCTTGCCACGAGCCTCCCGCAGGAAGTGCTTGGTGCCGAGGCGGTTGAGCGGGCCGAGGAGCCGGTCGATGGTCCCCAGCCCCGGCGTCGCCGCCACCAGTTCAGTGTCCTCGGCCGCCACCCGGGCGGCGATGACGCCGTCGATAGCCCTATGGTCACGTTTTTTGGAAGCCAGGGCCTGAGGGTCGTCGAAGGCCTCGTCGCTCGTCACATCGAGCAACGCCTGAGGCAGGTCGAAGTTGACATGAGCATTGATGCCCAAGAGCACGTGACGCAGGGGCGGGAGAGCGGGCCTCTCGAGACCCACTCTGAAAGCCACCTGCCACGGCGCCGGAGGTGGCTCGCCCCGGTCGGCCAAGGCGATGGCGTCAAGGTACCGCCGGGCGAAGGCGACGTCCCAGGCCTCGACCCACTCCTCGTCGGCGAACCGGCCTGACCCCAGGGCGTCCCGGACGGCGCCTGTCGTCCGGCAGTACGCGGCGCAGAAATGGCGGCGGGCGTCGTCGGGAGAAAAGGACCGTAGCAAATCTTCGAGGCGGCCGATCACGGCGGAAATACCCGTGCCGAAAGGGGCGGGCATTTCCATCTCTCCAGGGTACGTTGCCGGGGTGGCGGCCGGTGGGCCACCGGCTGGCGAGCGGCGCCGGCTGTCCCGCCTGTCCGGGCCGGCCGGCGCCGCTGATGGTCCCGGTCACATGCCGGCGTGAACGCTGGTGGCGATGATCGACCCCATCTCGAGCACGCCCTTTACCGTGACGGCATCGCCCTTTTTCAGCGAGGAAAGCTTGGTCTTCATGGAGCCCAGGGTTATGTGGGTCATGCCGTTGACCTTGACCACGTACGACTTCATGTTGGCCGACATCCTGAACGAAGTACTCGAAAGTAGTCCCTCGATGGTCCCCATCTTGGTGACCTGGGCCATGGCCGAGCTGTGCGGCGCGGCGGCGTAGCTGGCGGGGGCGGTCACGGCCGCGACCGTGCTCGAGATGCCTAGGGCCACGGCGAAGGGCAGTACCTTGGCAAATGTCTTTACCTGCATTGGTGTTGGGCTCCTTGTTGTGGGTCAGGGTTATTTGGGGAGATCCGGTGTCACGCCGCCGTTTTTTTGCTACCAGGACTGGAGGTACCTGGAGGACTGGCGGTACCTGGAGGACTGGCGGCGGGAACGTCCCAGGCCGGGGTATGGCCGCGGGCCCATTGGGCGGGGGCCCATCCCTTGACCATGCGGCGCAGCGCCTGCGGATGGGTGACGGCGAATGTAATGTGGCCGACGATCACGACGGTGAAGGCCACGGCGAACAGGTCGTGGACAAAGGTGGTCCCGGTGCGCACGCTGACCGGGAGAGAAAGAGGCGCCGGCCCAACGGTTTGACGGTGCTGTCGGCCACACCCATAGAGATGCCCGCTGGCCCGGATTGATTGCAGGCCCCCTACGGGCGGCAGAACAGGCTGGTTATGGTCTCGCCGGCGTCCCCTAGATGAGGTCTAGGCGCGCTGCCATCTGGGGCATCTCGGCCATCGGCATGGCCGCCACGAGGAACATCGACTGGCCACGGCCGCGTCGGTTGACCCCGTACATAGACAACCGGCCCTTGGTCGCCATCCACGCCTGTGACGAGGAGCCGGCCAGCATATGCGAGCTCGGAGGCACGGGGAACGGGCGGGCCGACGTGGCCACGAGCTCCTCGGTGCCCTCGAGCTGGTAGGCGCGCACCATGAGGGGTTGGCCGGCGATGACGAAGTGCTCGCCGGACCGCAGGGCGCTCGTAGGCGGCGAACCAGGGGTCATCATGGCAACGACGGCGGCCAGCTGGGGAGGGTCGGCCGCCGGGCGGTCGGCGACGAGCCAACCGGCAGCGCCGGCGGCCATGACGACGACCAGGCAGGCCGCCGCCACCAGGCGGGGGTGGTGGGGACGCACCGTCGCCCAGCGCAGGAAGGACGGTACCCCGGAGCCGTCGCTCGGGCCCTTCGAGGTTTCCTGGTCGGCGAGAGCTATGGCGAGGGCCACGCGGCTCTCGAGCCCGGCCGGAGCGGGCTGGCGCAATTGTTCCAGGGCGAGGCGTGCCGCCCGGTCCGCCTTGACCGCCTGCCAGCACTCCTCACATTCGAGCAGGTGCTGGTCGAAGCGTCGTTCCTCCTCCGGGGCGAGCTCACCGGTGAGGAAGGCGATCACTCGTTCTTCAGGGCACGTCACGGTTGATGTCCTCCTCCACCAGCAATGACGCCAGCCGCTGGCGACCGCGGAAGGCGCGAGAAAGCACAGTGTTGCGCGGGCACTTGAGCATCTCGGCGACCTCGGACGCGCTGTGCCCGGCCAGGTCCATCAGGACGATGGCCTGTCGCTGCTCGTCGGGAAGTTGGGCCAGGGCCCGAGAGACGGCGGCGCGGTCGATGTTGGCTAACGCTTCGTCGGGCACGCTCGACCCGGGCGCCTCGGGCTCGTACGGCTCGGGCATGGGCGTCTCGACGACCCGTCGAGCACGGCGCCGGCCCTGGCTGCGGGCCAGGTTGAGGCAGATGGTGACGAGCCAGGCCTTGGTGCTCGGGCCCCGGTGGGTGGCGAAGGCGGCAAAAGCGCGGAGGTAGGTTTCTTGGACGAGATCCTCGGCCTGGTGGTGGTCCCGGCTGGTGTGCCGTGCGACGCGGTAGACGACGTCGAGGTGCGGCATAGCTGCCTCGAGGAAGGCTCGTCCCTGGTCGTCCATATGGCTCGCCTCGATCGTATTGGCCCCTGGTAGCTACTCCGGCCTAATAGAGACGCCGGGACCGGCCAAATGATTGCGTCCTTACGCGGCCGCGTTCCCCTGTTCGTACCACCACCGCCGGAGTAGGCCGACCGCCAGCGGTGAGACGACATCACACTTCAGGTGCACAGGGTCACTTCAGGTTGGTCAGGGGCGGCCGTGAGCCAGTGGTTTGTCCATCGGTAGCTGAAAGCAGGGCTCCCGGGGCCGGCGGAGACGCTCACGACGCCCGCCGTCGGCAAGTGCGTCACAACAGGGACCTTATCGGTCTCGGTGGCCTGCTGTGCCTTGCCCCAGGGGAAGGTGGAGGTCACCAGCTCGGCTCCTCCCACGTGGCGCATCGGCTCGAAGTGGCCGTAGAGACCGTACCCGAACGCACCTCCCGTCTTGCTGTACCCGTCGATGACGCCATTTGCGACGGTCCCCCAACAGGAGTTGTTCCCCGGGAGGCCGGGAGGATCGAAACGCCAGGCCGTCCCGTTCGAAGTGAGGAGTATTTCGACGGGCAGGCACGGTACCACCGCCGCCCGGCCACATCCCACGGGGACGAAGTCGTCGCTTAGCCACAGCACGTGGCCGGCTTTGTTGGCGATGATGATGTGCTCGACAGCTCGGGAGTAACCGGCGGGCACGCCGGCCGCGGCCGATCCCACGCTGAAGGTTGACACCTTGCCCGGCGCGTCCTCTATTACCGCGTAGCCGGTCTGGGTCTCCTCGACCCCGGCCGTCCGCTGTGTAGCGGCGACGACAAGGCGGTAAAAGGCGATAGTGGTGGCGTTGCCGGTCACGGGTGACCCTGCTCCGTAAGCTGAGCCCTCGAGGCCTCCTATGGAACATAGGGCGCAAATCGACGCCGCCGCCGTCCGTCCAGCCCTCCCAGCCTCCCGCCGGGCGCCTCGGTGTGCGGGCATAAGTAGGAAACTACCAGCACCGTTCAGGGCATCGTCGGGCCCGTCACCACCAGGAACCTGCACCGGGGACGACTTCGTGTCCGCGGTGCAGGTTCCGCTGTCCTACTGGGCTGAGATGGCCGGCTCGTGCTCCGCCGGCGGTCGCTCACACGAACTGCGGGTCCGAGGAGGCGGCGTCCATCGCCGGGTAGGTGATCGTCTCGGTGACTATCCCACTCGACGAAGTGGCGATGGAGTTCACACACGGCCCGGTGCCCACGGCGAACGGGTCGCACATGGGGAGAAGTCCGGTGGGCACCGAGGCGCCTGTGATATCCGTGAAGTTGTAGCCCGGGCTCGAAAAGCAGACCCAGAACGCGTCCGAGTTGCCCGGTGCGCCTGGGTTCTCGACCACACCGTCGTCGACTGGGAATGTCTCCGTGGCGGTGATGGTGCCCGATACAGCGCTGAAGGTATTGGTCTCGCTAATGACGGCGGGCGCGTGATCGAACCCGTCGTTGCAGTTGAGCTGGCCCGTGTTGGGTGCGCCGGACAGGAGCAGGTCGCCGGTGTTGTCCGTAGACGCGCTCTCCGTCACGTCGTTCGAGCTCAAGGTCCCGGTGCATGAGCCGGTGCAGGGGGTGACGGAATTGGCCACCATGACGTTGGTGTCCGTGGCCATGGTCGTCTGCCCGCCATTGTCCACGATGGTGACTATCACCGTGTAGGTCCCGACGGTGGTGTACGTATGGGTTCCGATAACCGTCCACGCCCCGCTGCCCCCGCTGAAGCTCACGTCCCCGTCGGGGACCGTGCTGGTGCCGCCGTCGCCCCAGCTGATGGTGGTACCGGCATATTCCGAAGCCTTGGAATAGGTGTCGGGGTCGGTGAAGGTGGCCACCGGGCCCATGAACTGTACGGTCGTCTCCTGCGGTGTGATCGCCACCGACGACGCCGTCAAGGGCTCGTCGGCCACTATGACGCTGCCGGCTGTGGATGTGACGGTGTTGACGGGCAGCATCGTGTCAGTAACGGTGACGGTGGGGGAATACGTCCCGTACTCCTTGTAGATGTAGTTACCGGTCACCGTGTACGACCCGTCGGACCCGCCGACGGTACAGGTGGTGGAGGTGCTGGTACAGGTGCTGGAGCCGCCGTCGCCCCAGTTGACCGTGGCGTCGAACTCGCTCGCCGGTGAGATCGACCCCGTGTCGGTGAAGGTGGTCACCGTGCCGCTCCAGGTCTGGCCTTCGTTCGCCCCCGAAAGGCTCGGCGGGATCACGGCTACGCCGGGGGTGATGAGGGCGGTGCCCGTGGCGCTGGAGGTGGGGGCCTGCTCCAGGGAGAGGTAGGTCGTGCCTTGTGGCGTGAGGCCTTGTGGCGTGACGCTGGTGATGAAGTTGATCGTCCCGCTGTCCTGGTTCGGGCTGATGCCGGAGAAGGTGTTGTCCGGCCCCTCGTAGTCGTAGGGGTTCTTGCCTCCCGCTTGGATCTCCTTCGTCCCGGACCTGGTCGTCGTGTAGGAAGGCCCGTTGTTGTCGTCGGTGGCGCAGTAGCCGTCGCCGGTGAAGTTGTAGGTGCAGATGCCGTCGCCGTCGAAGCCGAACAGCTGGTCCCGGCCCGTACCCGACAAGGAGATGCTCTTGACCAGCCCGTTCGAGTCGTTGACCACCCCGACCACGACGTCGTCGCCTTCACCAACCTTTTGGTCGATCGGTGTGGTGTTGGCACCCTTGGCGATCGAGACCGACCCGTTGAGGTTGACGGTGACCACGTAGGCACAGCCGGTACCCGACCCGACGTTGGGACAGCTTGGTACCGCGGCGGCAGGGGTCGTGGTGGCGGCGGCAGAGCTAGTGGTCGTCGCCACCTGCACACCACCGGCCGCCACTAAGGTGCTCGCCACCAAGCTGACGGCACCGAAGAGCAGCAGGCTGCGTCTGCTTCCTCGTACCGTCGGAAGCTTCTTGTGAAGCCTGGCACTCACGGGTCTTTGACTCACTCTTGTGTTTCTCTCTTTCTCTGCATTAGGTGGCTGAACATTTCTCTGCATTAGGTGGTGGACCGGACAGGGCCCCGGGAAAGCGTTCCCCGACCATCAGGTCCGGGACGCTGACAACGCCGAGCCCATCAAGGATGCGCGTGCTCTCCAACTCGAGGTCGGTCGCTGCTCGCCCTTCGCCCTCGAGCCCCAGCGCGGCCATGACCCCCATGGTGAGGGCCACCTCGTAATCGACGTGCAGGAGGCGGGCCGCCTCCAGGCTCTGGCCCAGCTCGACGGCGGCGCCGTGATGGTCGCCGCCTCGGGCCAAGGCCACGCCCCGGACGCGGTGCAGCAACGGCAACTGCTGCGCCACCCCGCCCAAGCCCCGGGCCCGCTCCAACCCGGCTTCGGCTCGCGCCCGCGCCCCGGCGACGTCGCCGGCCAGCAACCGGCCCTCGGCCCAGCGGGCGCCCACCTCCAGCGACTCGGCCTGGCCGCCGAGCTCCTCGGCCTTCTGCCAGGCCTCCTCGAACAGGCGGTTGGCGTCGTCATAGCGGCCCAACCTGGCCGCAGCGCGGGCCAGGCTGCCGGTCACGTGGGTTTCGCCCGACCGGTGCCCCGCCGCCCGACAGGTGCGCGACACCGACTCGAAGAGCCGCTCCGCTTCCTCAGCCCGGCCCTGGTCGAGGGCGATCTCGGCCATGTTGCCCTCGTAGACGGCCAAATGGACGGGACTGCCCGACCGGCGGGCCAGGTCCTGGGCCCGGCCGTACAGCTCGTGGGCCTCGTCCCAGCGGCCCCGGAAATAGGCGAACATCCCCAGGGCGTTGAACATCCTGCTCTGGCCGTCGAGATCGCCGAGCTGTTCCATCAGGGCCAGGCCCCGCTCCCAGTTGGTCGGGCGATCGAGCCGGCCCAGTTCCATTTGGGCCCAGTCCAGGACGGCCAGGGCGTTGGCCAGGGCGTCCTTCTCGTCGGCCAGCTCGGCCTGGGCGATCGCCCGCTGGCACCAGGTGATGGCGCGCCCGTGATGTCCCCGCTCCTGGCAGAACCGTCCGTACCAGGCCATCAACTGGGCCCGCTGGCGTTCGGCCTCGAGGCCCTCGACGCCCTGGAGGAGGTGCAGGGCCCGGGTGATCCAGCGCAGGGCGTCGGCATAGCCGTCCTGCCAGCCGTGGATCCGGGACAGCTTCAGCATGAGGCGGGCGCCGGCCAGGGGGTCGTCGCCCACCAAGCGCCGTGCCGCCCGGTACTGGACCACCGCCTGTACGTAGCCGCCGCTGCGCTCCCGGGCGTCGCCGAGGGCCTCGTGGACCCCGGCGAGCTGCCGGTTGGTGAGCTCGGGCAGTCGACGCGCCGCCGTCAGCGCCCGCTCGTAGAACTCGGCGGCGTCGACGTTGGCGTACACGGTCATGGCCCGTTCGGCGGCCACCAGGGAGTACGTCCAGGCTTCGCCGTACTCCTGAGCTTGCAGGTAGTGCAGGGACAACAGCTCGGCGTGCTCCTGGGCCTTGTCACCGGCAGCCACCCGTATGGCCTCGCCGGCACTGGCGTGGAGCCGACGGCGGAGCCGGTAGGAGAGCCCGTCATAGGCACTGTCGCGCAGCAGGGCATGGCGGAAGACGAGGTTCCCCATCTCGTCACGGGCGGCGAATTCCCCGAGCCGGGCCCAGATGGGGTCGGCAGCTGCGGGCACCCCGTCCAGCACGGCCCCGAGCAGTTCGACGGGGGCGGTGCGGCCCAGCACGGACGCCCGTCGGAGGAACTGGCGGTCCTCGGCGGACAATCGGTCGATGCGGGCGGCGATGACGGCCTCGATAGAGTCGGGCAGTTCGTCGATGCCCTGTGACTCGCGGGCGGCGGCCACCAGTTCCCTGAGGAAGAGCGGGTTCCCCCCCGATCGCTCTGCCAGCGCCGCCGCCTGGTGCGCCGGCAGCGGGGCATCGCGGGCCGCCACTTGGGCCAACTCGGCCGCCTCCACCCCGGCCAGGGGTTCGAGCCGCAGGCAGGTCGCCTCTTTGGCGACGAAGCCCGACTCGACGTCGCGCCGGGTGAGGCACCAGAGCCACGGGTGCTCAGTGCCCATGACCAGCACGTGGCGGAGCAGCTCGGCTGACGCCTCGTCCATCCAGTGGGCGTCTTCTACCACCAACAGCGTCGGCGAGGGCAGTAGCACACCGAGGAGCTCGGTCATGACCTCACCCAGTCGGAGCGCCCAGAACTCCGGCTCAAGCTCTAAGGTCTCGGGGGTGGCGGGGACGTCGATTTCGGCCATGGCCCCGATCAGTGGTGCCCAGGGGAGCAGCTCCGACGCCAGCTTGTTGAGCACCTCGGACAGCCGTTGGGCCGTGGCCGGCTCGGTCGCGCCTTCCAGGGTCGGCTCCTCCAGGCCCAAAAGCCGGCGCACCCAGCCCCGCAGTGCGCCGTAGGGCGTGGACGAGTCGTAGTACTCGCACGTCACCGACAACATCACCATCTCCGCCGCCGCGCCCACCGTGCGGAACTCCTCGACCAACCTGGATTTCCCCAACCCGGGCTCGCCGACGACCTCGACCACAGATCCTGACCCCGCGAGGGCGGCGTCGACCTTGGCCCGCCAGACTGCCATCTCCTGGCGACGGCCAACGAGAGGGAAGCTGGCGCCGTCCTCGACCGTACGCGCTCCTAGCCGGGCCCCGACGTCGACGGCATTGACCGGCTTGGCCTTCCCCTTCACGGTGAAGGGCGGGACTTTGTCGAGGGCGAACTCCGAGCGCGACCGGGCCAGCACCTCGGGGGCGGCCAGGATGTGACCGGGCGCGGCTTTGGCCATCAGCCTGGCGGCCAGGTTGACGGTGTCCCCCATGACCGTGAACGTCCGACGGAACGACGGACCGATGTCCCCGGCGAAGACGGGCCCGCGGTTCACGCCCACGCGCAGGGGTGGGTTGCGGCGGCGGTCCATGATCAGTCGTTGGCCGCGCGCGACGAGCAGCGCCTCGCGGATCTTGGTACGAACGGCACGGTATCCGAGCGGCGTCGGAATCGAACCGCGACTGCCCCAAAATCTGATCAACATAAGCACTGACCCCTTGCGCACATG
>JBKQUU010000157.1:0-10995 GCA_052325485.1 Acidimicrobiales bacterium | reverse complement strand
CCGCCGCCGCATCGCTGGCCACAACGGGCACGCCGGCCGCCATTGCCTCGAGCAATGGCAAGCCAAAGCCCTCGACCAGCGACGGGTCCGCAAACACCGACGCGTTGGCGTAGAGGCCCAGCAACTCCTCCTCGCTCGCTCGCTCGAACCGGCGGACCCGGACGGACAAGCCTAGATTTTCGACCAGCACAGGCACGTCGTCGACGTAGCGGGTGTCGGCGCCGCCGACGAGGACAAGACCGAGGTCAGGGTGTTGGCCCGAGAGCTTCGCCAAGGCGCGGACCAGCAGTTGCTGGTTCTTGTGAGGTCGACGGATGCCGACATGCAAGATGTAGCGCTCCGGCAAGTCCAGACCGGCTGGCCTCGGCCGGCCCGGAGCGTCAAAGAACTCTTGGCCGACGCCCGGTGACAGGACTGCCTCGGGGCCCAAGGTGACCCCGTAGAAGCTCTTGATTTCCCGCCGACTGGCTTCCGAGATCGTGGCCAGGATGGAAGTGACGTAGATGACCAGCCTGGTAGAAGCCCGGTACGCGTGTATGAACCACGAGCGTTCACCGGACTCTGCGGCTCGACGTTCGAAGATGCAGTCAAATATGACACAGACAACAGGAGTACGCCCGTGCGCCACGGGAGTAGAGAGGTGGTACGGGATAAAAACTACGTCGGGACGCTCTCGGGTTATCGCTAGGCGCAACTCCCACTGGGAGCGCACGGACACCACCGGGACGTCAGAGTAGATCAACCGTACCGTCGGGTACTGTGAGAGGGAGCCGACGTCGAGACGCCCCGGCTCTCGAGGCGACAGCACTATTAGAGTGACTTCCAGCTGCGCCAATTCGTTCAACAATGCGTGGGTGTAGCGGCCGATGCCGTGGTAAGAGTCACGCATTACGCGGCCGTCGACCAGTACCCGCAACGGTGAGCTCATGCGGCCCTCCCCCCCCGAGCCTGTTCGAGCACCAATTCAGGGGCATGTCTGACCAGGCGGCCCGAAGGACGGCGCCTACGCCACAGTACAAAGACGATCATGGCGTAACCGGCTAGCGCGCCCGCCAAGGTTAGGAGGAACGGTACCACCGTCGTGGGCGCGGCGGAACCGATCGGGATGGCAGGTGGCAAAGCCGGCGGCGACAGTAGCTGTCGGGCGGCACGGGGGACCACAACGACACCGGTGCTCTCCAGGAGGCTGGCGATGTCTGCGGCATGCACATCGTCACTCCCGGGCGCGTGCTCGAGCACCGCTCCGGCAAAGGCCTGGGCCACAACGTCGCCACCTACGCGGTGGGGCGGTCCTAACGGCACCCCGAATTCCCTACGCCCGCGGGCGATCGAGGCCACCGACAGCCGGGAGGAGCCAAGATAAGCGCGCCGGATGTAGGGGTCGGTCAGCCACGCCGTGCGGACGGCAGTCGGCCTCGCCACAACGACCAGCGGCAAGTGGGCGGCCGCGTACCGCGCCGGGGCCCGAGCGGCGAGGTCGGCCACGACGGGCAGCATGCCTCGCTGCGGTATCGACAGGCCTGGACGCGAAGCGACAAGGACCCCCCCATCGAATAATTGCTCGGTGGTCCCGGAGCTGGTCGGGAAAGCTGTCGAGCGGGGTGGGCCTAGCACAGCTTTTCCGCCCGTGGCGGTGAAAATCGTGTACAAGGGGCTTCCGGGCGAGTTGGTGACCCTGAAGCCCCCGCAGTGTGAGCCTGTCGTGTTAATGAACACGCCCCCAGGTATATCGACCGTATCCGCTAGCGCGTCGTGCGGCACGGGGCCGACCTGCCAGAGCTCCACCGAGCCGTAGACATCGCTCGGGTAGGAGGCCAGCTCCCGGCCGTTGCTTTGTATCCAGGCCCCGAAGGCAGGGCTCATATTGCCGTTACTCGTGACCGCGTCGACGGGGGTGAGCAGGAAGTCATGGACGCCGTCTGCGAGGGCGGCTGGTCCGACCGAGAAGTAGGTGAACTTCCGACCGGGTAGGAGGTAGGAGTACTTCTCCACGTCCCCGCTCACGTTGACAACCGAGCAGGCCGGTAGCCGTCGAGCGATGAACTGGTCCACCCGCACGACACCGTCACTTCGAGTCGTGTAGTTCACGATCAAAGAAAACCGGGTTGCGAACAGCAGCCCAGCAACAGCATTCGCGGCGACCTTAGGCGCCGCCCTTCGTGGCCGCGCCCGTGGACCGGGCCGGGTGGCTCGAGCTGTGGAGAGCTCGGTCAGGGCTGCTTCTCCCACCAGTACCGCGGCGACGATGGCCGCGGGGATGACATAAACGAGGAACTGCTCGTTAAAGGTCCCCACTGCGACTATGTAACAACCGAGGACATAGCTCAGTGTGAGCCAAGCCGTGAGGAACCTCGACTCGGCCGAGCCCCGGCGCAACCAGAGCCAGCAGAGCGCCACCGCGCCAAAGGCGAGGACGACGTAGCTGCCTACGTACTGGCCGATGGAACGTAGGATCGCCGCCATCAGAGAGTAACCCGGAGCGTTGAACCCAGTTATCTGGATCAGCCCGACCAGACGTTCGAGGCTGACGGTTTGGCCCGATATGAACGCGTCACCGAGGCCAAGCTCGACGCACCACAGGTACCACAGGGACATAAACCCGAGGCCGATGGCGAAGGCCGCCAAGGACCGGCGGAACAAGGCACCGTCACGTTGCAAAAGAGCAAAGACGATGGGGGTGACGACGATGAAAACGGTGATCTCGTTTGTTAGCAGGGCGAGCCCGGTCAAGACGCCGACCACCCACACGTACTGGAACTTCCGGTTGCGAAGTGACCACGCGGCGTGCAACACGAGCAAAGAGGCGGCCAAGGCAAGCGGCTCGATCATGACCTGACGGCCATAACGCACGAGCACAGGGTCGAGGGCGGCTATGACGGCCACCAGGACGGTCATCCATTGGCGCCGCCGCAACCTGGCGTAGGGAGCCAGCCGGTAGGCGAGACCAGCCACGAGCAAGACGCTGGCTGCCGCGGCCGCGGCCGAGAACACGCGGGCCGTCTGTAGGGCTTCGAGCAGCGGGCCGTGGACGCGCCCGGTCAGCTTGAGCCAGCCCGCCTGCAGGACGAAAAACAGCGGAGGATGGACCAATATCGGGACGTTGCTCCATGTCAAGTGCCCGGCGGCGGCAACGTTCCGCGCCGCCGTCGTATACCAGACTTCGTCCTCGAAGACGTCGGGACCGGGACCGAAGACGTTGTAGAGCAGGGCGAACGCGGCCAAGGCGGCACAGCCGAGGAGCAGGAGACGTTCGTCTCGGAACCTCCGCTCCCGCGGTTGCGCGGCGCTCGGAGCGCCAGCCAGCGTATGCCGCGCTCCCACGCCCGTCTTGACGAGGCCGTTCTCGGGTACCGCCAGCGCCGTCCGGGGCCCGCGGTAACCCGTGCTGCCGGGTGGCGAGGCCCGAACTGCCTCGCGCCGAGAGGGCCGAAGAT
This sequence comes from Acidimicrobiales bacterium, assembly GCA_052325485.1. Lineage (GTDB taxonomy): Bacteria > Actinomycetota > Acidimicrobiia > Acidimicrobiales > Palsa-688 > Fen-671. The sequence goes on along the minus strand of JBKQUU010000157.1, from coordinate 7,561 downwards.
GTTGCGGGACCCGCATGTGCCGGGGCCCGGTCGAACGGGCCTTGACGGCTCTGCTCCCCGGCTTCACCGATGACGGTCGGAGCGCCCGGTAGCCCGTCCCAGACGGTGACGAGGCTTGCCCCGCGTCGCGTCCCGACGGCCGAAGATGGAGCGGGTCGAACGTGTGCTCCGCCTGCGCAGGGCTCCTCCTCATCAAGCCGTCCCCAGATCTGGCCGGGGCCGATCAGGGCGCGCCGTAACCGGTCCCTGCAGGTGGCGAGGCCTGTACTGCTTCGCGCTCCACCCCCCGACCATACCCGTTGTGACGCCCGTTCGTGGCGTCTGGCGCTCAGTGACCGGGAGCGAGTGCCGCGGCACCGTCGAAGAGCTCAGCTGGGTACCTATTCGGCGCCGAGCGGCCCTGAGCCAGGCGACATCGCTCTCGGTGAGCACGCCGACCATTCGAGCAGGCAAGCAGAAGACAGCCAAAGCGACCGCGATCAGTACGACCGCCACGATCTCCGGCACCCTTTGCGCCACAAGCAATATGCCGGCTGTCGGGACTAACGCCGCTAGGTACAGGACCGCGGTCCGGGCACGCAAGAGCCGTGCCTCCTGGGCGCGCACGTATATGGGCCCAACAAGGGCGACCGCTACCCCGCTGCCCAAGCAGAAGGCCCAGGCAGCACCAACAGCGCCGTAGCGGGGTACTAGGACAACGAGCCCGACCACCTCGGCGGCTGCCGCGAGCGGCATCCGTCGGGCTGCGCTCGGCCCCTGACCAAGGCCGATCATGGCCTTGACCAGCATGTTAGCCAGTAGGGCGAAGAGGGTCCCGAAGGCCAGCACGCGGAGCAGGGACTGTGCGCTGGCATAGGAGGGCGGGAAGAAGAGCCGGAGCAACGGGCCCGGAGCCGCGATGAACCCCAGCTGGACTGGGATGATGACTAGCGGCACCCAGCGGACCGCCGTCATGAACCAGCCGTGCGCCTCCCTTTTCGTCCTGGCTGCGACTAGGAAGGGGAACACCGCATCGACCAGGGAGTCCGTCACGTAATAGACCGTTCGCGCCAAGATCCCGCAGGCTTGGTAGAGCGCTATGGTCGCCGCACTGACACCGACGGCCCGGCCCACGATGCCTAGGCCCAAGAGGTCAGCCGTGATGAGAAATACAAACGACGCTGATGCCAACCAGATCGCGCCCGAGGACCGGAGAAAATCCAGACGGGCAAAAGGGCCACGACCGGGCAGGAGACCCCTGTCCGTCCGCAAGCCGATCACCACCGAACCGAGGCTGCCGACGAGAAAGCCCAGGCATACCCCTACGGGGCCGAGATGGAGCGCCGTCACCAGAAAAAGGCCGGCACCACACTTGATGAGGATCTCTCCGACCTGCATCGTGCCGAGGCCCCCAAACCGGCGGCTGCCCTGTGCCGCTCCGGCCAGCACCGTGTTGAGCGCCATCACGGGCATCTCGATCGCCACTATCAGTGCCAATAGGTACGAGTGCGTGCGAACGATGTCGGCGCCCGCGATCTGAGCGACGAAAAAGGCGGTACCGAGCACCGCGCCGAAAACGACGTTACCGACCAGGGCGGTGCGAAAGTGTGGGGCGGCGGCGTCCGGCTTGCCGCGGGTGTCGGCGACACGGGTCGCCAGCGCCCAGGGCATACCGGCGGCGAACGCCCCGGCCGCGAGGAGCAGGACGTTTTGCACTCCGCTAACAGTTCCGAACGAGCTAGGGACCAAGACCCAGGCAAGGGCTACGCCGAAGGCGTAGTTGAGCACCGCGGCGGTGGCGAACCGGCTGACGAGGATCAGGGAGCCCGCATTGGCGGTCCGCTCGGAGCTCAGAGAGCGACGTCTTGAGACGAGCAGTGACCACGCTCGGCGCGTACGGCTCCGCCCTAATCCATGCTGCCGCGCCCCTCCGCGCCCGTCTCCGCGGTCGTCCTCCCCCACTTTGTTGGCCACGTTGACGGGCCTAGGTGCTCTCCCAGCCATCTGGCGGGCTCAAACGACCTTTAGACGGTCGTCTCGACGACCAGAGGTCTCTGCTCCTTGAGCGACTTCCGAAGGCCGCTCGGCCCAAAAGGGCCCAAAGCTCGAAGGTCTCTTGTTACGAACGCCGTTGTTGGCGAGGCCCGAATAGCCGGTGGCTGTTGTGAGCAACCAAAGGTGACGAAGAAAGCGCACCCCTTCTCTAGTTGTCGACTTCGATCGGCCCTCACGGCGTGCTTGGAAATCGTACGGCACCTCCACGAAACGTGACCAGTGCCCGCGCGCGGCTATCTCGAGGAGGATCTTGTACCCGGTAGGGCGTAGGGTGACTCCGCTGAGGACCTCAGGGCGGACAGCAAAAAACCCGCTCATCGGATCGGCGATGGGCCGAGAGCACCGGACGCAAAGATGCGCCGCCAGCCGGCAGGCGTGCGACACGACATTCCTTCCAGCCCCGACCAAGCCATCCGCACTTCCACCACCCACGTAGCGGCTGGCGACGGCCAGGTCTGCGCCAAGCTCTGTGAGCCCGTTGATCAAGCGCGGCACGATGGTCGGAGGATGCTGCAGGTCGGCGTCCATCACTACCAGAGCGTCCGCGGTTGAGCCCAGGAGCTCGAACCCCTGAACTACCGCTCCGGACAGACCACCGTGGCGCTGGCGCGGCGAGCGGTGAAGGACCCTCACGCGCTCGTCGCGCTGTGCCAATTCTCGCAAGACCTGGACAGTGTCATCATCCGAATCGTCTACAAAAAGAAGCTGCCATTGCCAACCCGTGAGGAGCCCCGCCAATTCACAATACAGATGCCACACGTTCCGCGCCTCATGTCGAGTAGGCACGATAATCGCTATGGATAAAACGTCCGTCGGCATCTACTCATCCTTCAGGCGACACGATCTTCCCGTCGGGCAGCGCGTTCGGCGTACCTCTATTGATCGTCTATCGCGTGAACAAATGGTACCCAGCCAAACGAGGGCAAGCAAGCGGCGAGGTGACCGGTGGCGCGTCGCAAGGGGCAAGATCTAGCCTGAGCCGTCAGAAAAAAGCATGGAGCGGCCAGTAGGCCACCGAGTGTGGGCAACTCGCCTCTGAACTGGAAACTTTGGAACGCTCGGCTCGAAGGACCCTCTAGACATCACTGCCGGAGCACGCTACGATCTCGGGGCCACGCCACCCTGTTATCGCCCTCGTCTGTTGTGACTACCAGCATCCGGTCCACCGCCGGGAGCGGTCAATTGAATGAACTCGGCGCTCCGACGCCCAAGGGCCCGCGACCGCGTCGCCTAGGCCTGCTTGGGCCGCGGTTCGCGGCCCCGGCCCCGAACGAGGTGCCCTTGCACCTCGCGCGAGCTAGGTGATCACGCCCGTCGTCCGCTGCCGGTCCCGAAGTCCCGTAGCCCGAAGCCGACCTCCGCTCTTGCTGCCCCGGCATAAGAAGAAATGAACTCACGTTGAGCGCCGGGCCAACCGCTCGGTGCCTCACTTTGCGAAAACTGCGAGCGCGCTGCGGTCGAATACATTATCAAAGGCGGTTGGCCCTTGCCAGCTGCCCGGCAGGCTCCTAGTATCATCGGCCAAGCGGTTGAGATACACGCCGCTGTGATATTACGTCTTGGCTGCCAGGTCGGCGTTTTGCCGACTACCAACCTCGCTCCGAAGGAGTGGATAGTGCTGCGTGAAGCTCTTTCTGTCGGGATTGTCGTGCCCACTCGACATGAGTTAGGCAACGTCCTCCAGCTTCACCACGAATTAGACGCGGCGCTCGGCGACCGCAAATGGCGCCTGCTCTTCGTGGACGACTCAGACGACCCGACCATCGACCTGCTGCGTGAGTTGGAGGCGAAGGATGAGCGCGTCACCGTGATCCATCGCCCGATAGGCCAACGCCACGGTGGGCTCGGTGGTGCGGTCTGCGAGGGTTTTGAGTTCTTATTATCTGGCATTGGCGTTGATGCTCTGGTTGTAATGGACGCCGACCTTCAACATCCTCCGACTGTCGTGCCTCGATTGTTAGACGCGCTTACGGAGTCCGATGCCGACCTTGTCGTGGCCACCCGCTACGCCGGTCATGGGAGCGCGGCTGGCTTGGAGGGGACGTGGCGGAAGTTGGTGTCCCAGACATCCAGGCTGGCAACGCGCGGGGCGATCAAGCGTTCGCGGTTTGTAACCGACCCCCTGAGCGGTTGCTTTGCGTTTCGCCCCGAGGTAGTACGCGACGTGCCTCTGCGGCCCGATGGGTACAAGATCTTGCTCGAGGTTCTTGTGCGCGGGGTGTGGTCTCGGGTCGATGAGGTCCCTTATGACTTCCAACCACGGCAAAGCGGCGGCTCCAAGTCCACAATTAAAGAAGGTGCGCGGTTCCTTCGCCATCTTTGGAGGCTGCGCAGAGCCAAGAGCCATTCGGATCCGCCTGCCCGTGTCAACCAGCACGAGCCACTGAGGATCTTGATCCTCACCTCGGAGGTACCTCCCGTTGTCAGTGGGTTCTCCCGGGCCGTTGCTATGCTGAGCGAGGGCCTGCGCCAACGTGGGCATCACGTCGATATTGTCAGTCGCGCCGACTTCCCCGGTTTGCTCCTACATGAGTACCGGTTTTCCACTTTTGGCTTGTTCTGGCCTTCTTTCCGAAAGAAATTGGCGGACTACGACGTGATCAACGTGCACGGGCCCGTACCCACAATGACCGAAGTGTTCCTGCTGCTGATGCGGGGGTTACCCCTCTATCGCAAGCCGGGTATCGTATATACTCACCATTGTGATATCTCCCTTTCGAAAATAGCTGGCCTGTGCCGGTGGTACAACCGAGCCGTCGAGGAGTTGGCGCAAGCGGCCGATAAGATTGTCGTCACGTCTCCGGATTACTTGGAGAAGTTGGCCCGTCATCCTGGCACACCTGTTCATGTAATTCCGTGGGCGGCATCTGCCGCGTCCGGGCCGCCGCGCACACCGCAGACGCCTGGACGACTTCGTGTGCTGTTCGTCGGTCAACTACGCCCCTACAAGGGGCTGGCCCATTTACTGAGCGCCGTGTCCGGCGCCGCGGAGCTCGAGCTGACCATCATCGGGGATGGTCCCATGCGGGCCGAGCTCGCGTTTCGGGTGCGCCAAGAAGGCCTGAGTAATGTGCGCTTGCTCGGGCGCGTGCCAGAGGACGTATTGGCCCGGGCTTATGCGAATGCTGACGTCATCGCGCTGCCTTCCACGACTACAGCCGAGGCTTTCGGGATCGTGTTGATCGAGGGGATGCAAGCGGGGTGCGTACCGGTGGCCAGCGACCTTCCCGGAGTGCGCACCGTCGCCGGGCCGACGGGGATCTTGGTGCGGCCGAACGACGCCGACAACCTCAGAACGGCCCTGAGGGACCTCGCCTTGGATCCGGCCCGGCTGAAGCGGCTTTCTGAGGCTTCGCTTGAGCGAGCGCGCGCCCAGGGGATAGACCAGATGGTCGAAAGCTATGACGAGGTGCTGAGACAGGCCGCCGGCCGCCTTCGGGCCCACCAGGAACTAGCCGTGACCCGCGCCAAATACCGCGATGCCCACAGCTTCCTCTCCGACGTCAGCCAGGCGCTTGGCCCAGGCGCTACGGCAAGCGTTTCCCTCATCGACCTTAGGGCCGACGGCGACCGTGCTCGGACCTGGCGCCAGGACCGAGACGAAACGCCCATCGGCGAGGCGCCCGTGGCAACCTACGTGGCCCGGGGAGGCCGTCCTGTGCTCATCGACGAGGGCGTCGTCGCCAACGCGGACCTTTCGACTCTGCTGCGGAGGCGAGAGCTGATCAGCTCCTTGCTCGTCCCCTTCAAGGTGGACCGGGCCAGTATCGGCGTCCTCGGCGTGTCGACGGACCAGAGCTCCGGGGTCGTTCTCGGGCACCAACAGCTGAAGCAGGCGATGGCTTTCGTAGCCGAGCCCGGTGTGGGTAACCGACCTTTCTCGTCGCTTAGCATGACCGGCATGAGAGGACGGGCGCGGCGCGGTACCGAAGCCAGACTTTGGCGCCGACCGTCGGAACCCGTCGACGGACCTCCGCGTGACGGTCGATCGACCGGCCAATGGAGCGCCGGTTGAAATCCTCCTTTCCCGGGTCGGGCTCGCCAAAGTTGTAACTGACGGCCATTGTCCCAGCGGTGTTGCGCGACTGGCGCTTCACCGGTCTCCGCTTGACGCCAGGGCGGCAGCGGCCGCTCAACTACACGTATGGCGTCGCTCTGCGCGATGCAAGTGCCGCTCTCAGTGATAAACGTGGCTGGTTTCGGACCAGACCCGCGTCGGATCAGAGGGTTTCAACCAGGTGCGAGCGGCACGGTCGCACCTGGGGTGCCGGAACCCACTGCTGCTACAGGCAGCCAGTAAACCTCCGGCCTAGTCGGAACGTGGCCGGAGCGGAAGGGCGCGTCCAACTGTGAGCGATAGGCCCGCACACGGTCTGCGTTAGCCTCCCGGCCGGTATGCCAGAGGTGAGGAACGAGGTTGCGGCCTTCCACAAAGGCTCGGTCCGGCAACGCCGATTCCGAATAGGGGAAGTCGCTGTAATAGAAGACGGGCAATCCGAGCTGCGTCGCGGCGCTGCGAGTGATGATATGGTCCACGTGACGCCCTATTCCGAGTGGGGCGAATACAACCGTGACCGGCTGCCCTAGTTGGTCGGCCAACTCGGTCAAGCTGACCGCGACCTGGTCCACGAGGGCCCGATCTGGTCGGGCGACGCGGCCCACGGCCACATCCCACCGGAAGGTGGGATAGCACGTGACACGGGACCCGAGCCGGCGCAGGCCCGTGGCCCTCGGTGCGTCTGTGGAGGTTCTCGTCCTGAACAGAGCGTCGCAGTACCCTAGGTGGGCAACCCTCGCGGGGAACGTTCCAAGCACCGTAAAGTCCTCATGGCGCCTGACCTGGTAGAGAGCCGCCGGGTCGCGCCCGTATTTGGCCAGTGCGCGGTAGGCCGGGATAGACCAAGGCAACCGGCCGGCCGTGCTGAACACAGTGGCCACCGTGACGCGGCCGTCGATGGCGAGCCGAGCCATGAGCGCTCCACAGGACAACACTGCGTCGTCGAGGTGAGGGGAAACGAACAGCCAGTGGGTTTGTCGGCCTAGCTCCGTCAGCCATGACGGCAACGGCACCGCCGGACCGGTGCCTTCAGACACGGTACGAGATCACAAGGACGGGCACGTTGAGCAGGATCGTGTTCTCATGTTACGACCACCCGGCGGACCCTGTCCATGGTGGCGGCGAAGCCTTGGTCGTTCCGGAGACCGCCTCCTGGGCCGCATTACCCTTCACGATGGTAAATGAGGTCCGAAAAGTAAGTCGAATCGGGCAGATCAAAAACCCACGACGGGGGACTTTACAGCCCCAAGCCGAGGATGACCTTCATCCCGGCTTGACGGAGATGTTTCAGCAGCGCCCGTATCGACTCAACATACGAGCCGCTGAAGACACCCGGCTGGGACTCGTAGCTGGCCCAGTACTGCGAGAAAGGCAATGTGCCGTCCCAAAGGTCTTCGTCATGGGCCCAGTAGAAGACCCGGAAACCGCAGCTGGCGGCCTGGCTGATGGCGTCGGCCATCATCCCGTCGG
>JBKQUU010000156.1:0-7613 GCA_052325485.1 Acidimicrobiales bacterium | reverse complement strand
ACCGGGGACTTCCAAATGGAACAAAATCGAGCACCGCATGTTCAGCTTCATCACCATGAACTGGCGCGGCCGGCCACTCGTCTCCTACCGCACGATAATCGAGCTCATCTCGGCCACCGAGACCAAGAGCCTGAGGCTACGGGCCGACCTCGACCCCCGGGCTTACGAGAAGGGGCTCAAGGTGAGCGACGCCGAACTGGCCGCTGTCCCTCTCGAACCGCACACCTGGCACGGGGAATGGAACTATACGATTGCGGCCAGCGCTCAACCTATCAAGCGGTGAGCCCTTAGCGAGCTGTACGAGATCGTGTTCGGAAAAGAAAGCCAGCTCGGTCCCGTCTACGAGCGGCTCCGTCAGCTCGGCATCGACGATCCGACCCAGGCGGCCCGCACGGTCGAGGCCCTAACTGGCCGACCCAGCCAGGCCCGCCAGGACAGCTACCGCGAACGCCGCAAACAGATGCTCTTGGCCCTACTTGACCAGTACACGGACCGAGTCGACCAGGCCGCGGAGGAGATCGGCGCCTTCTTCGACCACCTGCGTCTCGTCGGCGTCCGAGGCCTCGTGGCCGAGGACCTCAACGATCCCGAGTACCTGTACCGACCTGAGCCCACGGCCGAACCGACGGAGCAACCGCCGCGAGCCGGCTCGGCCTAGGCGGCCGGCTGGTCGTCGGCCGTGCCGAGCTTTATAGGCACCCGCCGTCCCTCCTCGTCGAACACCGCTACCAGTTCGAGCCGCGCGCCGAGAGCGTCGAGGTACTGGCGCAGGGTCGACACGCGCACGTCGTCGGCGTGCTCGAGCTTGGAGACGGCGCCCTGGGTCACGTCCAGACGGCCGGCCAGCTCCGCCTGGCTGACCGCTTCGGCGTGGCGGAGCTCGTACAGACGTACCTCCTCCAACGTCTCGGCCCTCTTAGCCGCCAGCCGCTCGCGGGCACCCGGCCGGGCCTCGACTGCTTCACGCAGCTCGGAGAACTTGGTTCGGGCCATCAGATCAACCCCTCATCACGCAGCTCGACCAGATAGACGTCGTACAGGTCGTCGGCTACGGGGACCGCCCAGTCGTACCACGAGTTCCACTCCCCGCTCTTGTCCCCTCCCAGGAGGAGGATCACTTGCCGCCGAGGATCGAACATGAAGAGCACCCGCAGGGCCCCACCTTTGGCCGCCCGCAGCTCTTTCATATTCTGGTGGCGCGAAGTCTGGACGCGGTCCACCACCGGCCGACCCAGGTCGGGGCCCGCCTCGGCTAAGAGGTCCACCCGATCGGTTACGGATTCCTGCTGGTCGGCAGACAGGCCCTGCCACCACTCCAGGAACTGATCGGTGACCTCGACTTCCCATGTCACCAGGGTATTACTTTTCGCCCATAATGAGTCAAGACTCATATCCCGCGGGGCTCCCGCGGCCAGCCACGTCACCACCGCCGGGCGAACCGAGTTCCAGCGCCACGATCGCCTTTCGCTTACCGACGTCCGTGCGGCCGTCGTAGTGAAGGCGGAGGGTGGACTCACTGTTACCGAGGATGTCGGCGACCGTGCGGTAGGACTCGCCGGCGTCGAGCATTGTCGTCGCCGCGAAGTGGCGGAGATGCTGGAGCTTGAGTTCTGAGGCTCCCCGGGCTGCCGCCCAGCGATTGCTCAACGAATCCGGCCGCATCGGCACCGATCCGTCGGTACCAGCGGAGAAGACGTAGTCCGAACTGGCCGGCCGGGCGCCGATCACTTCGCCCCGCCGTGCCGCTTGCCGTCGGAGCGCCTCGACGGCGGCGGAGGTGAGCGGGACATCCCGCCAATCGGATCTCCTGGTCGTCTTGCGGACCACCCCCACGCCGCGCCCACCGTCTGAGATCGCCGCCGAGATATGCACCTCAGCCCCGTCTAAGTCGACGTCGGCCCAGCGGATGGCGAGCAGCTCGCCTTTGCGGGCCCCTGTGCTCGCCAGTAACACCGCCGCGTCCGTGGCCTCGGCATCCCGTTTCGCCGCGGCACCCAGGAGTTCCCGTACCTCGGCCGCCGTTGGGGCGAAGGGCTTAGACCTTACGGTACGAGGCCGGGCGGCGTCCTTGGACGGGTTCGCGTCGATCAGTCCACGCCTGCGGGCAAGTTCCAGAGCTCGCGTGAGCACGGTGGCACACCGGCGCACCCAGGCCGGGCCGTTACCGCCCGCTCGCATCGCCGCGTACAGAGACTCGATGTCGCTCCAGGTCAACCGCGACAGCCGGATGTCGCCGAACGTCCGCCCGTCGGCGAGCTCCGTCGAGCACATTCGCTTTGCCGCCGAGCGGCTGGTGACCACTGTCGCCGGCGCCAACTCGATCAGCCCGCTATCGACCGCCTGGAGGTACAGCTGAAAGGCGGCCCGGACGGAACGAGCATTGGTCCCGCCGCTTGGCAGGCGCTTCTCGTGGTCGGCGACCTTGAGACGGGCAAGGGCTATCTCGGCGTCTTCTCGGGCCCCGTGGACGACTCGGGCCACCCGTCGACGCTGCCCTGTAACGGGGTCCCGGCCGACCTCGACGTCTACCCGCCAGACGCCGTCGCGCACAGGTTGGACGCCACCGGAGCCGCGCTTCCGCCGGTTCTGCGATGGGCGCGAGGGCTTCGAAGTAGACGCTACCTTGGAATTAGTAGACCGTCTTAGTAGACCGCCAGGCTCTTCCACCACCACCAGAGTAGCTCAGCCCGTCTCTGACCTGGGGTTTCCTGGAGCGGACGACGGGATTCGAACCCGCGACCCCAACCTTGGCAAGGTTGTGCTCTACCAACTGAGCCACGTCCGCGTGACAAACACAGGTTAGCGCTTCCGTAGGGCCATCGCGCCCAACGGCTCGTCAGCCATGCGTCGTCAGGAACCCGAAAAACGGCTGCCCGCCGGTGGCCGTGTCCGGGGCGGGATTGGGCTCGTCTCGGTCGAAACCTTGCCTCCCAGACCCTCGGGCTCTACTTGACCCTTATGGGAAGGATGCACTCGCTCGGTTCCCCAGTTACACCGGCCTGGAGAACTTGTATGACGGCACTACCGGGCGGGCAGGAGCCCGGCTTTCCCGGCACCAGTACGGCGACCACCTTCACCGAGGCTCCGGCAGACTGGCAGCTAACGGCCACCGGCGAATAGATGGGCGCCAACCTCGTCCCGCCGTGGCGCTGGAGACATTGACCTTTAAGGCCCTGAGCTGCTGCTATGTCGGCTTGGGTGGCGCGCCCCGGTGGCCGGGTGGCCTGCCACAGCGCCAGCGCGATCACGAAGACGGCAATGACCACGGGCACGAGGCGATAGGGAGAAGTCATCGGCTTTCGGCCCAACATGGCGTCGACGTGTGTACCTCGGTCTCCAGCACCCGCCCCAGCTGGTCCGGACGCCTGGGCGGCCCGCTCCGGACGGAGGGTAGGCGCCGCGTATTCGGGCGGTAAAGGTGGCGCGTCCGACTTCGGTGCCCACACCACCCACCGGCCCAGCCCTTCGTTGAACCACGCGATCCGCTCCGACGACGCCGACCGCCTCCAGCGCACGCCCCGGTAGACCACCTCGGGGGGCGTCGAAGACACCGGCGAGCGCCGGGTACCGCTCATTTGAGCAACCTCGATAGGCGCCGGTCAGCCAGTACCTTGCCCCCGGTCTGGCACTCCGGGCAGTACTGGAAGCTGCGATTGGCGAGGAACACGGACCGCACCGTCGTACCGCACACCGGGCAAGGTTGGCCCTCCCGGCCGTGTACTCCCATGCCCGCTCGCTTGGCATCCTTCAGCTCCTTGGCCGCCTGGCCCAGGCTGCGTTCGACGGCGGACCGCAAGGTCCCGGTCAGGGCGGTGTACAGCCGCCCCAGTTCGACGTCGGTCAGCTTGCCGGCCGACTTGAACGGGGACAGCTTGGCCGCCCACAGGACCTCGTCCGAATAAGCGTTGCCCACCCCGGCCAGGACGGACTGGTCGGCTAGGACGGTCTTCAGCTGCCCTGGAGCACGAGAGAGAAGGCCGGCTAGTTGCGGCTCGTCAAAGCCGGGGCTAAGTGGATCAGGCCCTAACCGGGCGACTCCCTCTATCGTCGCCGGGTCCTCGACCAGCCACAGGGCCAGCCTTTTCTCCGTGCCCTGCTCGGTCAGGTCGAAACCGGCTCCACTAGACAGGCCGACCCGCAGGGCCAGCGGGCCCTTGCCGGGCCGGGCACGGGCGGGAGGGACGGGGTCGCGCCAGTGCAGCCAGCCGGCCCGAGCCAAATGTGTTACCAGCCACAGCTCACCGGCCGAGATGCACAGGTACTTGCCCCGTCGCTCCGCCCCCCCGACCACCTGGCCGACGAGGGCCTCAATAGGCGGCTGGTAGGTCTTCAGAGCCGACAGCGAGGCGATCTCAGCCCGCTCCACCGTGGTGCCCACCGCCTTTTCCGCTACGAACTGAGCGAGGGCTTCGACTTCGGGCAGTTCAGGCATCAGGCACCCGTCTTCCTCCGCCTCCTAGCGCCCGCTGTGGCCGAAACCGCCGAGCCCGCGCTCGGAGGGCGGCAGCTCGCTCACGGGCACGAAGGCGGCCGAGGCCACCTGTTTTATGACCAGCTGGGCGATGCGGTCGCCGCGGTGGACCTCATAAGCCACCGAGGGGTCGGTGTTGACCAGGAGCACCTTCAGTTCGTCTCGGTAGCCGGCGTCGATCAAGCCCGGGGCGTTGAGCACGGTAACCCCGTGGCGCAGGGCCAGGCCGCTGCGAGGCTGGACGAAACCGGCGTAGCCCTCCGGGATGGCCAGGGCCAGGCCGGTGGGGACGAGAGCGCGGCCACCGCCGGGGGCGAGGGTCACGTCTGCCCGCGCCCGCAGGTCGGCGCCGGCGTCACCGGGACGGGCATAAGCGGGCAGGGGAAGGTCCGGGTCGAGCTGGAGCACCTCCACGGCCACGCCGGCCCTCACCGCCGGGTCGGTCCTCACCGCCTCCCTCACCGCGTCGTCGCCGTCCACGCCGACCCAGGCTAGCCAGCCCTGGGACCGGCCCGAGATCCGGCAAATGCCCGAGCGTCGAGGCCCTAGTAGAGTCCGCGCAGTGCTGGTGTGGACAGACCTGGAGATGACGGGGCTAGACCCCGCACGTGACCGCATAGTCGAGATCGCCACACTGGTGACCGACGACGAGCTCGAAGTGCTGGCGGAGGGGCCCGACCTGGTGATCGCCACGGCGCCCGAGGCCCTGGCCGCCATGGACGATGTCGTACGCCAGATGCACACCCGGAGCGGGCTGCTCGACGCCATCGGTGCGTCCACCATTTCCCTGGCCCAGGCGGCAGATGAGACCCTAGAGTTCGTCCGCAAGCACGTCCCCGAGGCCCGCAAGGTCCCCTTGTGCGGCAACTCCATCGGCACCGATCGGAGGTTCCTGGCCGCCTACATGCCCGAGCTGGAGGAGTACCTGCACTACCGAAGTATCGACGTTTCGACCATCAAGGAGCTGGCCAAGCGCTGGTACCCAGAGGCCCTGGCCGCCGCCCCGAGGAAGGTGGGGGCACACCGGGCGCTCGACGACATCAAGGAGAGCGTCGAGGAGCTGAGGTACTGGAGATCGGCCATTTTTCGCGAGAAATCCTCGCCTATCCCTACCTAACCGTGGCACCATGGATAGTTAACCGGTCAACCAAAAATGGCCGGCGATACGGAGGTGGAGATGACCCGTGTGATGGACGCTCCGTTCCTCGAGGACGCGCAAGGCCGCCGGCGGAAGGCCAGTCGGGCGACGCGCCATGCTGTTCGTAGCCAGCTGCACACCGCGCTGCTCGACGAAGAGGACCTCGATGACAAGGTTTTGCCCGTCGCCCCCCACGACGTAGGACGCAAGACTTCTCCCAAGCCCAAGAAGGTCCCGGCGCCCGGGCGGCGCGGTGGCTTCAAGGTCTGGAAGACGGCCTTCTGGAAGCGTCGTCGGGAGCTATGGGCCGAGCGCAACGCCGCCGAGCGGGCCATCGCCAAGGCTGAGTAGCTGAACTGGTCATGGGGCGGGCGCTAACCCGTCCCGGGGCGGTAGGTTCGCCCCATGGAATACCGTGTTCTTGGTCGCACCGGCGTCGAGGTCAGTTCATTGTGCTTGGGCGCCATGATGTTCGGAGCCTGGGGTAATACCGACCACGAGGAGTGCCACCGCATAATTCAGACTGCTCTCGACGCGGGCATCAATTTCATCGATACCGCTGACGTTTACTCGGCGGGTGAGTCCGAGGAAATAGTGGGCGATTTCCTGGCTAACGTGGGCCCTGCCCGGCGCCAGGACGTCGTGCTGGCCACGAAGTTCCACAGCCCGATGGGCGAAGACCGCAACCGGAGGGGCAATTCTCGGCGCTGGATAATCTCGGAGTGCGAGGCCAGCCTGCGCCGGTTGCGCACAGACTACATCGACCTCTACCAGGTCCACCGGCCCAGCCCCGGTACCGATATCGACGATACCCTGTCGGCTTTGAGCGACCTGGTGCATGCCGGGAAGATCAGGTATTTCGGGAGCTCGACCTTCGCGGCCTGGATGGTGGTCGAGGCGCATTGGACATCCGAACGGCGCGGCCATGAGCGCCTCGCCAGCGAGCAGCCCCCCTACTCGGTGCTGGTCCGGGGCATAGAGGCCGACCTCCTACAGGTATGCCGGCAGTACGGCATGGGCGTGCTCAGCTGGAGCCCGCTGGCCGGGGGCTGGCTGTCGGGCCGCTTCGGCACCGGCCAGGAGAACAAGTCCCGCCGATCCGAGCGGATCCCCGCCCGCTATGACCTCGGCCTTCCGGGCAACCGCGCCAAATTGGCCGCCGTCGACCAGCTGACCGAGCTCGCCGACAAGGCCGGCCACAGCCTGCCGGAACTGGCCGTGGCCTTCGTGCTGGCCCACCCCGCCATCACTTCGGCCATCATCGGGCCGCGGACGATGGAACAGCTGACCAGCCTGCTCGACGCCCCTAACATCCTGCTCGACCACGACGTCCTGGAGGCCATCGACCAGATCGTCCCTCCCGGCCAGGACCTGAACGTCGGCGACCACGGCTGGGTACCGCCCTGGGTCGGGGAAGCCACCCTCCGCCGCCGGTACTGAGCTACTTTTCCCGGCTGACCCCTTGACAAGGGAACATATGTTCGACTATCGTTGAGAAGGTAACAAGTCTTCGGGGCCAGGCGTGACGGCCCTCTCCAACTGACGGCGTGCCTACCGCGCCGCCTGCTCGTCGGTACCCCAGGGGGGGTGCCATGAGCGAGCGCGTCCTTGCCGTTGCCGAAGAGCTGTGCCGGGAGATCGAGAGCTTTGACCCCGCCCTGTACTCGGGGGCCGATCGCGCCCTGTTGGCGGAGGCCTTGGCCAGGACCGAGAAAGCCTGTGGCGGGGCCCGGGCCCGGGCCGCCGCCCGGGCGGGGGCCGGCGGGGCGCACAAGGACCGGGGCTTTGCCGACGGGGCCGACTGGCTGGCCCAGAGCACGGGCAGCTCCCGGGGCGAAGCCGGGCCGAGCTGGGCACGGCCAGGTCTTTAGAAGACCTGCCGGCCACGGCCGAGGCGCTGGCCAAAGGCCAGGTGCCCCTGAAAGAGGCGGCCGAGGTGGCCCGGGGCGAGGCCGGACGCCCGGGCAGCGAAAAAGAACTGGTGGGCCTGGCCCAGGACCAGGG
>JBKQUU010000155.1:0-13344 GCA_052325485.1 Acidimicrobiales bacterium | reverse complement strand
GATGGGGACAGAATCGGTGGCCTACCACCGCGCCACCGTGCTCGGCCGAGTCGACGACCATCCCGGCCGGGCCATGGAGTACTACGCATCCCGGGGCGCTGGCACGGCCTCCACCAGGCGGAACACGCCGACAGGGAGCATAACCCCGCCGTCCACCTAATGCCTTATGTGGAATTCCACATAAAAGGCATTCCTTTGCCGTCAAGACCTTGGTCGACTGGCACGCCCGGGGCGTCGACGTGGACGCTCGCATGCCGTTGCTATCAAAGGTGCTCGGGCATGGCGACCCAGCTTCCACGTATTGGTACTTGCAGGCCTCGCCCGAGCTGTTCGGCTTGGTCGCCATGCGCCTGGACGCCCAGCGCGGAGGCCAGCTATGACCCGGGTGGCCCCGACGCTGCAGGCGTTTTTCACCGAGCGGCTCCTGGCCCAGCGCCTGGCCAGCCCGAGGACAGTCTCGGCCTATCGCGACACTTTCGTCCTCCTGTTGCGCTTTGTGAGCGAGCGGGCCGGCCTGGCCCCGTCGCGCCTCGACTTCGCCGACCTGGACGCCCCCACGGTGGGGGCGTTCTTGGAGTACCTGGAGGCCGACCGCCACAACAGCGTGCGCACCCGCAACGCCCGCTTGGCCGCCGTGCGGTCCTTGTTCCACTACGCCGCCCTAAAGCACCCTGAGCACGCCGGGTCGATCGAGCGCGTCCTGGCTATCCCTCAAAAGCGCCGGCGATTGGTTGCCTTATGTGACTACCGACGACCGCTTCCGGCGGCCGGCGGAGGTGGACCAGCTCGTGGGCGACGCCTCCAAGGCCAGGGACATCCTCGGCTGGCAGCCCAAGGTGGAGTTCCCTCAGGTGCTAGAGGAGATGGTCCGCAACGACATCGAACTGGAAAGGGCAAAGGCCGGCCTGGCCTAGACAGCGAGGTACCCATCACCTGCGAGCTCCTGCTGTATTTGGAGCCCGGCGTTGGACTGGTTCCAAGATGGTGGACCGGTCCTTCCTCGGATGCCGGGTCAGCTACTGGGCCCAGCTGAGTGTGCTCCTCGCACGGTGAGGCCTACGTCGGTGAGGGAACCGACTGGCCCGGTCCCCCGGGGCGCGCCCGCGGGAAATGCCGGGCAGCTCATGTGGAGCGGGGCAAGACTACTCCCATGGAGACCACCCCGGCCCGGCCTGGCGGAGCGGAGGTCCGCCGGGCCGGCGAAAGCGACCTCGACATCATCGTCGGACAGACATGGCAGGTCGCCTCAGAAGGCCGCTGGATTGGGGCCGAGGTCCCGTTCGACCGCGACGCACGGCGCGAGCGCCTCGCTTCGGCACTGGCGAACGACTCCGCGGCCGTCCTGGTGGCGTGCACCCCGGGCGGCGCAGAAGGGCCGGGCATGGTCGGCCAAATCTGGGTCTCGATAGCGCCCTACGGCGTTGCCGATATCGGGATGCTCGTCGTCGAGGCCTGGCGCGGCAGAGGTATATGCAGGTTGCTGCTCGCGTCGGCCATGCAGTGGGCGGCGGACGCCGGGGCGCACAAGATGGCCCTCGAAGTATGGCCCCACAACGAAGCCGCGATCCGGCTTTACCGGGGTGCGGGCTTCGTGGAGGAAGGGCGCAAGGTACGCCGTTACCGGCGCCCTAATGGGGACCTGTGGGACTCGGTGCTCATGGGACGCCCCCTCACAGGTCCGAGCTAATGGAGTGCGCGTCCCACTCTTGCCTGCCGGAGGCTCGGGGTCGGCCAGGGCCAATGACCGACCAAATTGTCCTGTGGGTGTGCCAGGACCTGGGCGACCTACGACGCACGCAGATCCGCCGGTTATGCTCAGCGGAAAAATGCCGAAGTTTCAAGAGGAATCGACGTGTAACGACGGTCCGTGCCCCAGGCCCGCCGTCCCGGCCGGGCGCAGATCGCTCCCTCAGATCGCCTAAGCGCTCTCGAGATCCTGGACCTCGGCGCAGCCGGAACGGCCCTCGCCGACCTCGGCTCAATACAGGCCGAGCGTCTCGGTGGCATCCTCGACCCGTCGCTCCCGTAGTACCGCGATGTCGTGGGGAGGGCCTCGGTGCACCCCGAGGGCGGTGAGGCATCGACCACATCGCTGCCTGCCTCCACCTCACCCGAAGGCGCTCCCAGATGTGCCCCCCTCCAGGAGGGGATAATGGAGGCAAGGGAGCACTGACGGCCACTCCCGGTTGGCAGTGGAAGGAGCGCCCGGTGAGAATACGACGCGGAGAAGGTGCACGCGTAGCCGACGCTCGCCCCACAATGCTGGCTTTGTCAGGCCGGCACAGGCACTCCCTGGCTGTCATGCTGGCAATGTGCCTGATCATTGCCCTGGGTGTGCCGGCTGGCTCCACCAAGACAGCGTCGGCTAGCAGCGCGCCAGTGCCCGCTGAGGGCGGCGAGCTTTACGTCGTGGGGATCAACAGCGTGTCTGTCGTTGACCTCGCCACCGCAGTGGTGGTGCGAACGATCAAGCTCTACCGCCCATCCGGGCAGCTACCGTTCGCGGTGGCGACCGGGATCGTCATCGAAGCCAACAAGGACCGTGGGCTCGTTGCCAGTGTTGTTGCCGGCCTCGAAACTGTGGACCTGAGCGATGGCGAGGTGGTCTCAGTTGACCGTGGAGTCGTCAACGGTTACGGCATCTCACCCGGGGCACAGGGCCTGGCGGCGTTCGTGCTCGAAGCCAGCGGCGTGGAGGGGATGCCTGTGGTCGTGCCGATTAGTGCGACTGGCAAAGCTCTGCGGCCCGTACCGCTTTCAAACGTCCCAGACGACGTTCAGGCTATATCGACGGCCCCTGATGGTAAGGAGGTCTATGCCTTGCTTTTTCAGGGCCTTCTGGTGCCCATCGACACCCGGACGCTGACAGCGGGTGCCCCGTTTCGGGTCCCGTACCCCGCCAATTCAGTAGCTATCAGCCCGGACAGCCATTTCGCGTATGTCACCGTGGGGACGGCCCCCGGCGTGGTAAAGGTCAACTTGGTTGACGGCACAACCTCCCGGGTACGTCGCTTTGGTGCGGACCCGTACCATATTGTGGTCACGCCGGACGGGCAGTGGGCTTATGTAAGCGATGGGGACCGTGTGTTCCCGTTGGACCTCGTTACAGGCGCGCTCGGCTCTCCCATCTCACTCGGGCCAGCGGCCAACGCCGCTGACCATGTTGGGCTCGGCGGGCCGCTCGTCGTCAGTACCGACGGCAAAACCGTGTACGCCGCTGAGCCAAGCTCTGGGACCGTCGTGCCGGTCCGGGTCTCGACCGGTCAGACAGGGAAGGCCTTGCTCGTCCCAGGGGGCCGAGTCACCGCCCTTGCTGTCGGGCCATGACCATTAGCCGCGCTTAAGGACTAATGGCGCCCCGGACCACCGGCATATCCCGGCGATACTTACCCGATCACCGGCATAACGACCCGTTCTGGCGCGCCAGCGCCAGCGAGACCAGGGGGCGTCGGGCGCGCCACTACGACGGGTCGGGCTCGCCAAGCCTCTGCCGCCGGTGCGCCAGAACATGCACCGTTGCCACCGACGGTGCGCCGACATCAGACTCCTTGCCCTATCGGTACTACTACTAGTAGTATGACAGTATGAAACTGAGCGTCAGCCTTCCCGACGAAGACGTGGACTTCCTGGACGCCTACGCCAGCGCCCAAGGCTTCGCGTCTCGCTCTGCGGTAGTGCACAAGGCCGTTCGGCTCCTCCGGGCTTCCGAGCTCGGGTCCGCCTATGAGGATGCGTGGAAAGAGTGGACGACAGGAGACGAAGCCGCGGCTTGGGAGCCCACGGCGAGCGACGGGCTCAACTGATGCGGCGGGGCGAGATCCGCCTCGTCGACCTCGACCCGGTGCGCGGTTCCGAGGCCAACAAGCGACGACCGGCCGTGATCGTGAGCAACGACGGGGCGAACAGCACGGCTGCCCGGCTCGGACGAGGGGTGGTCACAGTCGTCCCGGTCACATCGAGCACCGACCGGGTCTACCCCTTCCAGGTGCTGCTGCCAGCGTCGGGGACCGGCCTCGACCGCGACTCAAAGGCGCAAGCAGAGCAGGTGAGATCCGTAGCCGTCGAACGTGTCGGCGCACTGGTCGGCCTAGTACCGCCACAGATCCTCGCCTCCCTGGACGAAGCGCTGAGGCTGCATCTAGCCCTGTAGGCGAGCCGATGGCAACGAAGGCGCGACGACGAGGCGCTTTGGCCTGCGCGAGCTGGTGCACTACCTCGGCACCTGCCAGGCGCTACGTCCCGCCTGGTTCTTCGAACTCGAGCGCGCTCGGCCGCATCCTTTCCGGGGCCGTTGTCGACCCGACGGTGGCCGCCCCGGGCGCTCCATCGATGGCGTCGTGACCGATCCGACCGGTTGGGGCGCAGAATGTTCCATCTCGCGCCGCCTAGAGATGGGCGATTTGACCCAGCCGGGCCTACAAAACGACGGGTCGGGAGAGCGCAACTGCCAAGAACTCTCCTCCGGATTGGTCACATAATGCGCGTCGAGGCTCACGCCGGCTGCTGGATGGCCAAGGCGACCACGGGTCACCATCGCCGCCACCACCCAGCAAACAGAGATCCGGGTGAACGGGCGTAGCCCACATGGCCGAGGAGCGGGCGCCACTGGGCGCTAGGCGTCCTATCCTCTGTGCGCAATCGGGTACGTGCCGTCCGTCGGATGACGGCCCACGGCTGGCCCAGGGAGATCGTGAAGACCTCCGCCGTGCTGGTCAGTCGCCTGTTACGCGCCTGTTAACATGCGTAAGACGATAGGAAACGTGACCACGCTGACTACCCGACCTGTGGCCCTCGGGGCCGTTCTGACGACCTTGGTCGTCCTGGCGGCCGCCTGCGGGGGCACGCCGGTGCACAACGGCGTCGCCAGCCTCGGCAAGACCACGACCACCGCCCAGTCGAGCGCTCTCCCCGCCTCGAGCCTGTCCGGCTCGTCAGGGCCTTCGCAGGCGCAGGCGCTGAAGTACGCAAAGTGCATGCGCTCGCACGGCCTTAGCGACTTCCCGGACCCTAGCGTCATGCCGAACGGCGGCATCGGCTTCAGTCTTCAGGGCGGGCCGGGGAGCGACCTCAACCCGAGCTCACCGCAGTTCCAGTCCGCTAAGCAGGCCTGCCAGAAGGACGTCCCGCGCGGCCTTGCGAGGACACCCGCCCAGATGGAGGCCGCCGCACTCATGTACACCGAATGCATGCGCTCCCACGGCGAGCCCGACTTCCCGGACCCGAACGGGCAAGGACTGATCCAGGTCACCAACCCGACCGGGATCATGGACCCGAACTCGCCGCAGTTCCAAAGAGCCCAGACGGCCTGCCAGAAGCTGGACAACGGCTTCCCGGAGTCGATGACTGCCCGTTCACCTGGGGGGCCGGGGCCGGGCGGCGGACCGGCCGCCACATGAGGCAGTGCGTAAGCGCGGCGACCGGCGAACTCAGCCGGTCACGACGTGCGGGCGAAGACTACCCGGCTGCGACGGCGAACCAACGGTCTCGCAGCGTGCTCACACTGCCATAGGCTTTGCAGCTGCTCCAGATCATCCAGTTTTGGAGCGTGGTAGCGGGCCACGCCCGAGGGTCTTTAGCACGCCAGTACGACGGCTATCGCGACCTCAGGACGGACCGGCAGCCACGCCAGAATACGCGAGGGCTCTCGCCGTCCAGTGCGCCCGGCCACGGTTCAGGGACACCCAGCGGGGTGGAAGGACCCACCTAGTGCTCTAGTCCGCCCGGCGCGAATCGAATAGTCTGCGCCACCACGATCGCCCGGCAGATTTTGGTGGCCGCTGAGACCGTTCCCACTCCGCTTTGGTCAACAGGTCGCCGCTTTTCCGCTCTGTCACGACGCAGGCGGTATGAGCATGACGGCGACGTTCGCGGTCGCCCTCGGGATACAGCAGCGTGTTGGGATTCATCGCCAGTAGCAAACGGTGGCAGATCGGACACGTGTACGTCTTCGCTTGCCCGCCTTTTGCCGGGCGCATGTCCCACCAGCGCACTGAGCCCGTCATCGACTGGGAGTTGTCGTTAGCGATTCCGAGACCTCCGAGAGCCGCACCCCTCCGGGCCACACCACGAACCAGCGATAATTACGATCGGCTCAGCCTCCAGTACTGCCATCACCACCGAGCCTACGCCCACCCCGGGGTTTGGGAACCTAGCCAGAAGAAGCCGACGAGATAAAGGCTCACAGGCACATAGTGGCCCCACCTGGGCGGGTCCGCGGTGGCGGCAACCGAGCCGGTCGAGACACCCAAATCGACGGCCCTGCACGCTTCTCCAGCGAGCAGAGGCGACGCAGAATGTGCGCGCTCAGGGCGCTCACCCCCATGGTCCGACTCTGTACTCAGGGCATAGCGGTACCGGACTTCGTACTCGGCCCCCAGTTCGTCCTGAAGCGCCGCGGCCAGCGAAGCGCCACGACGGATCCAGTCCTGGCCGTCCTCAGCGTCGCCACCCACAAGGTCCCATTGGTCAGCCCAACTGCACAGCCCGGCCCAGACCTCCTCCCCGATGGGCCATAGCGTGCGCGGGTCAACCGGC
This sequence comes from Acidimicrobiales bacterium, assembly GCA_052325485.1. GTDB lineage: Bacteria > Actinomycetota > Acidimicrobiia > Acidimicrobiales > Palsa-688 > Fen-671. The sequence goes on along the minus strand of JBKQUU010000155.1, from coordinate 6,810 downwards.
GGATGGGCCTGGCGGTAGCGTTCGAGGTCCTCCGGGCCCGCCCACCCCCAGCTCCCGTCGGCCGCCGCCTCTCTCGGATGGCCGTCAGGAACGCGCTCCTGGGCAGGATTTTCCAACCAGATCGGCGGACGGACGTACCAGTCGCACTGGACCCAGAGGATGGTCTTTGGCTCCATCCACCAACGATAAGCGCAACGAGAGGCGCCACGCGACATATTGTGCCTTACGGAGCGGGGGCTCCACCTTCGACGAAGGCCTGCTCAGAGGCCAGATCAGACGGGTCGGCGTGCCGTAACCATCGCCAGGGTGAGCTCCAGAGCGCGCGACGCCGTAACGGGAGGGGCCTGGCCCGAGCGGGCCACAGTGCCCGCCGCGCTCGCCGCCGGAGGTGTGAAGGCTACCTTCGGTGAGCGTGACCTTGATGCTCAAGCGGCGCTCAAAGCTGGCCCCGCCGAGCTGGCGCGTCTTCGACGCGTTGGTGGGCGAGCTACCGAACTGGTGGGTGCCGGTCGAGGACCAGCAGGTCCCGCACGTCGTGGTATCTGAGCGACCGCACATGGTGACCTACTCGTCCCCTTGCCTCCGCCGGCCGAGCGACGTCGTCGCGTTCCAGTTTGACCTGGACACGGACGGCTACGGCTGTGCGCTCATGTTGGAAGTCGCGACCTCGGAGCCGTTTGGCCCGGCCGAGGCCGCGACGCTGCGGCACCGGTGGGGGGAGCACCTCGACCACGATCTTCGCAAATGGCTCGACGACGGCTGGCCGGTAGAGCCCTACCACGTGAGCGCCTACCGCACCGACGTGGTGGACTGGGCCGCCCTCGAGCTGCTTAACGAGGGCCAGCTCTGGCGAGTGACCGAGGATGTCTGGGTGCGAGTGATACCTGACCGGAGGTTCGGGTTCCAGCAAGAGGTTGTGCTCGACCGTGGCGCCCTTGTATGGGTGCTCGGGCGAAAGAGGACCAACATACGCTGCCTGGGACAACAGCCTGATGACCTCAGGCGAGCACCCGGAGCTGGGGAAGTGCTCGCCGGCCCGTGGTACGAAGGCCAGGTTGTCGTCATCCCCTTTGCCGAGTTCTCCAGTCGCCTTCAGCGCGTGGACTGACGAACCGTCCCCTAAGACCGTTGTCGCGCCCCGACTCGGGTAGACGGCAGAGGTGCTGTTATGGCACCGGGGCTTCAGTCCTCCGCCGGGGTGGGCGACGCGCCCGAGCGACGGATCTTGCCGCCAGCGGAATTCTGACCCCACCACCCTGAGTGGCATGAGGTGCCCAACTGCAACCGCGCCACACCTGTACCCGGCAGGGTGGGCTACGCCTACCACCTTGAAACAACCCATGGCGCCAGCAAACGCCGATAGATCCGTGACCATAGCGGGAGTCCCTCGGCTACTGCTTCTCGTCACCGCCGACAGTTACCGCAGCAGCCAGGAAAACACGTCCTGGGCTACGCTCGCTGTTGCCCCGGCCAACGCCAGGGCGTCAGCCCTGCTCGGGTCGAAGTCCTTCACCCGCCCATCAGCATGTGGCGAGGCGCTCGCCAAGGAGAACAGGCTGTCGATAACGGCGTGCAAGCGTTGTGCATAGTCCCTGTCTTTGGGGTCCTTTGGTATCGGCAACGCTACCGGGCTCAGAGAACGTAACAGTTCCAAGGCCTTTCGAGAGCTGGCAAAGGACCCCGCGTAGTCGGCACCGTCGATCTTCTGACGGGCATCCTTAACGTGCCGGACGACGTCGGCGCGAGCCGGGTCTGGCTCCGTGACAGCGAGCGGGAGCAGGATGGGGATGCCAAGGCCACGCTCCCACTGTTCGAGGACGCTGACCCAGTCTTGCTGCGTTACCCGGAGCCTGTCTTGTGCAGTCCTCGTAGGGTGAGTCGCGTAGTAGGCGCGCGGACGGGGTCCTTTGGGCTCACCACCGTCAATAAGGAGGACCGTGGCGTCAATTGTCAGGCTGAACTCTTTCCCTGCTCGACGGGCCTCGAGGCCTTCGATCAAAGACGGGCTCATTGGGAGATAAAGCCGGACGTCCCAGGTCGTCTCGTCCTCTGGCGCGGGGTTGGGTTGCACGAACTGCTGCTTGACCCAGTTGAGCACGAACGGCACGGCTGTGGTGGTGCCGAGAAAAGCGTACGTCCCCACGATGTCCCAGGCAGTGACATCTGCACTCACCTGGACCACAGCTCCAACGCCGTAACCCCTGGCCACGAGCTTTCCCACGATGACGAGGCGAGGTAGGAGTCCCGGGTAGCCCTCAACGCCTGTCCAGTCCAGAGAGATGGTCCCCTCACCAAAATGTCCCGTGTTCATGGTGCTCGCCTTCCTTGTGGTTTACCTCGGGCACGTCGAATCCGCACGGGTCCATTGTCCCAGTCCTCCGGGCCGGCTACCAGGATCGGCAGCGGCTGTGACCGCCGTGCGGGCGGTGCCCGGTTCAGGTCTTGGTTGTCGCCTCCCTCCAGTGCCGGCGTCAGGTCGTTCCGCTTATGACCGTCGCCTTGTTCTTGGTTGGTGGGCGGATGTCGTCCGGATCTCGTGACCGCACTCAGTCCTAGCGGGACAACGATGAGATCGAGGGGACAGTGGCCGGTAAGGCGGTGCGCGTCATCGGCCAACTGGGGCCCGGGGAGGCCCCGTGCGAGGCACCTGGGGCGAGGTCGCCGTCAGCTGGCGCCTGGGCGACGAGCTCGGGACCCCCACTGGCCGGACACGGGGGATCATGAAAGGCCGGGTCGGGGACGACGCTGTCAGGTTGGAAGCCTCCTCTTTGCTCGGGCCGCGCAATTTGTTGGAAGAAGCCAATGTTTCTGGTGACCTGTGCGGGCAGGACCTTCGGGCCAAGGTGAGCGCCGCTGATGGTGGCCTCGGCGCGACGAGCACTGTGGTCGCCGAGGGCAGCCTGGGTGAAGAACCTTTTGAGCTGTTCGCCTCGCTCTCAGACGACTTGGCCAGAGCCCTTGCGAGGGGTCGCTCGGGGGCTGCGCCGTCTCCCTAGATCCCACGACCGAGGAGCCGTCCGCCCTTCGGGTCGTCGGTAAGTACTCGGGGCCGCTTCCCCTGCTTGCCCCGATCGGGAACGTCCTCGTGCTCTTCTTGTAGAGGACGGACAGGCAGGGCTCGCGAAATAACTGTTCTGGCGTGCCACCGTCTGCGACCGACCCGGGCTCGCGACACGACAGTACGACGGGTAAGGCGCTCTCCCGAAGCATCGAAGGGACTGCATAATGGGCTGCGACTAATAAATGCGCTGCGGCTCAGGTCATCGCCTGAAGTATCAGCGGCGCGAACCCCACGCAGCCTCTTCACCGGCGATGTCTTGGAGCACGTTGCCGAGGGTGAGCCCGTACTCGTAGCCGTGGTAACCCCACGCCGGGCCAGTACCGCCGAGCTGGCCCACTGTCTTGTCGGTCACGAGGGGCCGGGAGCGGCTCTTCCCGGCGAGGCTCGTGACCTGGAGCCAGGTGGCCCCGCCCCCCTGTTTGCAACCCGCCGAGTAGAGACCGGGGTAGCTGACCCACGGGGTGGGGACCGGCTTTTTGAGCGCGAAATCGATGTACGGGTCCGGCGCGACCTGGGTGAGGGTGAGGAAGTAGGGCCCGAGATCGGCGCTGCCACCGCCAAGGTCCGCCGGGTTGACGCAGGCGACTTGCTGGCCGATCTTGGCCGTTTGCCCGGACTGGAGGCTGACTCCTTGGCCAGGCCGGCCAAACAGCGAGTCGGGCGGAGGCTGCGACGGGTAAGACGAAAAGGCGATCGCGCACCCCGTCTCGGTGCCGGAGGTGCACAAGGGGACCTTGGTGAAGGTGGCCCCGACCGTCTTGCCGGTAGGGACCTGGAGGTTGCCACCGACAAGGACGGCGACCAAGAGGCGGCGCAGCACCGATGGTTCGTGGTCCACAGCAGATGAGATGAGGTGGATGAGCATTGCCGAGCCCTGCGAATCGCCGACCAGGACCACCGGCTTGCCCTGAGTACGGGCGAGGAACCACTGCCAGGCCGTGAGGACGCTGTTGTATGCGACAGCAAAGGTTGAGGCCATCACCGCCGTGTCGCCGGCGAGGAACTTCTCCACGGTTGTCCAGGTCTGCGAGCGGTAGGCCGGCGCCCAGACCTCACAGACCTTAGATAGCGGGGCGGCTTGCTCGACGGCGGTGATTATGTCCAGCTTGGTAACTGCCAAGCCGGCGTTGGCTGTCTTGGCGAGGTTGTCTGTCGGGTGGACGTAAAAGCACTCGAACTTCGATGCCACCGCCGAGCTGGGCCAGGTTGCCGGGCTGAACTTTCCGGCGGACGTTACGGCCGTGACAGCGAGGCTGGTGGCGCAAGGATTGGCGGCCTGGCCGGGCCGGCAGATCCAGACGGGCCCCGTCGCCTGGTGTGCCGCTTCGTTCGACGCACCGGCGGGCGGGCTCGTCGCGGCCCAGCCCGCTGTCACCAGCGCCACGACAAGGCCGTGGCCAAGAGCCCGGCTGAGGAGCCGGCGCCGCGGCCGGGCCCTGCTCGGGGCGCTGCCGTACCGCCTTGGACCACTCAGTTCGCTCATGCCCTAATGCTCCTTTAGTGCCACCTGCCATCGTTCAGGATATGGCCGTGCCGAGGCCACGCCGTTTAACGGCCCAGCGCTTTGCAGCCATCAAGAGCGCCGCGGCCAAGCCAGGCCACGGCCTTGCCGACCGTCTTGAAGTTGACAGCGCGATCACGATGATCGTCATCGGTTCTGTCGTTGGTGCCACTGAAGGCGGAGCAGGATTTCGCGATCTGGCGTTGCCGAGCAAGGAGCGGTCGAACTTAGCCAAAGATGCCGAGCGAAGGGACTGGCGTCGCCCGGTGCCGGCAATCTCCTGGTCAAGTCGATACCGAACAAGCGCCCAGATTGCCATCCTCGGCCGGGAGGGGGCCTGCCGCCCTCCCTGCTAGTCGCCGATGGCGGCAAGTGCCTCGGGCAACGTGAACGCTCCAACGTAGAGCGCTGTTCCGACGATGGCGCCCTCGACGCCGACATCTGCGAGCGCGGCCAGCGTGCGCAGGTCGTCAAGGCTGCTGACTCCGCCACTGGCGATCACCGGTCGGTCTGTCGCCGCGCACACCGCCCGCAGCAGGTTGACGTTTGGTCCGCTCAGCGTGCCGTCACGGCTGACGTCGGTGACGATGTAGCGGGCACAGCCGTCCGCGTCGAGCCGGGCCAGTACATCGAACAGCCCCCCGCCGTCACGCGTCCAGCCGCGGGCCGACAGGGTTGTGCCGCGGACGTCGAGCCCGACCGCGACCCGCTCGCCGTGCCGCGCGATCGCGGCGCGCACCCAGTCGGGCCGTTCCAGCGCCGTCGTGCTGATGTTGACCCGCGCGCATCCGGTCGCCAGTGCCGCGCTGAGCGACCCGTCGTCACGGATCCCGCCCGACACTTCGACAGCGACGTCGAGCCTGCCGACCACCTCGGCGATCAGTTCGCGGTTCGAGCCGCGGCCGAACGCGGCATCGAGGTCGACCAGGTGGACCCACCGCGCCCCACCGGCCTGCCAGGCCAGCGCGGTGTCGAGCGGCGTACCATACCTCGTCTCGGGCCCGGCCTCACCTTGGACCAGCCGCACCGCCTGGCCGTCGGCCACGTCCACCGCGGGCAGCAGGACGAACGAGACGGGGTCGCCGGGCACCGCAACACGCTAATGCACAGGAGCGCCGGGGCTCGGGGCGCTCTGGGGTGGACCGGCTCGGTACCACGGCTATCCGCGCCAGATAACCCGAATATGTATGGCCGAGAAACGCTTGAGTTCCAATGGGAATCGGTACAGATCGACGGGACTGGGCTCCAACGACGACCTTGCGGTCGCGCCAGATTGCCACCCAGACGGCGCCTCCAGTGGAAAGGACCCCGGCGCCCGCAGATTCCCATCAGCTGGGGTGGTCAATCGACACTGGATTCACGATTGGCTGCTCGCCTTAGCAACTCGAGCACTTCAGCCGCGTCGTCGTCGTCTGGGAACTTCGACACCTCCAGCTCAGCGACCTGCAAGGGCGTGACGCCCCAGCGGTTCTGACCCAAAGGGGTGGCCCCGTAGTCGAGCAGGGTAGCTACCGCGCCCGAATTGCCGTACTCGACTGCGCAATGCAGCGGTGTCGATGCATCGATGGCCTTGGCGTCCACGTCCGCCCCGGCGGCGAGCAGGGCAGTTATGGCGGCCGGCCCAGCTCTTGTGCCGTGGTGAAGGGCCGTCCAACCGTTATCATCGCGGGCGCTGACCGATGCCCCAGCGGCCAGCAGTAGCCCGACCACCTCGGCCTGCTCATGGTCAAAAGAGTCCCTCCGCTCGTCTACCGCCTCCATGAGCGGGGTCCGCCCACCTGCACCCGGGGCGTTCACGTCGACCCCCTCGGAGATGAGCTTTGCCACAGCGGCAGCATCACCTCGCCACGCCGCGTAGTGGACAGTCCCCTCCCAACTCGCGGTGTCTCCCACGCTGAGATCGTAGGCAGTGCGGACCCGCTCCGTGGTAGCGCCGCGTGGACCAAGTGGATTACAGGCAAGCCGACGAGCGCACAGAGTATTCCGTATGGCGCCAACTTTCGGGGCCTTCCAGCGACCGGTTGACGCCCTTATTCATCATGGAACAGCATCCCGGTTCACGGTTGTGAGCCTGTTGAGAGGGAGGTTGTTCTATGCACAAGCCCGGCGGCCCGGAACTTGTCCTTGACCGGCGAGCCTCTGCCCCCCGCACCCCCAACTGCCCCGCCGCCAGCCAGACCACCCCGGAGGGGACCCCGGTCCGGCTAGCGCCGAGCCAGTCTGCGCAGGGGGCCCCTCGCCCCTCAAG
>JBKQUU010000154.1:0-6091 GCA_052325485.1 Acidimicrobiales bacterium | reverse complement strand
CGGGACGGTCGCGGTGCGGGTGACCCGGCGGGTGACCGACCAGCGGAACGCCTCGGACAGCTCTGACGGCGAAGGGATAACCGGCGTAAAGCCGGCCAAGAACCTCTGGGCCGGGGGCTGTTTTGTCTCGGCGTGGGCCCGGGCATTGGCCACCTGCTCCGCCCAGGCCATAAATAGGTCGTTCAGTTCGTCGAAACTGGCGATGCCCCGGGCCTCAGCTTCGGCGATGAACGAAGAACGTATATAGGAGTTCAATCTTTCCTGCTTGCCCCGCCCTTGGGGGGCATAAGGCTTGGAATGCACCAGGGCTATGCCGAGCACGGCGCAGGCCCGGGAGAGCTGGTGGTTAGCGTAAGGCGCGCCGTTATCAACATATAAAAGGTCGGGCCGGCCCCGGCGGGAAATGGCCGAGCGCAGCACGTCTTGGCTGGCCCGGGTGTTCTTCTCGGTCACCCAGCGCCCGTGAACTAACAGCCGGCTGAAGTCGTCGACGAGCAGGAACAACTTGGCCCGCTTGGAGCCCGGGGCGCGCGGGCACGGCACGAAGGGCCCATGCAGGACATCGCCTATCCATATCTCGTTGGGCCGGGCCGCCTCGAAGCGCCCAAAGGCACGGGCCGGGGCGGCCGACAGGGCGCGCCGGGACAGGCCCAGGCGGTGCAGGTGCTCTCTGACCGTGCGCTCGGAGAGCCATACCTCGTGCGCCCGGCCGATTATGTCGACGATCCGGGCGGACGAGCGCGCCGGCACGGCCCGGCGCAACGTGGCCGCCTCCTCCAGCCACTGGCGCCCGGCGCGGGGACGACCCCGGTCGGACCGGGGCACCGGGGCGAGGCCGGCCAGGCCGTCTTTGGCGTAGGCGGCGAGCCAGCGGTCAACGCTGGTGCGGCTGAACGACCGCTCCGTGCCATCAGGGCTCACCCAAGTGCGCGCCGCCAGCTCCCTGGCCAACCGGCCCGGCTCGGCGGGGCTGCGCCGGGGACTGGCCGCCTCTTAGATCACGCGGAAACGGAACAGCGCCAGTTGCTCGGCCCGGTCGTGGGGGACGTCGGCCATAAATGCCTCCTTATTGGCAGTGTGGCCGGCCCTCGGCACGCCCAATAAGCATCAAGAACACTTTCAGGCGCTTGACCAGGGCGGATGTATGTTGGTGGTGAGCAGGTGGCCGCCGGCTAGAGCGTTGGCGAAGCGCCACAGGTGGCCCACGCCCGGGCCCAGGCGCCGCCGGGCCGCCCGCCAGGCCGAGCTGAGCGCCTTGAGCGCCACCGCCGGGGGCTCCCCGTCGAGCCGAGGAGCGGGGGTACCGAGGGCCACGCAGGCGCGGGCAAGCGGATGGCCAACATCTCGGCCCGGGCCACAAAACGCCGCTGCCAGTCCCGCACCGTCGTATAGGGAAGGCCGAGGGCCCGGGCGGCACCCGCCCCCGTGCCGGGGCGGCCCACCATCGCCTGCAGCGCCGAGCCGATCACGCCGGTGGCGTCCAGGCGCCCGTGAGCCACAAAGCTCGGCAGCACGGCGTGGCTGGCAGAGCACGCTTTGCACCGTTGCCGGCGCACCAACAATGGGCGCGACTGGCCCACCCGCAGGTCGCGCTGGTACCGGCCCCAGTAGCTCATCGGCTCTTTACAGCCCGGGCACCCCAAGCGCGGGACATCGATGTTGCGCCCGGCCGCCGCGTACTGCTCGACACCAAGCGCCGTCGGCTATACGATGGCCATTGGCTAACAGCCCTTCCCGGCCCCCTCCGATGAGCGACCAACTCGAGAGCGGTGGGGGTCCTGTCGCGTCCAACACAAGGTCAGCCCCAATCCTCTCCGGTCCCACCACCCGCCGTCCAGCCCACCGCCAGGGCCAAGCCGCCAAGTCCGGCCTCAACTACTCCCGCTGACTCAGGCCTTTATGTCCCCACCAAGGTGTGCCGGTAACAGCCGGCTGGCCGTCCCAACGGGGTTCCCACCTGCGCCTCTACCTTGAGAGCCCGAACGGGTCGGACGGGTCGCCGCTACAGGGCCATTGACGGGCCCTCCGTGGAGAATTAGCTTGTTCCTACAAACGGAGCGGCTGTCCTGTTCAGTGGGACAAACCAGCTGACCTGGCCGCAGTGAACAATGAAAGGGAGGGACGACTATGACAGAGAGAACAGAGAGAGTCGCACCCGGTTATCTGCCGAAGGAGGGAGCGCTCAGTCGGCGACTTTATAGCCGTCGAGAGATGGTGCGGTTCCTCGCGTTCGGCGGCGCCGGACTAGGCGCGGTACCAATTCTTGCGCGGACCACCGGGCTGCGGGGCTTGGTCGGCCAGGCGAGCGGGGCGCCGGGTTGGGAAAAGCCGCCGGTATCCTTTGTCTACCTGGACACCACGGAGCCGGACTCGCTGGATCCCTCACAGACGAATGAATTCGACGCCTTTCTGATCACAAACAACACGTATGACGCCCTAACTCTGACAGACGAGACTTCGCAGCAGCTGCTGCCTTGGCTTGCCACTTCGTGGCACGCAAACCATGATATCACAGAATGGACATTTACTCTTCGCCCAGGGGTAAAATTCATTGACGGATCTCAGATGGATGCTGCAGCCGTCGCCCTGAGCATGCAGAGGCACCTCGCCATTGGCAGTATTGCTGAGGCCGGGTACACGCTCGACGGTATAACGTCTGTGAAGGCGACGGGGCCCATGCAAGTGACGTTCACCACGAAAGCGCCCCAGCCGTGGCTACCCTATCACATGGTAATGTGGCCAATTATCAGCAAACAAGCCATCGAAGAGCATAGGACAAGCAAGGATCCTTGGGCAAAGGCCTACTTTCAGGACCACTGCGTCGGGACCGGGCCGTATTCATTGTCCTCTTGGGTGAAGGGAACCAAGATCACGCTGGCGAAGAACGACGAGTGGTGGGCGGGACCGTGGAAGCCAGGGTCAATCGATAACTTGACGGTCCAGTGGGAGACAGACCCGTCAACCACGGTGGAGCTCATCGAGAAGGGTGCCGCTAATTTTTCCACCGAGATGTCGATCGATAACGCCTTGAGCTTCGCCGGCAAGCCCGGGTTCACGCTGCAGCGGTTCAGGGCCAATACTATCGATCCGATGCTCACCTTCAATCAGGCCAAGCCACCGTTTGACAAGGTCGAGGTTCGCAAGGCATTTCAGTATGCGTTCGACTACGGCGCAATGCGCCAGTATTTTCACGGTAATGCGCAGCAGACATCAGGCGTCTTACCGCCCTGGAACCCCTACGTACTCAAGTCCCTGCCGATATATAGTCAGGATCTTGGCAAGGCGAAAACGTTGCTCGCCAGCGCGGGCGTGGACCCAGCAAGCATTAAGGCGACCTGCTACACTGCCGCCGGTTACGCGGACCTGGTGGCAGGAGGCACAGTCCTCCAAGCCTCTCTCGCACAGATTGGAGTGAACATACAGCTACAGTCACTCCAATTTGGCTCAATACTGTCGGCGATGGCCAACGTCAGTACCGCACCAGCCCTGGCATCGTCATGGTACAACAGTGACTTTAGCTTGGATCCTACTAGTTACTTCTCGGAACTTCTCCCTACCGGCCCTGCATTTACCTCTCCACGTTGGGATAGCCCGTCGTTCGCGGCTGCGTACGATGAGGCCTCTTCCGCCACGAGCGAGGCGGGTATCAGGGCGGCCCTCGACAAGTGCCAGCAGATCATCGCCGACGATGCACCTGTGATATTTGGGGCACTTCCGGAGATGATCATCCCAGTACCAAACTACCTTGTGGGCTACGTTATGCAAGCTACGGACGCACAGTACCCGGTCCGGTTCTGGCAGTTGCAGCTGCGCGAGCACTGAGAATAATCGCCCGGGTGCCGAGGTTCGGACGTGCGACGAGGTGACCGGGCGGGGTCTCTCCCCGCCCGTTCTCCCTTTCGACCGGTCAGCGCGCAGATCAATGTCCGGGCTAGACAAGACACCTCATCGGGACGGCGCTGATGGAACGGTATATACTGAGACGGACGGCGTGGGCCCTTGGCCTCCTTTGGTGTATCAGTCTGTTCACGTTTATACTTCTGCACCTGATCCCTGGTAATCCGGCAATAATCTTGGCTGGGATCGGTGCGAAGCCCGAAGAAGTCCACGCGCTCTATATCGCCCTCGGTCTTAATAAACCACTGCCTTTTCAATATTACAAGTACTTGATCGGCTTGCTGCATCTCAACCTTGGGACGTCTGACGTCACGCGGGATCCGGTTACGACAGACCTGGGCCGCTATTTGCCTCCCACTATTGAACTAGTGGTCGTGAGCTTTACGATTTATGTTCTATTGGCAGTGGCCCTCGGCGCGTGGTCTGCGACCCACAGGGGCCGAGTCTCGGATGCACTAATCCGGCTCGGGGCCATAATAGGAAGTGGCATGCCAGTTTTTTGGCTGGCTGCGCTACTGCAACTTGTGTTCTTCGAGCGTTTGGGCTGGCTCCCACAGGGAGGGCAGTACGACCTTTCAACTCAGGCCCCTCCGGATGTTACGGGCTTCGGTCTCATCGATGCACCACTAGCTGGTCAATGGGGGAAGTTTCTTCAAGCAGTTGACCACCTCGTATTGCCCGTTGCCGCGATCGTCTTGGCGATGCTTGCTGTCGGGTTGAGGTCGACGCGAGCAAGTGTTCTGCAAGAGCTCCAGCGCCCTTACGTTCGGACCGCCGAGGCCAAAGGGGTACGGGCATTCAGGCTCATGACCGTTCACGTCCTGAAGAACGCACTCAACCCAGTTATCAGCCTCCTTGGCGTGCAGTTCGGATATCTGTTGGGGTGGATCGCCCTTGTAGAAACGGTATTCAGCTGGCCGGGAGTAGGGCTGTACCTTTACAACTCATTGCAGTCACTGGACTATGCACCTATTCTGGGGATTACGATCCTGGCCAGCGCCGTCTTCGTAATAGTCAACTTGCTTGCTGATTTGTTGTACCTCGTGCTTGACCCGCGCCTCAGAGACCGGCAAGGAGGTTGAGGGTTGACGGAAATAACAACGGCTGAGACGGGCTCGGATGGGTTAGGGAGGCATTCGGCTTCACGGGCAGCGGACTATTCGATAGCCCGGTCGAGATGGTCCCGTATTAGTCGTGTCGAGCGGGTATTTGTGATCTGCGGCGTAATCATCATCATCGTATTCGTTGCCGCGGCCGTCGATCCACATTTGTTTGCCCGGCAAAACCCGGACAGTCTGTATGCTGGGTCTCCGTTGGTCGGTCCTAGCGTTGCCCACTGGCTTGGGACGGACGAGCTGGGTCGTGATTTCTTTTCCCGTTTAGTTTATGGAGCGCGTCCCTCGTTGACAATGTCTGTCCTAATCGTCGCCATCGGTGCATCATCCGGAACGGTGGTCGGCGTCGTTGCCGCCTTTGTGGGCGGACGGCTCGACGAGGTCCTCATGCGAATGGTAGATCTCTTCCTGGCACTGCCAGGATTTGTGCTCGCACTGGCACTCGCAGCCGTCTTGGGCCGGGGCGAGAGGTCGGTCGTAATTGCGTTAAGCATTGTGTGGTGGCCGGGCTATGCGCGTCTTGTGCGGGGGATGATCCTCCAACTGAAGCACCGCCTTCACGTGGAAGCCGCCCGCGCCCTCGGCGCCAGCGGAAGTCGCATCATACGTAAGGACATCGTCCCATTTATGTGGAGCCAGCTCAATGCACGTATGACACAAGATCTCGGCTATGCACTGGTGAATGTGGCGGGCCTGGGCTTTCTCGGTCTGGGAGCTCAGCCTCCGGCTTCTGAGTGGGGATCGCTGCTGGCGTCGGGTCTTCAGTACATTGCTACCGGGTGGTGGCTGACGCTGTTCCCCGGTGTGGCCATAACGGTGTGGACGGTGGGAGTGGCCATGCTCGGAGACGGTATTGCTGCCATGACGCGCAGTGAGCAGGGTGGGCTGAGGTGAGGAATAAGCCCGTGGTCCCGACCTCGGCCAGTTCTGCCGCTTGGCGGCTAAGGGGTGTTCACCATCTGCGTGCTGGCAGTGCGCCAGGCCCGCCTCGACGAGCAGGCCCAGTTTGTTGGCCTGCGGGTCGCCGATCGCTTCCGCGCCCGTAGGCCGGGCGTTGACAGTGCCGCTCATGTGCAGTT
>JBKQUU010000153.1:0-88226 GCA_052325485.1 Acidimicrobiales bacterium | reverse complement strand
AGCGCCTGGGCGTCGGTGTTGATGGCGATGAACTCCACTCCCTTCAAGCCGGCGTCGATCATCCTGTTGACGGCGTTGACACCACCGCCGCCAATGCCCACGACCTTGATGACGGCTATGTAGTTCTGGGTTGGCCCGGCCATCGCACCTTTCCTCGCACTTCGTTGCACAAAGGGTTTGCGCAGCCTTGTGATATGTCGCGCCCTCGATCTAAACTAAAGCTTTAGGGTTGCTCAATCTCTACAAGTAGTTGAACCAACGTTAGCCCCCACGTCACTTCTCGATCAAGTGGCGTGCTTAGCCGTTGCCCGAATTCGGCACGGGGGTCAGGGCCGGCCGTTGGGGCACGGTGAGGTCCACTTGGGAGTAGTCGCTGAGACCAACGGTGGTGGCGAGTTCTTCCAGCACGGCCAATTTGGTCGGCATGGAAGAAGTGTCTCCCAGCAATATCAACGCTTTTGCCAGACCGAGGTGAGCCACCAGGCCGACGCCCGCCACATATGCGAGCTGGAGGTCCCGCCGGGAAAGGGCGGGGGGGACGGCGGCCGCGGTCGCCAACAATTCCTCCAGCTGCGCTTCGTTGCCCGGAGGGGCCGGCAAAATGCGATCACCGGGCGCCGCTGATTGCGCCCCTTCGACCACCGGTAGTGCGGGGGAACCCTCAAGTGCCTTGCTCACGGCGAGGACCCGACCGGTCTGGTCCACCACGTCGGCTCGCCCAGCGGCGTCCACGACGGCGACCGGGACGCGTTCTGTGACCGTGATGACAATGGTCCACGGCCAGTGGGTGGCGAAGGAGGCGTTGGCCACCCAGGGCAGGGCTTCGACGGCCAGGCGTTGGCGCCGGGACCCGGCGTCGATCATGAGGGTGGCGGGCCGGCCCATAAGGTCGGCGGCAGCCACGACGCTGGCCCGGGGAGTGTGCGCATTGCCTTCCACGATCACGTTGCGCACCCGCATCAAGGGCGAGTGCAGGAGCCCGAGGAGGCCACCCAGCAGGACCATGATGCACAACAGAGTGACCAGCACGCGCAGGCGGCGTCGGCCCTCGGCCCTCCTGGCTTCGGCCCACCGGCGGCGGAAACGGGGGTCGACGGGCGGGCCTCCGGTGTGACGGTGCCGAGGCGGGGGGGCCATCTCCCTCATGCCTGCTCCTCCGGGTGGCCGGGCCCTCGGCCCGGGACGGGAGCCAGCAGCTCGTCCGCCAGAGTGGTGAGGTCGCCCGCCCCCATGGTCAGGCACAGGTCTCCGGGCTGGAGCAGGCCCCGCACCGTGGCCACGACCTCCCGGCGGGTCTCGGCGTACTCGACCCGGAGGCCCGGTGACGAGGCACGGACGGCTTCGGCCACGACCAGGCCGCTGACCCCGGGCAAGGGCTCCTCGCCGGCCGGGTAGACCCCCGTCACGACCAGCAGGTCGGCATCCTCGAAAACAGCGCCGAAATCGCGGCCCAGGGCCGCCGTGCGGCTGTAACGGTGGGGTTGGAAGACCGCTACCACCCTTGCCCATTCACCGTGGCGTGCCGCCGCCAAAGTGGCCCGGACCTCGGTGGGCAGGTGGGCGTAGTCATCGACATAGGTCACGCCGTGGCGCGAGCCGCGGAACTCGAAACGGCGCCCCACGCCGGCATAGGCCGCCAGCGCCTCCCGGGCCACGTCTGGCTCTACGCCGATCTCGGACGCGGCGGCCAGAGCGGCGACGGCGTTACGCACGTTGTGCAGGCCCGGGACGGTGAGCTCGAAGCGGCCCAGGGGCCGGCCGCGCTCCGAAACATCGAAGTGTGCCCCACCCGCCGACAGTTCCGCCCCGACGATGCGGAAAGCCGCCCCGGCGGACGTCCCGTACGTGGTCACCCCGGCTACGGCCGCGGCCAGAGCTGCCGCCCCGGGGTCGTCGAGGCAGACTACCCTCGGCCCCGTCGCCTGCTCCACAAAGGTCTGGAAGGCGCGGGCCAGGGCCTCCTCGCTCCCGTAGTGGTCGAGATGGTCCGCCTCCACGTTGGTGACCACGGCTCCTTCCGCCCCCAGGCGCAGAAAGGTGCCGTCGGACTCGTCCGCCTCGACCACCAGCCACGGCCCCCGGCCCCAGGACGCGCCGCCCTCGGCTCCCCGCACCTCGCCCCCCACCATGTAACCCGGTGCCAGGCCCGCTCGCACCAGGATCCGGGCCAGCATCGCCGTGGTCGTGGTCTTGCCGTGCGTGCCGCTGACCGCCAGCGTCCGCCGGGTGCGGCAGATGGCGCCTAAGATGCCGGCCCGGCTGATACAGGCGGCACCGCGCCGCCTGGCTTCGACGAGCTCTACGTTGGTGGGCTTGACGGCGGTGGAAAAAGTGACGATATCGGCGGCGCCGACGTGGGCGGGGTCGTGGCCCACGAAGGTGCGCACGCCCAGGCCCTCCAGGCGCTCGAGCACAGGCGAGGCCTGCAGGTCGCTGCCCGAAACCTCGTGGCCCATGGCCCGCAGCACGGTGGCGATAGCGTTCATGCCGGCGCCGCCGATCCCGATGATGTGGAACCGTCGGGGCGAGCCGACCAGGGCCGGGAGCTCCGGACCGGGCTCAGGCAGCACCGGCGCTCTCTTCCCCGCCGGGCGCGGTGCCCTCTTTCCCGCCGGGCGCGGTGCCCTCTTTCCCGCCGGGCGCGGTGTTGGCCTCGTCAGCCCCGCCCTCGCCCGTCTTGGCCTTGGCCGGCGGGCGCCTGGCGCTGGCCTCGACCAGGTGGGCCACTGCACCGGCGGCGTCAGGCCGGGCCAGGGCACCCGCCGCTCGGGCCATTTCGGCCAGGCGCTCAGGCCGGGCGAACAGGGCGTCGATCTCCTGCGCCAACCGGGCACCGTCAAGGTCCTCATCGGCCACCACCACGGCACCCCCGGCGCCGGCCATGGCCCGAGCATTGGCACCCTGGTGGTCGCCCGGCGACCCGGGCAGGGGCACCAGGACCGAGGGCACACCGCCCAGGGCCAGTTCCGCCACCGTGTTGGCCCCGGCCCGCTGCACGGCGACGTCGGCGGCCGCGTAAAGCGAAGCCATGTCCTCTTCGTACGGCACTTGCTGGTATACCAAAGGGCCGTCCACGGCGCCGGCCGAGCGGAGCTCCTCCCAGTCACGCCGGCCCACGACATGGCGGATGGCGACGTCCTGGCGCCCGGACCACAGACGGGCCAGCTGGAGAGTGGCCTGGTTGATACGCCGGGAGCCGAGCGAGCCGCCCGACACCACCACCACCCGGGCCGCCTCGGGGAGCCCGAGACGGCGGCGGGCGTCCCGGCGCTCGGTTGGGCTGCGATGGGCTCGGGCCATGTCCGACCGCACGGGCACCCCGGTGACGACGGCTCGGCGCAGGGCCACGTCGGGGGAGCTAACGGCGCACGCCACCGCCACCCTTGACGCCCACCGGTTGACAGCTCCGGGCACGGCATCGACGTTTACCACAATTACGGGGACACGCCACAAGCTCGCCGCCACCACGCAGGGCAAGGCGGCATAACCCCCCAAGGAGACGACGACGGCCGGGCGCCAGCGGGCGAAGCTGCCGGCAGCCATGGCTACCGCGGCCAGGAAGGCACCGGCGGCCCCGGCATTGTCCACCAGGCCGCGGGCGGTCAGCCGCCGCGACAGGCCCCGGCCCGGTAAGAGGGTGACGGGGAAGCCTTCAAGCGCCCGCGTCTTGGCCTCCACGCCGCGCCGGGCGCCGACGAAACGCAAAGTGGCCGGCGAGTGCCCCAGCTCCATCAGCGCCCGGGCCACGGCGACGCCGGGGTAGAGGTGACCGCCGGTGCCACCCCCGGCGATGACGGCCCAGGTGGCGCCGGTGTGCCCGTCATAAACCGCCGGCTCAGAGCTGCCCACCGGGGCGCCTGCGCTCACGGGCTGGTTTGGGCGCCGGCGCGCCGAGCGACGTTGGCGAGCAGGCCGGCGGCGAACAGGACGATGATCAGCGACGTCCCGCCGTAAGAGACAAAGGGCAGGGGGACCCCGGTCACCGGCAGGACGCCCGCCACGGCGCCGATGTTGATGACCGCCTGCGACACGAGCCAGGCGGTTATGCCCGCGGCCAGCAGGCTCTCGAACGTGGTTTCGGCCCGCCAGGCGACCCGGGTGCCGATGACCCCGATGGCGGCGAAAAGCCCGAGGACGAGCACGCTGCCGGCAAAACCAGTCTCCTGGCCGATGACGGCGAAAATAAAGTCGGTGTACTGGTTGGGCAGGTAGCCCCAGCTGGCCAGGCTCTGGCCGATCCCCGTGCCCAGCCAGTGCCCGCCCCCCAGGGCGATGATGCCCTGGACGGACTGGTACCCGGTGGTGCTGGCGCTGGCGAAGGGGTGGAGGAACGACGTGATCCGGGCCGCCCGGTAGCTCACTGAGGTGGCCAGCAGGTACCCGCCCAAACCGCCCCCCACCCCCAACAGCGCCATCGCCCGCACCGGCATACCGGACGCGAAGAGCACGGCCGCCCCCGCACAACAGACGACGACGGCGGTGCCCATGTCGGGCTGGCGCATTATGAGCAGGACGAAGGTGGTCATGACCACCAGGACGGGCACCGTCCGGTAGCGCCAGTTCCCCTTGCCCTCCCGGCGGGCCAGGACGTCGGCGGCGAAGAGCACCAATGCCAACTTGGCCAGCTCCGAAGGCTGGAACTGGAACGACCCGCTCCCCAACCATCGCGACGCGCCGCCGGCACTGCGGCCGACGACCAGCACGGCCACCAAGGCGGCGGCGGCCACGAACATCATGGGCCGGGCCACGCGTTGCCAGAAGGAGATCTTCATGCCCTGGGCGGCAAAAAAGGCCACGGCCCCCGCGCCCAGGTACATCCCCTGACGCTCGAAGTACCGCCACGGCGTGCCGAAGCTGCGCAGGCTCGCCACCGACGACGCCGACAGGACCATCACCAAACCGACCAGGCACAGCATGGCTACCACAGCCACCATCAAGAGGTAGCCCGACCGGCGCACCGGGGGTGCGTCCCGCAAGGTTGCCGAGCCCCCAAGGGCCGTCGTTGTCATCATCTGTCGTCGACCTCCACGGATTTGTTGATCGCGGCTGTGTTCTTTTGAGCTGTGTTCTTTTGAGCTGTGTTCTTTTTCTCGGGCGCGCCGGTAGCGCCGGCGGTCAACTTGGCCTCCACCAGGGCGCCGAAATGCTCGCCCCGTTCGGCGTACGAGGAGTACCAGTCGAAGCTGGCACACGCCGGCGAGAGGACCACGGCGTCCCCTGGGACGGCCAGTTCCCCCGCTCTTTGCACGGCTTCGTCCATCGATGCCGCCCGCCGCACCGGGACGAGCCCACCGAGGGCGGCTACGACGTCGGTGGCCGCCTCCCCGATCGCCACCACCGCCCGGACGGGGGGCACGGTCTTGGCCAGTTCCGAAAGATCGAGCCCTTTGTTGCGCCCGCCGGCGATCAGCACGACCGAGGAGAAGGCGCCCACGCCCGCCAGGACGGCCGCCGGCGTGGTGGCCTTGGAGTCGTCGTACCAGCGGACGCCGCCCTGTTCGCCTACCAGTTGCACGCGGTGGGGCGGTGCGGCGGTGACGCGGGCGGCCTGCCGGCAGCCCTGCTCGTCGGCCCCGGCGGCCATGGCCACGGCCAGAGCGGCGGCGGTATTGGCCAGGTCGTGCGGGAAGGCGCGCGGCAGGTCCGCCGCGTTCACCACCAAGCCGCCCGGGCCACTGACGCCCTCGGGCCCCACTGTCCATGTCGTGCCCGACGCCCCGAAGGTCACGACCCGCACCCCCGGCGGCACCGTGGCCGTGCCCCTCGCCACGATGGGGTCGTCGGCATTGACAACGGCGACACCGCCTGGAGCCTGGTGAGCCCAGATTTTGGCCTTGGCCCGGATGTAGTGCTCGAGATTGGGGTGCCAGTCCAAGTGGTCCGGAGCGAAGTTGAGCCAGCAGCTCACGTCCGGGCTGAACCGGTGGGTGTACTCGAGCTGGAAGGACGAAACCTCAGCCACCAGGACGACGTCGGCGGTACCGGCGAGACGGGTGCCCGTGCCGGTGCCGGGGCCCGGAAGGCGGGGGAGGGCGGCCACGGCGTCCAGCAACGGGTAGCCGACATTGCCGGCGGCCACCGCGGTCAGCCCCGAAGCCGCCAGCATGGCGGTGACCAACTGGGTGACAGTCGTTTTCCCGTTGGTCCCGGTTATCGCCACCAGGCGGCAGGAGGGGCCAGGCCCGGTCTGGTCCCGGCGGCGAGCCTCGAGCACACGCCAGGCCAGTTCCACCTCGCTCACGACCTCGGATCCCGACGTCAGGGCGGCCACCATGGCCGGGTGGCCCACTGGCACACCGGGGCTCGGGACGACCAGGGCGGCGGTGCGGGCCAGCTCGACGGCGCGGGCAGGCCCGGGGGCGACTTCCACCGTGATGCTCCCCCCTCCGGCCACGGCCCGTTCTTTGACGGCGGCCACCGCGGCCCGGCCGGCTTGTCGTGCATCCTCGAGCACAACGACCTCGAAGCCCTGCCCCGCCAACCAGGAGCTGGCGGCGCGCCCGCTCAGCCCGTAACCGATGACCAGCGCCCTAGTCATGCCGTCCCGCCGTGAGCGAGGAAATCGGCGTAGAAGACACCAAGGGACAACGCCGTGAACAGGCCGGCCAGGATCCAGAACCGGACGATCACCGTGGTCTCCGGCCAGCCCAGCAGCTCGAAGTGGTGATGGACCGGGGCCATGCGGAAAATGCGGCGCCCGAACGCCCGGTAACTGGCCACCTGGGCTATCACCGAAAGCGTCTCCAGGACGTAAAGCCCACCAATGATGGGCAGGAGGAGGTCGACGTTCTCCAGCAAGGCCAGGACGGCCACGGCCGCTCCGATACCGAGCGAGCCGGTGTCGCCCATGAATATCTGGGCGGGGGCCGCGTTCCACCACAAGAACCCCGTGCAGGCCCCGATCATCGCCGCGGCCATGACAGCCTCGTCCAAGGAGGCGGGGTTGCGGTACATAACCTCGTGCTTCAACTGGTAAAAGCCGATGACAGTGAAGGCGACGAACGTGAAAGCCGACGAGCCCGCCGCCAGCCCGTCCAGGCCATCGGTCAGGTTAACGGCGTTGGTGAAGCCCACGAAGATCAGCACGGCCATGATCACCCACCCGACGTTGCCCAATTGCAAGCCGAGCGAGTTGAAGCGAGTGAAGGACAGATGGGTGTCCACCTTCAACCAGATGACCGCCACCAAGGCAAAGGCCAGGGCCACGGCCAGCTGACCGATGATCTTGGCTCGCTTGTTGAGGCCCAGGCTGCGCTGGCGGGTGACCTTCAGCCAGTCGTCTATGAAACCCACCAGCGCGGCGGCGCAAATGGTGAGCATGCCAGCCAGGCCGCGGGTGGTGAAAGTGGCAAAGACGTGGGCCACGATCCAGCCCACCACCGCCGCCGCCATGATGGCCAGGCCACCCATGGTGGGTGTGCCGGCCTTGGAGAAGTGGCCGGAAGGGCCGTCTTCCCGTATCTGCTGGCCGATCCCCCGGGCCCGAAGGTCGCCGATCAGCAATGGGGTACCGAGCATGGCCACCAGCAGGGCGACGCCGCCCGCTAACAACAGGGCCTTCATGCCGGGCCGCCCCGACCTGGCCCGGGCTGCCAGCGGGACAGGGCCTGGCGCGCGACTTCGACATCATCGAAAGGCTCGACGTAACCCCCGAAGTCCTGCCCTGTCTCGTGCCCCTTGCCCGCGATCAGGACAACATCGCCCGCCCTGGCCATGGCGAGGGCGCTGCGTATCGCTACGCCGCGGTCGACATCGACGATGGCGGGCGCCCCCCGGGCCCCGCTCGCCACTTCATCAATGATGGCCATGGGTTTTTCGCTCCGGGGGTTATCAGACGTGATGATCACCACGTCGGCCAGCGTGCTGGCCACCTCTCCCATCACCGGTCGCTTGGCCCGGTCCCGGTCCCCGCCAGCACCGAAGACGATGACGACACGACCGGGGCCGTAGGCGGGCGACCGGCCGGTCAGCTCGCGGGCGGCCTTTAGCGCCTCCCCCAGGGCCGCCGGCGTGTGGGCGAAGTCGACCAGCACGCGGAACGGCTGGCCCTCGTCCACGACCTGGAAGCGGCCAGGAACCGGCTCCACCCCGGCCAGACCGCCGCGAATGGCGTCCCACCCGGCACCCAGTTCCCGGGCCGTGGTCGCCGCCGCCAGGGCGTTGGAGACGTTGAAGCGCCCCCCCATCCTGATGCCCATGTGCTGCCCGCGCCAGGTGAACGATGCACCCGCCTGGTCCAGCACAACGTCCCGGGCGTCCTCGAGGGCGAAGGTCACGACCCTGACCGGCGAGCCCGCCAGCTCGCTAAGGAGGCGGGCTCCCCACGGACCAGCCCGGTTGACGACCGCCAGGGGGAGCCCGCCACTGGTGAACAATTTCAGCTTGGCGGCGAAGTAGGCGTCCATGGTCACGTGGTAGTCGAGGTGGTCCTGGCTCAGGTTGGTGAAAACACCGGCAGCGAAGGCCGTGCCGCCCACCCGGTGCTGCTCCAGGGCGTGAGACGAGACCTCCATGGCCACGGCGACGACTCCCTCGTGGAGGAACTCGGCCAAACGGCGTTGCAGCACCGGCGCCTCGGGCGTAGTGCGCTCGCCGGTCAATGTGCCGATGACCCCCGCCGGCCATCCCTGAGCGTTGAAGATCCCGGCCAGCAGGGCGCAGGTCGTCGTCTTGCCGTTGGTCCCGGTGACGCCCACCAGCTTCAACGCCCGGGACGGGAAGCCCCAAAAGGCGGCCGACACGGGGCCCAAGGCCTGGCGGACCGAGGGCACGACCACCTGCGGCACGGGCAGGTCGAGGACCTGCTGGCAAAGCAAGGCCACCGCCCCCCGCTCGAGCGCTTCGACAGCAAAATCGTGGCCGTCGGAACGGCTCCCTTTGATACAGGCGAAGAGGGTACCGGCCTGCGCCCGGCTCGAAACGATCCCGACGTCGCTCACCAGGGGGTCGGTACCGAGGTCGGGCGTCCCGCCCGGCCCGGGCCGGCCGACCACAACGTCGGCTCCTTCCAGCCCAGCGGCGGCCAATAGCTCCCGCAGGCGCACGCCTGGTCTAGTCAAGCTTCCCGACCCTGATGGCCCGAGCCTAGGGGACTGAGCTCGCCGGCGGTCTCGTGGTCACCGGCGCGATCGTCGTGGTGGCGGCCGGGGCCGAGGTGGGTGAGGCCGTGTTGGGTGAGCCCGTGGTGGGTGAGGCCGTGGTGGGTGAGGCTCCGGCCAAGGCCGTGGTGGCCGCGGGCGCCGCCGCGGTGGCGGCGGGCCCCGTCGTGGTTGTCACCAGGGCCGGGGTGGTCGGGACGGTCGCCGGGGCAGTGGTCGTGCTCCCAACGGCGGGGACCGTGGCATTGGCGGCCGGCGGGGCCGACGTGGTGGTTACCGCCGAAGGGACCGTGGTCTCCGCTCCAGGAACGGACGTGGTCGTGACCGCGGCCGGGGCAGTCGTGGTGCTCAGGGCGCCTGGGGCCGTCGTGGTGGTCGATCCTGCTAGGGGCGCGGTTGCCGTGGTAGCGGCGGCGGGCGGGACCGTAGCCGTAGTGGCCAGGGCCGTGGTCGTCGTGGCCGCCGCCAGGGCCGTGGTCGTCGTGGCCGCCGCCGATGCGGCCGTGGTCGTCGTGGCCGCCGCCGATGGGGCCGTGGTTGTCGTGGCCGAAGCCGATGGGGCCGTGGTCGTCGTGGCCGCTGCCGACGGGGCCGTGGTCGTCGTGGCCAGGCCCGAAGTGGTGCTGACCGTCGTGGCGCTGGCCACCGGCGACGTCGTGGCACTGGCCGGCGGCGGGCTGGTGGCGGGCGCCGCCGTCGTGGTCGTGGAGATGGGGGCGGGCGCCGAGGTGGTGGTCGTGGTCGTCTTGGCGCCCGAGGTAGCCGGCGACGGGCCGGAGTTCACCAGGACGTCGGGCGCACCCGACAGGCCGGGCAGCGCCGGTCCGGCAGCCTCGCCCTCTCCCCCGTAGACGCTGGCCTGCGGGACCCCGGGCATGGGAGGCAACGGTTTGTGGGGAGGGACCCCGAGGTACTGGAGGGCGTCGCGGGCGATCATCGCGAAAACGGGCGCCGATGCCTCGGCACCGTACTGATGAGTGCCTTCGACCACCACCATGGCCGTTATGGCCGGGTCCTCGGCGGGCACAAAACCGACGAAGCTGGAAACGAAATCGTTGTCTATATAACCACCTTGCGGTGAGGGGACCAGGGCCGTGCCGGTCTTGCCGGCGACGGTGTACGGCTCGAGACTGGCGGCCGCGCCCGTCCCGACCCGTACGACGCCCTCGAGCATGGAGGTCATTTCCCGGGCTACCAGCGAGCTGACGACCCGGTGGGTGGCGGCGGGAGGAAAGAGGTGCTCGTTACCATCGGCGTCTATGTACCCGTCCGCCAGTTTGGGAGGGATATAGGTACCGTCCTCGGCGATCGTGTTGTAAGCGGCCAACATCTGCACGGCGGTAACGGCCAGGCCTTGACCTATGGGGACGGTCGCTATGGTCGTGCCGGACCACTGCGAGGGCCCGGGCACCAGGCCGGCCGACTCGCCCGGGAAGTCCACGCCGGTCTTTTCCCCTATGCCAAAGGCGTGGATGTACGGGAGCAAGTTGCTCATGCCCAGCCTCTGGGCAATTTCGATGGACCCGATGTCAGACGAGTGAGCCAGGATGTCCGAGGCGGTCCACTCCAGGGTCGGATGGTCCCAGGCGTCGCTGAAAATACTCCCGTCCACCGCATAAGTGTTGGGGACCGAGAAATACTCGGTCGGGGCTATGGCGCCCGTGTCCAGGGCGGCCGAAATGGTGACTAGTTTTTCGACCGAGCCGGGCTCGTAAACGTTGGTGAACGCCGACGCGTCCGGCGCTTCGACGGGCTGGGAGGCGGCCACCTGTTTCTCGGTGTGGCCCGGGCCCGTAGTGCTCAGCTCGGGGGGCACGAACCACACGGGCAACGCCGGCGGCTCGTCCATCGTGACCGGCTCGCTGGGCGTCGGCATCGTGAGCTGGGCCACGGCCAGCAGCTCGCCGGTGCGGGAGTCCATGATCAGGGCCATCCCGCTTTGCGCCTGGGCGGCCACGATGGCCCGGGCCAGAGCCTCCTCGGCCTCGTACTGGAGCGGTTCGGCAATAGAAAGGACGAGGTCGTCACCACGGACCGGGGCCTGGTACTCCTGGAGCCCACCCGGTATAAGGCCTCCCGCGGGGTCCATGTCCTCCAGGAGCCGGCCCGGTTTGCCTTCTAGCAAGGCGTTGTACTTGTACTCGAGGCCCGAAAGGCCCTGCCCGTCGGTCCCCACCACGCCAATGAGAGGGGCGGCCAGCTGCCCGGCCGGGTCGAAGCGCTTGGGCTCCTGCATCGTGTAGATGCCGGCCATGTTGCCCCCACTGATCAACTTCTCGACCTTGGCGGCGGTAGCGTCGGGGACCGTCCGGGCCAGGTAGACGAAACCGCTGGCCTCGCTCAGCTCCCCCCGCAGGGCCGAGACCGAGGTGCCGAGCACGGGGGCCAGGGCCTCCGCCTCGTCCAGGGGATTGCTCACCTGGTACGGGTCGGCATAGACGGTAGTCATGGGCACCGACATGGCGAGCTCGTCACCATTACGGTCAAGGATCGACCCCCGCTCCCCCAGGAACGAGACCTCGTGGACGTACTCGGAACGGGCGTCGGCCTGGTAGGTGGCGGCGTCTACGCCCTGGACGAGGAGCAGCCGCGCCAGTATCCCGCCCAGGCAGGCCACCATGACCAGCATGGCCAGCAGGTGCCGGGCGCGGCTTCGCCTCCCGCCGTCGCCGCCGTCACCGCCGCCGCCATTGCTAATTTTGCGCCGCGACGAACGGTCACCCGTTCTGGCACGGCGCGCGCCGGCGCCAGCGCCCCGGGCCCCGGACGCTGGCCCCGACCGCCCCTGTCCGCCGTTCGGACTGGAGGTCACGGGCTACCACTCAGGTACTGCTTTATCACCGGCCAGTCGGCATCGCCCTCGGGGGCGGCCACCGTCCCGCCCGCTACCGCCTCGCGGGGCGGGTCGGCCGGACTGCCCTCGGTGCCATCGTCGGGCCTGGTCGTGGCGGGACCGGTGCTGGGGGCATCAGGACCGGTGGCGCGGCCCGCAGCCGCCGACGCCGAGGTGGCCGGTAGGTAGGTCACCGACCCCGGTAGACGCATGCCCAGCGGGCCTTCGGCCACCGAGACGATGCGGGCCGGGGCCTCCAGCTGTGCCACCTGCAGCTGCAACTTCTCGTACCGCTCCTGCTGGACGGCGGCCTGCTGTTGCATCTGGTCGAGGCGGAACTGGTTCTCAGCGATCAAGACGTGCAGCGCCACCAGCCCCAGGCACACCACGGCGATGCCGGCGATGGCCACCGAGACAATGGCATGGCGCCGGTTCGTTCTCCGCCGGGCTTCGCGTTCGACCAGTCGCAGGTGACGCCGGGTTTGCTCGGGCTCCGGGCGTGCCGGTTCGGCGTGGTGGACGGCGCCCTCTGCGGCCCGCAGAAGGAGGCGTTCGCGTTCCGCCTCGGCTGGGCTCACATCGGCCTACCTTTCTTCCCCGCGGGGAGGGCCTCAGCGGCCCGCAGACGGGCGCTCTCCGACCGAGGGTTGGCCGCCACCTCGGCTGCCGACGGCTTGCGGGCACCCCGGTTGAGCAGGCGCACCCGGGGCTCCGCGCCGCACACGCAGGGCAACCCCGGTGGGCAGGTACAACCGCCCGATGCCGCCTCCGCCAGCCTGTCTTTGGTAGCCCGGTCTTCGCCCGAGTGGTAGGAGATCACAACGATGCGAGCGCCGGGCAAGAGCCGCCCGATGGCGGCGTCTATGGCGACCGGGAGCACTTCGAGCTCGGAGTTCACTGCCGCCCGCAGCGCCTGGAAGACCCGCTTGGCCGGGTGGCCTCGGCGGCGGACGGCGGCGGGGACGGCCGAGCTCACGACATCCGCCAGGGCGGACGTGGTGGTTACGGGCCGGGCGGCGACGATGGCCCTGGCGATGCGCCGGGCGAAGCGGGCCTCGCCGTGCACGGCGAACAGGTGGGCCAGCTCCTCCTCGTTGCCCTCGTTGATGAGCTGGGCGGCGGTGCGGCCCTCGGACCGGTCCATGCGCATGTCCAGAGGGGAGTCGAAACGGTAACTGAAACCACGTTCGGGCCGGTCGAGCTGGGGAGAGCTGACGCCCAGGTCGAACAGGGCGGCGGAGACCGATGCGATGCCGAGCTCGTCCAGGACCGCGTCCAGGCGGTCAAAACGCTGGTGGACCACTCGTGCCCGGTCCCCGAAAGAAGCAAGGGCGGACGAAGCCGCCGCCACGGCGTCGGCGTCTCTGTCCAGGCCCAGGACTCGCAGATGGGGGTAGGTCTCCAGGAGCGCCCGAGCGTGGCCGCCCCCGCCCACGGTGGCGTCAAGGGCCCAGCCGGCAGGAGCGGGGGCGAACAGATCGACGACCTCGTCCAACATCACGGGCCGGTGACGGAACCGGTCCCCGCCCTCGGTGGGAGCGGTGGGGGTACGGCGGGGCTCGCCGGCCCCGGCTACCGGCGCTCCGGCTACCGGCGCTCCGGCTACCGGCCCTCCGGCGGCGGGCACCGGTCGCGGTCCCAGGCTCATAAGCAGCCCCTCGGCCGGCGTAGCCCCGGGTTTTCTCCCCGGGTACAAAGGACTGGGCGGGTGGAGAAGGGGACTCCCGTCCTGCCGGTCAAGGGGCTGCCTATAAGCCCGTAGCGGGCTGGCCATGGTCATGGTGCGCCTACGGTCCCGGCCAACGCCGCCGGCCTGGTGGCTGGGGATTGGTTGGAGAAAAGAGCGCTGGTCCCGTCGGCCAGGCTCTCGAGACTGGGCGCCATGCGCTCCCGCCACAGGCTCACCTTCCAGAGCTCGACGCGGTTGAACGCACCGACCACCATCACGGGCTGGTCCGGCTCCAGGCCGGCGTACTCGCGCAGGGTGGCCGGTATGGTCAGGCGCCATTGACCGTCGATCTCGACGTCGGCCGACATGGCGCTCAGGAGGCGGGCCAGGTTGCGGCCTTCCGCGCCTAGCTCCTCCATGGCTTCGGCCCGGGCCAGGTGCTCTTCGAACTTCTCGTGTGTCCACACCGCCAGGCACTTGTCCACGTAGCAGCTCACCAGCGCCCGCTTGGTGTCAAACTGGGACCGTAACCGAGCCGGAAGGATGAGGCGGCCCTTGGCGTCAAGTGAGTACTCGAAGCTCCCATAGAAGCGCTCCACCTGCCGGCCCCATCCGCTCTAACCGAGGCAGGGGTCCCTCCCCTAGCCTCCACTTCACTCCACTATAAACCACTACTCTCCACCGAGCAAGCTGGCCGGCCCTTTTTGGGCTGACGCGATGTGTGCGCGGTCACCAGATGGGGAACGGGCCCACCAACGAACCCGGGACCAAACGTCGCTCGAGACCGGAACGGTGCGACACCAGGACCGGAACTGTGCGACACCAGGACCGGAACGTGACGGCACCACAACCTGGGACGCTGCACCACCGCCTTGGGTGACCACCAAGCTGCCCCAAAGCCCGAGACCGTCGAGGCCCCCGCCGTGCTCTCCCAACCCTGGGGCTCCGTCCAGTTGGTCAAGGGGCTGCCTACAGCCCTGAGCGCGGCGGCGACGTTCCAGAGTGACGAACAGGTGTTCTGGCGAGCCCTGGCAACCTTTGGCTGAGGTTAGGTACGGGGCTTCGAAGACGGTCTTGACCACGCGGCGGGACTGGTACGCCTCGGCCAGGCAGGTGGGCACATCGAACGAGGTGTAAGAGACCCCTAACGACTGGACCGAGGGCGAAGCGACGTGCGCGTCAAAACGAGCGTCTGACGGCCCCAAGTGGCGCAACTTGTCCCAGCCGACCACGTGGTCACCGCCGTGCGGTGCACCCGCCAGAGCACCGAAGTGGTAGGCAGGTCTACCCAGCGGCAA
Organism: Acidimicrobiales bacterium; assembly: GCA_052325485.1. GTDB lineage: Bacteria > Actinomycetota > Acidimicrobiia > Acidimicrobiales > Palsa-688 > Fen-671. The sequence goes on along the minus strand of JBKQUU010000153.1, from coordinate 73,328 downwards.
CCCGCTGCTAGGGCAGTCCCCGGTCTCTATGGTCCCCGCGGGTCATCGGCTCGAGATGGCGCACCTGCCCTTGGCCACGGCCCTTGCGGTGATGGCGTGGCGGGCGGCCAGCGGTGGTGCGCACCGCCCCCGGCGGGCAGCGGCGCCCAGCCGCTTCGGTGCCTGGGCTGTCCTCGCCGTTATTGGGCCCTTACCGGCCGCCAAGCCCCGAAAGCGAAATGCCCTCGGACAGCCATCGCTGCAGGACGACGGCCAAGATGATCTCAGGCACGATCGAGATCGTACCTCCCGCCATGAGGAGGTTCCATATGAAGCCTTGCTGGCCGAGGAAGTAGTCGAGCCCGAGAGGCACTGTCGCCATTGACCGGTCGTTGACGATTATCAGCGGCCACAGGAAGCTGTTCCAGTAGCTAATGAAGGTGAACAGCCCAAGAATGCCCATCGCCGGCCGCACCATGGGCAACATGACCCGGCGGAAAATGTAGAAATGTGAAGCACCATCGATCTTAGCCGCCTCCTCCAGCTCGAGCGGTATGGTGCGGAAGAACTGCCGCATCAGGAACACACCAAAAGCGCTGAACGCCCAAGGCACGATGAGCGCCTGGTAGGTGTTGATCCACCCGAGGTCCCTCATAAAGAGGTACATCGGTACGACCAGGACCTCTTGCGGGATTATGAGTGTCGCCACGTACAAGAAAAAGAGCCTTTCACGGCCCCGGAAGTGGAGGCGGGCAAACCCGTAGCCCGACATCAGCGACGTGCCGACGGTAAGCACGGCCCCTCCCGCGGCAACGATGAGACCGTTCAGCAAGAACTGCCCAAAGGGCCCGTAGTTCCAAGCTTCAACAAAGTTGTTGAACTCCGTCGCGTGCAGGAAGGCGCTCAGGCTGTTATCGAAGACATCTGCCTCCGGCTTTAGCGCGGTCAAGATGCCCCAAGCGACTGGTAGCACGACCAGTACCAGCGCTACGGCCAGGCCAGTATCCGAGGCGACCCGGCGGGGCCAAGAGCGTTTCCCCGCAGGTGCGCCCATTACCCTCGAGCGGTGCTGGGTGGTGACGTACGCGCTCATACTTCGTAATGGACCCAGCGCCGCTGAAGGCGCAGTTGGACGACCGTGACGATAATCACGATGACGAACAGCACCCAGGCAATAGCCGAGGCATAACCCAGGGCGTACTCGTTAAAGCCCTTCTCGAACAACCACTCCACGACGGTGGTGCTACTGGTCCCGGGACCACCGTCAGTGAGGATGTAGGCTTGGGTAAAAATCTGGAACGACGTGATTATCGTCAGGACCGTGCCGAAATACAGCGACGGCGAGATCAACGGCACTGTCACGCTGCGGAACATCCGCCACCTGGAAGCTCCGTCCACTCGCGCTGCGTCGTAGTACGTCTCCGGGACGGCGTGGATGCCGGCCGTAAATAAAAGCATGTTGTAGCCGAAGCCCTGCCATACCGACATGATAATGATCGATGGCATCGCCCAGTGGGGATCGGACAGCCACTCCGGGCCCTGTACCCCGAACACGCCATGGATGATGGAGTCGATCAGCCCGTTGCGGTTTGTGAACAGCAGGCTCCAGATCACCGCGTCCGCCACCAAGGGCGTGAGGACCGGCACGAAGAACACCACCCTGAGGATCCTCCGCCCTCGGGTGTAACCGCGCAACCAGTTAGCCAGCCCGAGCGAGACGACTATGTTCAGCGGGACGTACGCGGCCACGAAGTAAAGGGTGTTGACGATCGCCGCTCTGAAAGTGGGGTCTTCGGTGAACAGAGCCCTATAGTTCCCGAACCCGACGAAGTGGCTCTTGCCCATGAGCGGCCATGCGAAGAAGCTCAGCACCAGTGACGCCACCACCGGCGCGATGGTGAAGACCAGGAACCCCACGCCATTGGGCAACAGGAAGACGAAGGCGGCCTTAGCGTCGCTCCGGCGTTTGCGCTTCGGGGCAACGCGTGCTGGCGCCGCAGTCACTGGCAAGCTTAGGGATGAACCTGTCATGGACCAAGCCCCTGTCGAAGACCCAACCTGCGAGCCGGGCTGGCCGGGGCAAGACCCCGGCCAGCCCGTTCAGCAACTGTCCGTTAGCTATCTACTGCGGATGCTAGCCCTGCCTGCCGTGGCACTACGTAGCGGGCACGCCTTGGTTATCTTGGGTGTACTTGAGCGCAGCCATCGGGGTAATGCTCCCTTGCATCACACCAATGATCTGGCTGTTGAAGGCGTTGGAGATGCCGTTCCACTTGTTAGTCGTAACGTAGGCGACCGAGTCCTTCAGCTGGTAGTCCATGGAGGAAACGGCGTTCGGGACCCCCTGTGAGGCGGCGGTCTGGAACCAGTACTTCTGTTCAGCCGTGCGAGCGGAGAAGGCCCGCCCCTCGCTGCCGAGGAACGCCTCTGCCTGCGGGCTGGTAAGTCCCTCGATGGCTTTGACGGCGTCCGCCAGCAGTTCGGCCTTCGGGATGTTGGAATGGTTCTTGTACAGGTCATTGGAAATACCGAAACCAGAACCAGCCAGCAGGCTGACGGAGTTGCCGCCCGGCCCTGCGGGGAGAGGAGCGATGCCGATCTCGAACCTCTCGATCCCGGTCTTCACCGCGGCTATGTCGCCTATCAGGTCCCACGGGCCGTCAAGGTAGATGGCGGCGGCACCGGCTTCCCACTGCTGCTGAGCCCAGCCACCCGTGTTGGCGTTGGCGGGGGGCAGCGGTGCCAACCCCTTCTTTACCGGGGCGACGTACTGGGCGAGGAGGTTGGCCATCTGTGGGGTGGCGAGTTCCAATTGCCCTTGCGCATTGAGGTAGTGCGCGCCTTCGTCGGTGGCAAAGTCGAGGAACTCGTCGATGTAGGGGTCGTCGGCGTAGCCATAGACGGCCCCGCTACTGTCCTTGTTTATCGTTGCCACGTCCTTGTCGAACTGCGCCCACGTCCAGCCGTTGGCCGGGAGCGGGATGTGGTACTTGGTGAAGGCCGTCTTGTTGTAGAACACCAGGATCGGCCCGAAGTCGTACGGCAGGGCGACCTGCTGCCCTGAGGTGTTCTTCAAGCCGTTCAGGATCCCCTGGTCATAGTCCATCAGATTGAAGCCCGGAAGGCCCTCGGTCTGGAGCTCCTGTGTGCTCACGGGCAGGAAAGCTCCTTGGAACCCGGTGGTCCGCAGGCTCTGCATCGCCAGCAGGTCGGGCTCCGTGTTGCTCGAAATCTCAACTGGGAACTTGACCCAATAGTCCGTCCACGCCGGGTCATAGGTCAGCTTCACCGTGATCCACGGGAACAGTTGGTGCACTATGGACGCATCGTGGTCCCAGGCGGTGATGTCCGCCTGGCCTCCTGTCCACATCTGCCATGTCAGGGTCACCGGCGTGTTCCCCGACGCCGCGCTCGCCTGTGCGGCGGGGATGGCTGTGTAGCCCAGGGCAGCAACCATTGCCGCCGACACGGTTACAGCAACCGCCCGGGCCCGGGCTGAGCGCTTGGGGAAGGGTAACAAGCTCCTACGGTTCATGTTGTTCCTCCTCTGATTTCTTGTTGTCTGGTTGGATGTTCTTCTTGTCTGATCGATGGGCCTCTCGATTGGGCCCCCGCCGGTCCTTGTCAATCGCGGAGCACCAGCTCTATGACGGGCAGGAGCACATCGGGCCGCTGTACTGGCAGCTTGAGGGTCAGGGTCCCTGCTGGGATCCCCCCCATCCGTACCGTGTTGGGTCTTTGAGCGGGATCGATCTCCTCGCGCCTTATCTCTGAACCGTCGTGCACAAAGCGGGCGAACTCGACGCGGCCGGCGAGGCCGCTCAGGTGCACGTGGCCGAAAGGCCAGGAGAAGATGTGAAGGTACAAGCTCTTGGCCTTGGCCGTGTAACGGCAATCGGGCGGCGGTGTGAAGGGGGCGGGGCCGCACCCGTAAACCGACTCCCCGTGACGGTGCATCCAGGTGCCGATGCCACCCAAGACGCGCAACGCCTGGTCGTCGAACTCGCCGCGGGCGGTCGGGCCGACGTTGAGCAGCAGGTTCCCGTCCTTGGACACCCCGTCCACGAGCATCCTGACCAACATCTCGGGCGGCTTCCAGTCATGGTTGTCGCGGTCATAGCCCCAACTGCCGTTGAGCGTTTGGTTCGCCTCCCACAGCCTCTGCGAACCGGTCAGGGCCATGGGGCCGGCCGGTTGGTACTGCTCTGGCGTGGTGACGTCGCCGGGAAGGTCGAGCCGGTCGTTGACAACTATCCCCGGCTGTAGCTCTTTGACCATCGCCAACAACTCCTCTGAGCCCCACGCCTCCCGGCCCTTCCCCCCCCATATTTCGGGGTGCTGGCGAGGGCCGTAGGAAAAGTCGAAGAAGATATAATCGACTTTGCCGTAGCCGGTTAGGAGCTCACGCACCTGGCCGGACAGGTAGGAGCGGTACTTCGAGATGTCCCGGCCCGAGCTGGCGCGCTTGAACTCTTCGTCGTCTCGCTGAGGATGGAACCCGTCTACCGGGAACTCGGGATGATGCCAGTCCAGCAATGAATGGTAGAAGCCGACTTTCAGGCCTTCGGCCCGGAAGGCCTCGACCATGGGCGCCAGCAAGTCCCGGCCGGCCGGGGTATTGGTCGCCTTGTAGTCGGTGAGCTTGGAGTCCCACAGGCAAAAGCCATCGTGGTGCTTGGTCGTCACTACGAAATAGCGCATGCCGGCATTTGCGGCTTCCCGCGCCCACGCAACGGGGTCGTAAAGGTCAGGGTCGAAATGCCTGAAGTAGGGCTCGTAGTCGCGGTCGCTCAGCCGCTCGTGGGACTTGAGCCACTCCCCTCTTGCCGGCACGGAGTACAGGCCCCAGTGGACGAACAGGCCAAAGCGGTCCTCCTTCAACCACCACGTTGGTGCCTTCGGCGCCTTCTCCATATCGCATCTACTCCTCGCACTCACGCCGGAGGATGGCTCGTCTGCCCCACCGCCCTGCCGGCTTCGTCCTTGGGCCCGATGAATTGCGCAGTTCTACCCGTAGCCGACCGTCGTGACGGACCGTCGGGCTAGTCGGCGGCGAGCCCGGCACTGCCATCGTTGGGGGCGAACCAGTACCGGGCCGCGCCTCGGGAACCGTAATATCGAAAGCTTTCGAACGTTCATGTACGTTTTCCGGCGCGCAATAGAACTCGCCTTCCCCGGTGTCAACGCGGTCGGTCTTGGACCATTGGGCCCTCTCTCCCCACTGACTGTTCGCCCCTGCCACAACCCCGCGGGCAGAGGCAACGCCAGCCCTTTAGTTCTGCCCAAAAAGGCACGTAGTGGTTGTTTTCACTTTGTCGAGCCCGGCTCCTCAGCTTCCCCACATGTCACGTGCGAACCGGCCCGCGCCACAACCCTCGGGGGCCAGTCCCACGGTACGTCCCGCGGCACCCGTTTTGGCCGACGTTATCTTCGGCTTTGACCGCACCATATCATGGCCACCTACGGATAGCAAGGCGGTAGCCACGCCGCTCTGACCTGGGAGTTTACTACTTAGGCCAGGGAACGAACACCTCCGCTGTCGAGGTAACGGGACGCTTGGGCGGCGGCGAGAACGTGACCGTTATCACAATCGAGCCGAGGTAGCGAGGACGGGTCTGCGGCCCGCCCCGCAAGGTCGCTTTCCCGGTGCCGCGGGCAGTCAGTGAGATGAGAGGAAGGCTGTATGCTCAGGTCGTGGAAGGTGGGCCGCCCCGAGCGATCAGGAAGCGCCCGACGATGACGGACGTGGCCGCCCTGGCCGGCGTAAGCCTCAGGACCGTTTCGCGGGTGATGAACGATGACCCCACCGTTTCAGAGGACCGCCGGGCCAAGGTCCGCCAGGCGGTCACGCAACTGCATTACAAGCCGAACCTCACAGCCAGTCACTTCCGGCGGCGGGGCGGGCGGTCGCTCGTGGTCGGGCTCCTTCTCCACGATGTGGCGGAGCCCTTCCTCGCCAACGTCCACCGGGCGGTGCAAGATGTCGCCCGAGCCAACGGTTATGACGTGCTCGCTGCCAGTGGCCTCGAGAGCCCGGAGCGAGAGCGCGAAGCCGTCGAACGGCTCATAGCTCGTCGTGTCGAAGGCCTCATTATTACCCCCGCCGACAACGACCACAGGTACCTGCAGGCCGAGCAGATGTCCGGTACTGCCATCGTGTTCCTGGACAGCCCCCCCAATTTCCTGGCGGCCGACAGTGTTGTCACGGACAATCGGAAGGCGGCGGCCAAGGCAGTGAGGCACATGCTCGACAGAGGCCACCGGGAGGTCGCCTACCTCGGCTTCGGGACGGGCTTCGGGACGGCTTTTTATACCAACTTTCAACGCCACCTGGGGTACTGCGATGCGCTGCGGGCACGACGCATCCCCCTCAACGAGGCCTACGTCCACCAAAACCTCACGCCCAGGTTGGCCGAGGAAGCGACACTGGAAATGCTCACCCGAGCCGATGCGCCGACGGCGATCTTTTCGGCGCAACCCACCATAACTGTGGCGGCAATAAGGGCGATCCAGGCGATAAAGCAGAGCGAAACAACGGCCCTCGTGGGTTTCGACGACTTCAGTGCTGCGGATCTGCTCGTACCTGGCATCACCGTTGTCGCTCAAGACCCGGTCAGGATCGGGACTGAGGCGGCCCGTATCCTGTTCCACCGGATCGAGGGCGACATGTCACAGATCGCTCAACACGTCCTGCCGGCCAGACTGATAGAGCGGGGTTCCGGCGAGATCCCACTGGCCCGGGGCTGAGGTCAGTTCATCCCTGGTCTCCGCGGTCGAGAAAGGAGCGAGTTGGGTTGATCATGTCACCGTTAACCGCCTACCATTGGCCCGCTACCATGCAAGCTATGGGCGCGATCGAGGCTGCCCGCGACCTTGGGCTGCGCGTCCCGCTCGAGCGGTCCCCCACATGACGGGCACTGGGCATACGCCGCTGGGGCGGCGCAAGCCGTGCCCCGGCTTCGGCGCCAACAAAGCTGCCGCCGCACCGGGGCCTTTCGCCCCGCGCGTCAGGTTCCGGGGCCGGGCAGTCATCGTGGTCAACCAGCTCAACTTCGAGGAAATGGTGGTAGAGGAGCTCGAGCAGGTCGGCCCCTGGGCCCTCATGTCTGTGTTCGAAGAGGGCGGCAGAATGCTTGCCGTGTTCGAAGACTTTGAGGCCCCCGACGGGAGGATCGTTTTCGTCAGCGAGGAGGGCACCGGGCTCGAGCTCGGGAAATCCCTTGAGCCGACAGAGGCGGGAGGTGCCACGTGGTACCGCGGGCACGACAAGGAAGACGTTCTCCCCGGGCAACGGGACATCCTGCGTTACGAACTGCTACGAGGAAGAGCCGACCCCGGCCCCGACGATGTGCGCGCTTGCTTCCCGCCGGTCCGTCGATCGTTTTGGCAAGGCCTGGAGCGGCCGCACACGTTCATCGGGACACCCGGGTCCGCCGACGTCATCCCGTGCTACTACGTTGACTTGCCCATGGTAAGCCGAGTGCCCATTGAGGTTGCCGCTCCCGGTACGTTGCGTGCGTCGCGGGCCGAGATCCTCTGGGAGGGCCTGGTGGGCAGCTGGCTCCCAGTCGTCCGCACCGTCTACCCGTTGACCGACGATGAATGCTGGGAGGTCGTTTCGTTCGCGAAGCATGAAGGTGCCTCGACGTTCCTGCAGCCGACGTGGTACAGGTTCGTCAAGCTCAAGGCCGGCCGGGTGGAGACGGTCAAGTACGTCGACTCCTATATCCCATACCCCGAACAGGCATTTAGGTCTGCGGACTTCTACCGCTCTTTGCTGTCTGCGCACACCTACTGGCAAGAAGCGCTGCGCGGCTCAATGCGGCTCCGAGCCCCCGAGGACTGGGTAGAGCCCTTTTGTCGCCACGCGATCGCCCTCGAAATGATCACCCGCATTGGCGACCACCCCAAGTACGGCGTGGTCGAGCGTGCCTACGCCGGCTCCGAGCATGACGGGTTCCAAGACGAGCTGACCAGTACCGTGACCTGTGCCCTCGAGTGGGGGCTGTTCTCGAGAGCGCGCGGCTACCTCGATTACTATTTCAAGCACTTCGTGCGCCAGGATGGGACGCTCAAGTACCGCGGGCCGGAGATCGGCAAGTACGGCGTAATGCTGAGCTGCATGGCCCAATATTACGAGTACACAGAAGACGGTTCCTTGTTGGGCGAACACGACCAAAAGCTGAGGGCGATCGTCGCGCTCCTGGTCGGACGATGGGAAGAGGCTCGACGCCTGGGTCCGGCAAACCCCGCCTATGGGATGCTAAAAGGGTACCATGAGGCCGATATCACGTTCCTCCGGGCCTGGGAGTCGGAGGTGCGCAATGTCTCCGAGAACCCTTACCAGCTGACCGGGGGCCCGGGTGAGCCGCTCCCCGACGTTGCCCAAGGAGCTCCTGGCGCGACCGACTACGAACAGCCCTACCTCTCCAACAGCGCCGAAGCCTGGCGGGGGTTACGCGACATCGCCAGGGCCTGGCAGCGTGCCGGCAGCAAACTGGACGATGCGGAGATGGCGGAGAGAGGCGAGACGCTGGCGCAGTCCGCCGACCTCTTGTTTGCCGATGCCCAGCGCGGGATCGAACGCTCATGGATAGACAAGGACGGCGTCCTGGGGCTGCCGATAATTGCCGGCTCCTCGACGTTCTACTGGGAGGAACCGTACCGTCTTTCCCCGGCATCGTTCGACGAGAACCGGGTGTGGTCAGAGCTGCTGCACTCCGGGGTGGCACCGAAAGAGACGGTGACCAGGATCATGGAAATCGCAGCAGAACGAGGCGGCACGACCCTGGGCATCTTCAATAACCGTCAAAATGTTGTCGCTTTCCTAGTAGCCGAAGCGGTTAGCGGGCTCCTTCAGCATGACCTCGTGCCAGAAGCGCTGCTCGTGTTTTACGCGCACGCGTTCCACGCGCACACACGCGGCACGTGGACGGCATTGGAGTGCGTCGACATGGACCGTGACCGCGCCGCTCACTCCGCCTATTGCGCACCAGCACAAGTTACGATCCCAACGATCGCGAAATGGCTCCTCGTGTTCGAGGAGCCACTCGACGGCACCGTCGTGCTCGCCAAGGGCACCCCTCGCGCCTGGCTCGCGGATGGCAAGGGGTTTGGCGTCGAGGGGTGCCCGACCCGGTGGGGCCCGGTCACATACTCGGTTAGCTCTCACTTGAGTGAGGGTTGGGTCGAAGCTGAAATTTCCATGCCGCCGCGGCCGGGTGCCATAGTGCAGCTGCGGCTCCGCCTGCCGTCAGGCTACAGCGCCGGGACAGTCGAGGTCCTTGGTAGTCCGGACGTTACAGTGACCCTAGCGGGCGAGTACCTCAACTTCCCAAGGGAGTGCCAGGGCCGGGTCACGCTCAGGATCGGGTGCACGGCGCGCCTCACCTGAGCTCGGGCGCCTGCTCACGGGAAATTCACTGCGCCGGAGGAGGGAGTTGACCGCCCGATCGCGTTTGACCTCGCCGTTGTCACCAACCGCGGGCGCGCCGCTCGGGGACGTGCGGGCGCTCGGCCCCAAAAGTGGTGCCCTGGCCGTGGCCCGGGTAAACCCACGTGGCATCTGGCCGCTCGGCGAAGACCGTTCGTGTAGCTAGGCACCTTCGGCGCAAGCCGCCTCGATGGCCCGAAGGACCCGTTCCTCGCTCACGGGCACCTTCGTCCCGAGGGACTGCGCGAACAGGCTCACCCGTAGTTCCTCGATCATCCAGCGCACCTCTTCCAAGGCGACCAGGCAGGCGGTCGGCAGGCCCTCCCGGCGCGCCGCGATCGTGACGTCGTCAAGGCGCCTCTGGAGGGCCTGCACGCCCTGCGCGGAACCGAGATCTCGCCGGGGGGCAAGCAGAAGCTTGTCCATGCGCCGTTCGACCCCGTTGAGGTAGCGCTCGAGGTCGGGCAGGCGCCCGAGCCCCGCCCGGCTCACGAAGCGGGCCCCCCCAAGGCGGGCCAGGTGCCGGACGACGTCCTCCAAGGCCGCTCGCAGCGCCGGGGCGGACGTCGGCGAAGCGCTGACGGCCCACATTTCCTCGGTCCTGCGGTTGAGCTCCTGGAGCTTGGAAATGATGCGCCCCGCGGCGATCACGCCTTTTCGCGCTGCCGGCTCGACGTCGGCGCGGACGGTCGTGACCAACGCCTCGAAGCTCACCGGGCCCCAGGCCGGCCCGCCATGGGCGGCGATGGCCTGGTCGAGGGCGGCGGCCAGGACGTCCTCGGCGATCTCGCGGCCCGAACCGTACGGACGGCTGCGCAACGCCCCCAGGGCCAATTTGGTGCGGTTGTCGACCAGGCGCTCGAGGTGGTCGACGAGCTGGCGGCGGGCAGGCAGGTTCAACAGGACAAGCCGGCGGGTGGCGCCGGCCATGGCCAGCCGCTGGGATGCTTCGTCGGAGAAGACCTGGGCCCGAACGGCGTCGCCGTCGTCCACCAGCGCCGGGTAACCCCTGAGGCGGTAACCGTGCCACTCAGGCTCGAACCGCTTCGGCAGGTCCCCGAAATCCCACGTGGACGAACGGCGCCCGACGGGCAGGGAGCCCGAGGCGACCGCCGCTGCCTGCAGCACCTGGTCGAGTTGGGGGCGGAGCTGGGAGAGGAGGTCGGCGATCTCCTTGCCTCGGGCCAGGAGGGCGCCGTCCTCTCCTACGACGCGGAAAGTGGGGCGCAGGTACCCAGGCACCTTCTCCCAGTCGAAATCCCGGGGGGAAATGAGCACCCCGGCCACGGCGGTCATGGCGCGGGCGAGCACGCCGAGCAGCGGGCCGTCCGTCGGGCTGGCCTTGGCCACAAACTCCCGGGCGTGGTCCGGGATAGGTAGGAGGTGCCGCCGTAGATCTTTGCTCAGCGAGCGCAGCAGGGCGACCACGAGCTCCCCGCGCAAGCCCGGGACTTGCCATTCGAGCCCTTCCTCGGCCAGCCTGTCCAGCTGCGCCAGGGGGATGTCGGCACAGACGCCGTCGTCTTCAGCACCGGGCTCCCAGTTGTAGTGCAGAGGTACGGCAACGTCGTCGGCGGCCGGCCAGGCGTCGGGGAACCCGACGGCGTCGACATCGGCCCCGGCCAGCCCGCTAAGGTCCTCTGGCTCAGCGTCGAACAGAGCGGGCTCGGCCGCCCGCCGTCGTCGCCACCAGACGGCGAACGCCCGGCCCGAAGCCAGGTCGAGCGGGACCCGGGCGTCGTAGAAGTCGAAGAGCGCCTCGTCACCGACGATCAGGTCAAGGCGGCGGGCCCGGGCCAGGGCCGTGCGCAAGCGGACCAGAACGTCACGGTTTTCGCCCACGAAACTCGGGGCACCGTCCCAATCGCCCTCAACCAGGGCATTGCGGACGAAGATCTGGCGCGACTCCTCGGGGTCGAGGCGGCTGTACTCGAGGCGCCTCGCCACTACCACGGTCAGGCCGTACAGGGTGGCCCGGGCCAAGACGAAGGCTTCTGCCCGGTCGCTGTCCCATTCCGGCTCGCTGTAGGACCATTTCAATAAGTGGGCGGCCGCCGCCTCCACCCACTGCGGGCGCACGGGGGCGACGAAACGTGCCCACAGCCGCCCCGTTTCCACTAGTTCGGCGGCCATGACCCAGCGGGGCGGCGCCTTGGCCAAGACGGACCCGGGCCAGATGGCGAAGCGGGCGCTGCGAGGGGCGGCGAAGTCGGCATGGTCGCCCTCGCGGGCACCGACCTGGGTGGCGAGCCCAGAAAGCAGGGCCTGGTGCACCCGGGCCCGCTCGTTCTCCGACAGCGGGCGGTGCCGCCCCGGCTCGGGGGCCGGCGGCGGCCGGCGCCCTGTCTGCGGCGGCCGGCGTCCTGGCGCCGGGCCTGGGCCCCGCTCCAGGCGCAACTGGCGGCAGACCTCGACGAGCTGACCGTGGACGTCCTGCCACTCCCGGGCCCGCTGGTAGGAGATGAGCTCCCTGCGGCACAGCCGGCGGAACTGCCCGGAACTGAGCTCTCCCTGACGCTCGTCCAGGTAGTCCCACAAGGACAGGTAGGACAAGAAATCCGAGCGGTCGTCGTCAAAACGGGCGTGCATGGCCGCGGCGGCCTCCCTTTTCTCCACCGGGCGCTCCCGGGGGTCTTGGACCGAAAGCCCGGCGGCGATCACCAGTACCTCGTCCAGGCAGCCAAGCCGGGCCGCCTCGAGCACCATGCGCCCGAGCCGGGGGTCGAGCGGCACCTGCGCCAGTTGCCGCCCGACCTCCGTCAGCCGCCAGCCTGCCGGGCCCGCTGGCGGCCGCGGCGCCCGGGGGCCCCCACTTGGCCGCTCCCACCGAGAAAGCGCCCCCAGCTCCTCCAAAAGGGCGATCCCGTCTTTCACATTGCGGCGGTCCGGGGGGTCCACAAAAGGAAAATCCTCTATCTCGCCCAGGCCGATGGCCGCCATTTGCAGCACTACCGACGCCAGGTTGGTGCGCAGTACCTCCGGTTCGGTGAAAGGGCGCCGGGCGTTGAAGTCGTCTTCCGAATAGAGCCGGACGCAGATACCAGGCCCGAGGCGCCCGCAGCGACCGGCCCGTTGGTTGGCCGACGCCTGCGAGATGGCTTCGATGGGGAGCCGCTGGACCTTCGTGCGCCGGCTGTAACGGGAAATGCGAGCGGTGCCCGTATCGACCACGTAACGCACGCCCGGCACCGTCAGGGACGTTTCGGCCACATTGGTGGCCAGGACGGCCCGGCGCCCGTTGTGGGGCTCGAAGATCCGGTGCTGTTCGGCCGACGAGAGCCGGCCGTAAAGGGGCAGGATCTCCAGCCCGTGCCGGTCGGCTTTGGCGAGGGCTTCCGCCGTGTCCCTCACCTCCCGTTCCCCGGGAAGAAAGACCAGTATGTCCCCTGGGCCCTCGGCGCCGAGCTCGGCCACTGCTTGGCAGACCGCCTGCACCTCGTCGGCCGGGCCGGCGTCAGCCCGGCCGGCGCTGGCATCGTCCCGGCCGGCGCTGGCACCGTCATCGTCGTCCCCGTCTTCGGTCACCGGGCGGTACCTGATCTCAACGGGATAGGCCCGCCCCGATACCTCGATCACGGGCGCGTCCCCGAAATGCTGGGAGAACCGCTCGGTGTCGATGGTGGCGGAAGTGATGATCACCTTGAGGTCGGGACGGGAGGGAAGCAGGCGGCTCAGGTAGCCGAGGATGAAATCGATATTGAGGCTGCGCTCGTGGGCCTCGTCGATTATGAGCGTGTCGTACTGGCGGAGGTCGGGGCCGCCGTGCAGTTCGGCCAGCAGCACGCCGTCGGTCATCAGCTTGACCAGCGTCCCCTCGCTCACCCGGTCGGTGAAGCGGACCTTGTAGCCCACGGGACCGCCGAAGGGCACTCCGAGCTCCTCCGCCACGCGCTCGGCCAGGCTGCGGGCGGCGATCCGTCGGGGCTGGGTGTGGCCGATGAGACCGGCGTTGCCCCGTCCCGCCTCCAGGCATATCTTCGGCAGCTGCGTGCTCTTCCCCGAGCCCGTCTCCCCCGCCACCACGATCACCTGGTGGGCGACCAGAGCGGCGAGGATCTCGTCCTTGCGGGCGGTGATGGGCAGGTCTTCGGGGTACGGCAGGGGGCTCGGCAGCATCTGCCGGGCTTCCAGACGCGCCGAACGGCGCGCCTCAGCCCTGCTCGGCGACCCTGACCGCATTGGTCCAGCATGCCCGCCACAAGCCCCTAATACAGCTCAGGCCCTCCGGCCCCGGGCCGTTTACCCGGCCCGGCGCGGGCTAAATCCCCAGGCGCGCTCGGCGCATGAGCTCTCCGGCCGTCCGGTTGGTGGTGGGCTGGTAGCCGGGCAGCGGCAATATCTCTTCGTGGACCGAGTCGAGCAGCCAGGAGGGCTGGGGGAAAAACATCGCCTCCTGCTCGGGCGCCGGCGTGATCCAGTTCCTGGAGCCCACGACCACGGGAGGGCCGTCCAGTTCGTCGAAACATACCCGGGTGAGGTTGGACGCCACCGTTTGCATGACGTTGCCGCGCTCGACCGCCTCGGAGACAAGAAGCACCTTCCCGGTCTTGCGGACCGAGCGCACCAGCAGCTCGTAGTTCAACGGGTTGGCCGAGCGCAGGTCGACGACCTCGGCCGAAACGTCGAAGCGCTCCGCCAGCTCGTCGGCCGCTTTGACCGCCGTGTACAGGGCCGGTCCTAGGGTCACGATGGTGAGGTCGGTCCCTACGCGCTTGACCGAGGGCTCGGACAGGTCGATCTCGTAATAGCCCTCAGGCACGCCCTCGGGCTCGAACATCTCACCCATGTCATAGAGCTTCTGGCTCTCAAAGAAAATGACGGGGTCGGTGCCGACCAGGGCCGAGTTCATCATGCCCTTGGCGTCGTACGGGGTCACCGGGTAGACCACTTTGAGGCCGGGGATATGGGCGACCAGGGCGGTGAAGTCCTGCGAGTGCTGGGCGCCGTACTTGGCGCCTACCGAGATGCGCACCACGACGGGCATGGTGAGCATCCCCGCCGACATGGCCTGCCATTTCGACAGCTGGTTGAACAGCTCGTCGCCGGCCCGGCCCATGAAGTCGGCGTACATCAGCTCGGCCACCACCCGGCCGCCCTCCATCCCGTAACCCACGGCCGCCCCGACTATCCCCGCCTCGGAGATGGGGGCATTGAACAGCCGGTGGTAGGGCAGCAGCTCGGTCAGCCCCCGGTAGACGGCGAAGGCACCGCCCCAGTCACGATTTTCCTCGCCGAAGGCGACCATGGTGGGGTCGATGGTAAAGCGGTGCAGCAGGGCCTCGAATATGCCGTCACGGATGTTGTACGCCTTCATCTTGGGCACGGGCTTGCCGTCCTGGGCAGCGGTGCGCACCTTGCCCCGGATCTGTTGCACCCGGGGGTTGTCGGCCGGGTCCTGCAACAGGTCGGGGGCCCGCTCGTCGAAGCGCTCGACCCGGCGGCCCGAGAACATGACGCTACCGACCAGCTCGGAGCTCACCTCCAACCGGGGGCTGACCTCGGTGCCCGAGGCCAGTTTGAACATCTCGAACACGAGCTCGGCGGCGGCGTGCTGCACCTCGTCCAGCACCTCGGCGCCGGCCACGTCACCGTCGATGAGGCGCTGGCGGTAGGCCTGCAGAGCGTCGGCCGCCTGCCAGTGCTGGACCTCCTCAGCCGAGCGGTAACTGGAGGCGTCCGACGGCGAGTGCCCCGAGAACCGGTAGGTGATGGTGTCCAACAGGACCGGGCCGCGGCCTGCGGCCAGGATCTGCTTCTTACGCTCGAAGGCGTCGATAACGGCCAGGGGGTTGTAGCCGTTGACCCGCTCGGTGTGCATCTGCTCGGGGTTGACGCCCGCCCCGACCCGGGCAATGAGCTGCTGGCTCATCGTTTCACCGTTGGGCTGGCCACCCATGCCGTAGAAATTGTCCATGCAGTTGAAGATGATGGGCAGCCCGCCGCCCAGGGCCTGGTCCCACAGGTTGCGGTACTGGTCCATACTGGCGAAGGTGATGCCCTCCCACACCGGGCCGCAGCCGAACGAGGCGTCCCCGATGTTGGCCACGACGATCCCGGCCTGGCGATTGGCCCTCTTGTAGAGGGCGGCACCCGGGGCGATGGACCCGGACCCGCCGACGATGGCGTTGTTGGGGTAGATGCCGAAAGGAGCGAAGAAGGCGTGCATGGACCCGCCCAGGCCCCGGTTGAAGCCCGTCTCCCGGGCGAATATCTCGCTGTAGGCGCCGTAGACGAAGAACCGTTGGGCCAGGCCGGCCACCGAGCCGTCGTAACCCTTCTCCACCGGCCCCAGCACGGCCCCGTCGCGATAGTCGTGCATTATCACCGACAGTTCGTCGTCGCCGAGCGCTCGGATGGCAGAAAAGGCCTTGGCCAGGATCTCGCCGTGGCTACGGTGCGAACCGAAGATGTGGTCCTCAGGGCCCAGCGCGAAGGCCATGCCCACGGCGGCCGCCTCCTGGCCCATGGACAGGTGGGCGGGCCCGGCGTGGTCGTAGGTGATGCCCCGGTAGGCGCCCTTGATCTTGACCTCGTTGAGGATGTTCTCGAACTCCCGGATGGCGCACATGTCCCGCCAGATGTCGAGGAAGTCCTCGAGACTGTACCGGGCCGCCTCCTCGGCAATGCTCTTGTTGTAGGCATTGACAGGGATGTCCGAGGGATGGACGACCTCCCTGGCAAAAACCTGCTCCGGCTCGATGGCAAGCGCTTTGGTCATGATGTCTTGGCTCCTACCTGCAGGATCGCTTCGCGTAACGCTTCGGACACCGTCGGGTGGGGGAAGACGACCTCACCGGCACGGGACGCTGGTACTTGCATTTCTATGAGGGCGGCGGCGGTGACGATCCACTCGCTGGCGGAGTCGCCCATGGCGTGCACGCCCAGGATCTCCCCGTACTTAGCGCCCGCCAACACTTTGACGAAGCCGGTGCCTTTCTCGTTCTCGATGAGGAAGCGCCCGGCCACGCCCATCGGCACCATCGCCTTTTGGTAGGCGATGCCGGCCGCCTTCAACTGCTCCTCGGTACGGCCGGCGCTGGCCACCTCCGGGTGGGTGTAGATGACGGCGGGGATGGCTTCATAACGCGCCCGGTCCGGCCGGCCGAACATGCAGTTGACGGCCACGATGCCCTCGCGCGTGGCCACGTGGGCCAACATGTACTGGCCGGTGACGTCCCCGCAGGCCCACAGGCCGGGCACGTTGGTCTTGCCCTGGTCGTTGGTCCGTACCCCTTTGTGGCTGAAATCGACGCCGAGCTCGGCCAGTCCGAGGTCATCGACCACCGGCGCCCGTCCGGTGGCGTTGAGCACGCAGTCCGCCGGGTAAGCCTTTTTTTGGCCCGAACTATCTTCATAGGCGACGGTGCCGCCCTCGATGCCCACCACCCGGCAGGAAAGGTTGAAGGTCACCCCGGCCCGTTTCAGCACCTGTAAAAGGCGGTCAGAGATGTCCCCGTCGCAGCCCCCGGCGACCTGGGGCAGCATCTCGAACACGTTGACCTCGACGCCGATCTCGTTGAAAAAAGTGGCGAACTCCAGGCCGATATAGCCGCCACCGATGATGGCCACCCGGGAGGGGACCTTGGTCATCTCGAACACCGAGGTCGAGTCGACGACGGCCTCCGAGCCGATCCCGGGTATGGGCGGCACCACCGGGCGGGACCCGGTGGCGAGCAGGATGTTGGTCGCCTCGAGGATCTCGTCGCCCACCTGTACCCGGTTGCGGGCCACCAGGCGGGCGTGGCCATTGAAGACTTCGACGCCGGCCCGCTTGAGGAGACCTTCCACCCCCCTGACCAGTGTGCCGACGATACGGTTTTTCCGCTCGACCACGGTAGGCAGGTCGAAGCGGAAGGCGTCGATCTCTACACCGAAGGGCTTGGCTTCGGCGCACTCCCGGTACAGTCGCGACGACCTCAGGAACGCCTTGGCGGGTATACAGCCGACGTTGAGACAGGTACCGCCGACCCATTGCTTTTCGACTAGGGCGACTTTCTTGCCCATATGGCCGGCGTGGGCGGCGGCGTCGTAGCCCCCGGGCCCGGCCCCGATGACGATCAGATCGTACACAGCGCCTCCGCATCTTCGATCTTGTCCCGCAGGGCCCGCAAGAACCTAGCGCCCGGGGCGCCGTCGACCACCTGGTGGTCCAGGGTGAGCGACAGCCCGATCGAGTCGATGAACTCGATATTGCCGTCCGCCTTGCGCACCGGCTTGAGCCCGATGGCGTTGACGCCCAGGATGGCCACCTGGGGCGGGTTGAGCACCGGGGTGAACGACTCCACCCCGAGGCTGCCCAGGTTGGAGATGGTGAACGTGCCGCCGTTGAGGTCGTCCACCCCGATGGAGCCGGCCACCGCCTGCGCCGCCAGCTCTTTCAAGCGCCGGGCCAGGCCCACCAGCGATAGGTCCTGGCTGTCGCGGACCACGGGCACGACCAGTCCCCGGTCGGTGTCGCAGGCGAAGCCGATGTGGACGGCGGCGTGGCGGTACAAAACCCCGTCCACGAACGTGGCGTTGATACCGGGCGCCTCCAGCAGTGCCCGGACGGTACAAAAAACCACGAGGTCGTTGATGTTTATGTCGGCCGTGGCCGCCGATGCCTTCATCTTCTTGCGCACCGCCAGGAGGCCACCGGCATTGGCCGAGCTGTCCAGGGTGTACTGAGCGGTCGAGCTCAAAGACTCCCTCAAGCGCTGGGCAATGCGCCGGCGGACGGAGGAAACGGGCGTCCCCAGGGCCGCCTGGCCACTGGGCCCCGGTTGGCCCCCCGGGGTGGCCTGGCCCCCGGGGCTGGCCTGGCCCCCACCGGTACCGGCCTGGCCCGTGCCCGTACTGGCCCGGCCCCCGCCGGTAGCCGCCAACTGTCTTTCGGCCGCCGGGCCCCCGACAGCGGGGCGCGGCCCGGTGTGGAGCAGGCGGCGCAGGTCGCTCTCCAAGACGCGGCCTTGAGGCCCGGTGCCCTCAGTCGAGGACGGGGGAAGGTCGTGCTCGCGGGCAAAACGCCGGGCGCGCGGGCTCAGGCGCACCCCGCCCGACGGCCCCGCCGGCGGCCCGCCATTGCCGGCGCCCGCCTCCGTCAGCGCCACCGCCTCCGTCAGCGCCGCCGTCCCCGGGGCCGGCCCTACCTCCCCGGCCACCGGCGGGGCGCTGGGCCCATCGCCGGCCTGGTCGGCGCCACCGGCGCCGACGCCAGAGGCCAGCGGTCCGGTGCCGACCTTGTCTCCTGCCGCACCGATGGCACAGATGACCGTGAAGACCGGGACGAGGGCTCCCTCTTCGAAGAACGTCTCGAGCAAGACGCCGTCCACCGGCGCGGTCAGGTCAAAATTGGTCTTGTCCGTCTCGATCTCGGCGATCACGTCCCCGGCGGCGACGATGTCGCCCTTGTGCTTGCGCCAGGCCGAGAGCAGGCAGTCCTCAACCGTGTTGCCGAGCTTTGGCACCTCTACTGACGTCACCATTTACCGACGCCCTCCTTCCGGCCCCATCACCACTGGCTCCTCCGCCGGGCGGCCGGGGCCGGCGGTGGCACCGGCCCGCAGCAGCTCCTGCTCGGCGTCCTTGCTCCATTGGCCGGCGTCCAGCTTGGACGCCACGCTGGGGAAACGTACGGCCAGCTCGGACAGCCGGGTCAAGCCGACGTCGTGGAGCATCGGGTAGATGATTATCTTGCCGGCCAACGTCTGTTTCTCCAGGGCGGCCACACCGTCTATGGCGCCCGCCATGCCCGAGACAGCGTCGACCGAGCAGTTGGTGTCGAGCTGGCCCGAAGACACCTTGTCCAACAACACCTTCATGTCGCCTATTACCGAACCGCTCGTCCCGAACATGTAGCAGCGACGCTCTATATACGTGTCGAGGTCGATCTCCTGGCGAGTATGCGCCGGGATCCCGGCAAATATGTCCACCAGGCCGCCGGGCAAGCTGTTGTCTACCGCCGCCGCCACCAGTGGGCCGGCCGGGACGAGGACGACCTGGTAGCTGAAGCGCTCGTCGAGCGGCTCCTTGGCCGTGTTGACCAACCTGAGCGGTACGCCGTTACGCCTCGAATAAGGCTCGGCCTTACGCCTCAGCGCCTCCAGCCGGACATCGTCCACGTCGGTGCCCACCACGCTGACCCCCTCCACCGGCGTGCACAGGCTGCGGACCACGTGCATCTGGCCCATGGGGCCGGCGGCGCCGACGATGAGGACTTTCTCATTTGGCCGTAACTCGCCTGAGCTGGGCACGGTGGAGTAAGAAGCTGCGGCCGACGCTCCCGGCGTGCCGACCCAGCGGGTGAGGCCGTAATGTACACGCCCGACCCCGACCGCCACCCGGCGCCCGATGCTCGCCCCCCCGAGCACGATGTTGACCACGCCCGAGGCCGCCAGCTTGTCGTTGAGCACCTCGATGGTCTCGGCCGAGGCCCCGAAATAGACGATGTCGTCAAAGCTCTCGTCCGGGACCTGGCGCACGTCGTCGGCGTACGTAGGACCCAGACCGCTCGAGGCCAGCGTCTGGCGCTGGGCGTCGTCGGCGCATACCGCCACCACTGACGCCGGGGCACCTCGCTGGTCAAAAGCCTCCGTCAGGCCTACCACTTCGTGGCCGGCGTCGGCCACCACGAGCAGCCGGCCTCCGGCCAAGACCGTGGCCCGGTCGGCACTGGCGTAGGCGTTTTCCACGCATGACCAGGGCTCCATCAGGGCGATGGCCGACGCGCTCAGGGACTCGGGGACCGGGATCAAGTAGCGCTCCCCGGTGCCCGGCTCGATGACGACCCGCTCGTCCAGCAGGACGTACTCCTGCAGCCCTCCCTCGAAGGTGTAGCCGAAGGCGGCGTTGGCCCCCCGGGTGACCAGGGTGCGGTAGTCCGTTTGCACCAGGCAACGCTCCCCGACGCGATGGTGCTCGACCCCGGGCCCGATGGCCACGATCCGGCACGCCACCTCGTGGCCGGGCACGGCGGGCTTGGTGCCGGGAACGTAGCTGCGGCACTTCTCCAGGATTTCGGGGCTGATCCCGGCGCGGATCTCGTCCTTGCGGGGGTGGTCGGAAAACTGTTTTAGGAGTTTGACGTCCGAAAAACAAAGCCCCACGGACTCGACTTTCACCAAGATCTCGTGCGGGCCGGGTTGAAAGACTTCCTTTTGTGTGTTCAAGACCAACCGGCCCGGCCCGACCAGCTGTACCGCGTACTGGGTGGCCGGGACTGCCTCAGCTTGGGTCATAGAAGCCATCTTTCGCAGTTAGATCAGATCTCGTTGTTAGTGCAGCATCACTTGGCCACCGGTCACCGGTAGCGCCTGGCCCGTCTCGTACTCCTGGGCGACGAGGTAGTAGATGGCTTTCATGACGTCGGCGGTCGTGCACCCCCGGCCCATCGGCACCTTGCTCTCGTAAAAGCGCTTCACGTCCGTGACGGTGCTGGCCCCAGGCACTTTCCCGGTGCGCAGGTACTGCGCGAACAGGCCCATTTCCGGGTCTGACCACAGTGGCCCGTCGAAGAAGTTCCCGGGGCAGATCGAGTTCACCTTGACGCCGTCGCTCACCAGTTCCAGGGCGAACGACTGGGTCAAGCCGATGCCCCCGAACTTGCTGCCGGCATAGGCGAAGTTCTTGTTGGACCCCTCGAGCCCGGACTTGGAGTTGATCTGGACGATGTCGCTCCAGTAGTCAGGGCGGACCTCGTGCTGGGTGGCCAGGATGGGTGCCACCTTTTGTACGCACAGGAAGTAGCCCTTGTAGTTGACCGCCGTGGAAAGGTCGAAGTCCCCCTCGGGCTGGGTCTTCACGCTGGCCGCACGCAGGACGCCAGCGTTGGAAACGAGCAGGTCGAGGCCGCCGTACGCCCTGACCACCTGGTGAACGGCCTCGG
This sequence comes from Acidimicrobiales bacterium, assembly GCA_052325485.1. Classification (GTDB taxonomy): domain Bacteria; phylum Actinomycetota; class Acidimicrobiia; order Acidimicrobiales; family Palsa-688; genus Fen-671. The sequence continues at coordinate 52,053 of JBKQUU010000153.1, read as the reverse complement.
CCACGGACTCCGCCCCGGTGACGTCGATGGGCAGCCCGACCGCCCGGCCCGCGCCCAGGCCGGCGTTGAGGGCGGCGGCCGCCTTCTGCGCCCCGGCGGCGTTTAGGTCTGAGAGCACGACGTGGGCGCCCTGGGCCGCTAGGTCCTGAGCGATCTCCAGGCCGAAGCCCTGGGCCGCCCCCGTCACCAGGGCCACCTTGCCCGCCACCTTCCCCGCCCCGGCGGCGGCCGCCTTCACGCCGGCGCGGTAGGACTCCACCTCCCAGTGCTCAATGAAGCTGCGGAAGTCGTCCGGCAGGTACTGGACGCCGCCCATACGCCGCGCCCCCGCCATCACCTTGATGGCATCGATGTAAACGAGCCGGGCGATGTTGGCGTCCGCCCAGCTGTCCCCGCACGCGAACAGGCCCAAGCCCTGCACCAGGACCACGGTCGGGGGCACCTGATAGGTGCCGACGTGCTCGCGCACGATGGCGGCAAGGCGAGCCTTCAAGTCGCCGGCGGGCTCGCCGGGGAGAGCTTCGACCCACAGCGGGAAAGAACGGCAGTACACGATCTGGTCCGGAGTGAGAGGCCCGCCCATAGCCACGGCGCGGCCGTCCTCACGGGTCACCAGGTCGAGGACGGGCGCCGAGTCATCAAAGGTGACCACCTTCAGTGGCTCGCCGGTACGGCTGAGCAGCCCGCGCAAGGCGGGACCGATCACGTTGACCAGCGCCCGCACCTCGGCTGGGCCCAACGGGGCGCGGCCACCGGGAGGCGCCCCCGCCCCGGCCCGGTCGGCGGAAAGCTTTTCACCAGCTCGCTGCTGAAGGGTGCGCAGCGAACCGGACAGCCACTCGATATGGCCGGTCATCTCCTCGGGGGTAGCCCCGCTCACCACGAGCCCGTGGTTCTGCATGATCACGGCCCGCGGGCGCTCCTTACCCGTGCGGCGGGTGAAGGCCCACAGCTCGTCTTGCAAGGTCTTGGCCAGAGCGAAGCCGGGGTCCACCAGGTCGACCCAGATCACGTCCTCACCGAGGTGCTCCAGGACCAGGCGTCGCCCTTCCCGGCAGCAACTGAACTGGTTGACCAAGGTGGCGTGGAGGTGGACCACGAACCGGCCCGGCATCAGGTGGTGCAGGACGGCCTCGACCGATGGGCGCTGGCCGCGCTCGGGGTGCAGGCGGGCCGCCAGCACCGCCTGTTTGAAGGCAGCCTCACGCTCATCGCGCGACGTGCCCAAGTCACGTTCCAGTAGCACCTGAAGAGCGGCCCGGTCGAGGTCGACAAAATCCTCCGCGGCGATGTCCGCCAGAGCCGTGCCGCTGCCCTTGACCAACATGTGGCCGTCAAATTTCAGCGAAGTATTGCCCCCGCCGGCTAACACCAGTTCCGGGTCGGACCCATAGGAACGAGACAGCTCCACCAGAGCACCGAGCAGCGCGGGGGCCTCAGAAGAGGGCGGCGATGGCAAAGTCGAGACCATAAGGTAACCCCCTACCGCTTAGTCACGCTATGAGCGAGGGCCGTCCCCGCGTATTCCTCTATGACGGCGGCACCCAGGTCGGCAAACGCCTTTATGCGGGCTTCGGCGTCCGGGTAAGTCGGGTCCGGCTCTCCGTGCTCGTCGACATAGCCGCTTTTCCCATTGACCGTCAGGAACTGGTGGGCCGCTATCACGCAGGCGCCCTCCCAGAAAATGTCCTTCAGGTCCTCCGGCACAGGCGCGCCCCCGGCGCAATGGGGCTCGATCGGGACCATGCCGAGGGTGTTGTGCTCGGTGCCCGCCAGCACCGCTATACCGGCCTCACGGAGCGCCCGCACATAGGCCCGGAGAACGGGGACGGCGTTGCGGTTGGGGATCAGCTCGGCACAATGGACGCGGTACTGGCGCAACGACCTCACCAGGCGCTCGACTGGTCGTTCGAACTCGCACACGGGTTGTGCCCCGTCCGCCAGTACCGGGTAGCAGGGCACGCCTCCGAGGGCCAGGACCAACTGGTAGGCGTGGTCGAGGCCGACAAAGGTCTCTTCGACGTAGCCCGGCTTGCCGGCTTTCATCAGATGGGTACGAATGGCGTTCTGGACGCTGGCGGCGTCCAGTTCGGGGCCCGGGCCGGTACCGAGCACTCGGGCCAACGCGGCGGGGACCGCCCCGGGCCCCACGGCGACGAAAAGCGCTTCCTGGAACGCTTGAGCCACGTGGCGTTCTTGCAGGTACACGGTGTCGGCGGGGACCCCGTAACGGCTTACCACAGCGGCCTTCACAGAGCCCTCGGTCAGGGACGTCTCGACCCCGCCGCGGGCAAAGACGCCGTTGAGCTTGTCGATCATGGCGGCTATGCGGTCGGAGTCGATCGAGCGGACCGTGCCCATGAGCCCGGCGGCGGCGGCGTTCATCGGGGCGAACTGCGTTATGCCTTTGCCGCAGAGGTACGTCTTGCCGGGGTTCGCCGGGTCATTGACCCGGTCCCCCGCCTGACGGAGATCTTCGAGGAGGCACACCACCTCCAGCCCGAACAGAGGAAAAACCCCAAGCGACGTGGCCTTATCGGCGAAGGGCCCGTACACACTGAAGTCGTAGTAGTTGCTGGCGCCGAGGACCCCAACGCCTTGTGCCGACGCCAGTTCGCTGGCCTCGACGACGGTTTGGAAGGCAGAAAAATTGGGCGGCAGGTGAACGTGGGAGTTGACCTTTCCCCGCCCGGGCCGGGCCTCGCTCGCCGGCCCCGCCCACCTCGCTCCCAGTGCCCTCAATGGGCCAAGTGGACCGCTCACAAGTGGACCGCTCACAAGTGGCCCGCTCACCAGACCGGGACCGCCATCGGTGGCCCCTGGTGCATGCCCATCGCTCATATTCGCCAACAGCTCTTTGTCATCGTGGCACCCGGACCATCACCATTCGCGACCCTGCCCCTTTTACGAGCCTAGCCCGGCCAACCCGCGACATTGCGGCTCTTTTGAAACGATTTTATGCCGGGCCGCGCTACTACACAAAGACGGCCCTCGGGGCGTGTCAACCCGGGCTGGCCCGGGCGGGACCGGCCTCCCCCAGGACCTGGCGGACCCCCCGGGCGATCTCCAGGTCCTCGCGGGCTTCGACCACGAACGACCTCACAGGCGCGCCCTCGGCGCTGAGCTCAATGTCCGGCTGGGCCGTCCGGTTGAGGTCTTCGTCCAGGGACACTCCGAGGAACCCGAGCCCCTCGGCCGCCCGCCATCGCACGGGCGCCGAGCGCTCCCCCACCCCGCCCGTGAACACCAGGACGTCCAGGCCACCCAGGGCCGCCACCATGGTGGCGATCCCGGCCCGGAACCGGTGCAGGTAGACCCCGATGGCGAGGGCGGCGTCGGCGTCACCTCGGCTCTCGGCCTCCAGCACTGTGCGCATGTCCGCCGTGCCGCTCAGGCCGAGCAGGCCGGACCGGTGCTCGAGGGTGGAGGCCAGCTCCGACGACGGCATACCCACGTGCTCTTCCAGCCACAGCAGCAATCCGGGGTCGACTGACCCCGAGCGCGTGGCCATCACCAGGCCTTCGTTAGGCGTGAAGCCCATCGTCGTGTCCACGGAAACGCCGTCCCGCACCGCGGCCAGGGAGGCGCCGGCGCCGAGGTGGCAGGTGACTATGCGCTGGGGACCAGGTCGCTGGGGGCCGGTGCCCTGGGGGCCGGGGCCGGCCCCGGCCATTTCGGCCCCACGACGTGACGCATAAGAATGTGAAAGGCCGTGGAACCCGAAGCGGCGTAGGTCCCAGCGCCTGCGCCACTGGACGGGAAGAGCGTAGGTGCTCGCCGCGGCCGGGATGGTGGCGTGAAAAGCGGTGTCGAAGCAGGCCACGGCGGGCACCTGGGGGAGCATGCGGCTCACTGACTGGAGGCCCCGCAAGGATTTGGGCTGGTGCAATGGCGCCAGGTCGGACAGCGCCTCCAGGCGGCGGACCACCCGGGCGTCGACGAGCACGGGCGCCGTGAACTCGGTCCCTCCGTGGACGATGCGGTGGCCCACGGCGTCGATCGGGCTGTAGCGGGACACGACTTCTTTGAGGGCGGCCTGGTCCACCTGGCCTCCGGGGGCAGGCAGGACCTCCGAACTGATGAGGTCGTCCCGCTCGTCGAGCACCGATAGCTTGAGGCTGCTCGACCCGGCGTTGACGACAAGTAAGCGCATCAGCTCAGCTCGCCCGGCTGGCGGTGCTCGGAAGGGACCGGTCCGCCCTGCGGGGCAAGACGGGAGCGTCGGCGGGGGGCGGTCAATAGGGCCAGACCCAGTCGCGGATCTCGGGGTCGTCGTCACCGTCGAGGCGCGTGTACGCCCGCGCCCGGACCCGTTCGTCTGCCATCTGCTGGCCCAGCAGCGCGGCATGCGAGCCGAGGAAGGGCACTCTGGCGACCACGTCCATGACGAGGTGGAAACGGTCCAGGTCGTTGAGCATCACCATGTCGAAGGGCGTAGTGGTGGTGCCTTCCTCCTTATAGCCCCGCACGTGCATGTTGGCGTGGTTGGTGCGCCGGTAAGTGAGGCGGTGGATAAGCCACGGGTAGCCGTGATAGGCGAAGATCACGGGCTTGTCCTTGGTGAAAAGGATGTCGAAGTCGCGGTCGGAGAGCCCGTGGGGGTGCTCCGATTCCGGCTGCAGGCGCATCAGGTCGACGACGTTGACGACCCTTACCTTCAGGTCCGGCAAGTGCACGCGCAAAAGGTCCACCGCCGCCAAGGTCTCCAGGGTAGGGATGTCCCCGCAGCAGGCCATGACCACGTCCGGGTCGCCCTCGTCGTTGGAGGCCCAGTCCCAGATGCCGATGCCCCGGGTGCAGTGCAGGACGGCCTCGTCCATGGTCAGGTAATTGAGCGCCGGCTGCTTGCCGGCCACGATCACGTTGACGTAATGGCGGCTGCGCAAGCAGTGGTCGGCCACCGACAGCAGGCAATTGGTGTCGGGCGGGAGGTAAACCCGGATGACCTCGGCCTTCTTGTTGACGACGTGGTCGATAAAACCGGGGTCCTGGTGCGAAAAGCCGTTGTGGTCCTGGCGCCAGACGTGCGAGGACAACAAGTAGTTGAGCGAGGCGATGGGCCGGCGCCAAGGGATGGCGCTAGTGGACTTCAGCCACTTGGCGTGCTGGTTGAACATCGAGTCGACGATATGGATGAACGCCTCGTAGCTGGTGAACAGCCCGTGCCGGCCCGTCAACAGGTAGCCCTCGAGCCAACCCTGGCACTGGTGCTCGGAAAGCACTTCCATGACCCTGCCTTCGGGCGCCAAGTGGTCGTCGGTCTCGAGGATCTCCGCCTCCCACTGGCGGTTGGTCACCTCGAACAGCGAGCCCAGACGATTGGAAGCGACCTCGTCGGGACCGAAGACGCGGAACCGGGTCGGGTTGGCGGTCACCACATCGCGGAGGAACGAGCCAAGCACCCGCGTGGCCTCGGTGAACGTCTTGCCCGGGTTGGCCACCGGCACCCCGTACTCGCGGAAGTCCGCCAGCACCAGGTCCTGGAGGAGCAAGCCGCCATTGCTGTGCGGATTGGCGCTCATGCGACGATGGCTCTTGGGCGGCAGGGCGGCCAGTTCCGGCACCAGGGTACCCATTTCGTCAAAGAGCTCCTCGGGGCGGTAGCTGTGAAGCCACGACTCGAGGGCGGCCAGGTGGTCGGGGTTGGTGCGCACCTCGGCCAGGGGTACCTGGTGAGAGCGCCAGGTGCCCTCGGTGGGCAAGCCGTCGACGAACTTAGGACCGGTCCAGCCCTTGGGCGAACGCAGCACGATCATCGGCCAACGGGGCCTTTCGGTGGCACCCTGTTCCCGGGCGGCGCGCTGGATGGAGGTCACCCGTTCGATCACGGTGTCGAGGGTGGCCGCCATGAGCTGGTGCATCTCCGCGGGGTCGTCGCCCGACACCCAGTGCACCTCGTGGCCGAAGCCTTCGAGCAGAGAGGTGAGCTCGTCGTCGCCGATGCGGGCCAGGACAGTGGGGTTGGCGATCTTGTAGCCGTTGAGGTGCAGTACCGGCAACACGGCGCCATCGGTGACGGGGTCGAGGAACTTGTTGCCGTGCCATCCCGTGGCCAGGGGGCCCGTCTCGGCTTCGCCGTCGCCGATTATGCAGCAGACGAGCAGGTCCGGGTTGTCGAAGGCGGCGCCGTAGGCGTGAGAGAGGGCGTAACCGAGCTCCCCACCTTCGTGGATCGAGCCCGGTGTCTCGGGTGCGACATGAGACGGTACCCCGCCGGGGAAGCTGAACTGGCGGAACAATTTGCGTAGGCCCTCGGCGTCCCGGGTTATGTGCGGGTACGTCTCGGTGTAGGTCCCTTCCAGGTAAGCGTTGGCGACCGCCGCCGGGCCCCCGTGGCCGGGGCCCATTACATAGATGGTGTTGAGATCCCAGTTCCGGATGACCCGGTTCATATGGGCATAGACGAAATTGAGGCCGGGGGTGGTCCCCCAGTGCCCGAGCAGCCGGGCCTTCACGTCCGTTGGCTTCAGGGGCTCCCGCACCAGGGCATTGTCAAGGAGGTAGATCTGCCCGACCGAGACGTAGTTGGCCGCCCGCCAGTAAGCGTCGATCAGCTCGGCTTCCTGCTCGGTAAGCGGCCCGGGAGGCACCACTAGGGCAGGGGTTACGGTGGCTTGGGACATGGTCCGCGCTCTCCTTCGCTAACGCCTGGTCTACGGGTGCCTGGTCTACGGGTGCCAGGTCTACGGGTGCCTGGTCGACGGTTGCCTGGGCCTCGCGGTGACCGCTGGGCCTTCACCCGGCACGCTAGCTTCCCCCCACGGGCTACCCGAAGGGGCAGTGGGCCCGGCCCTGGGCCACCCTCGCCGCCCGGTCCTTCGCAGGATCATCACAATTTGGTGGCAACATGCATAACAAGTCGGACTGAGACTTGTGGTGAGGGCCAGGAACGGCCCGATCGACTTGGAGGCAACTTCCGTGCGTACCGCTAGACCAGCTGCCAGTGCGAGCAGGCTCCTGCTCGGAGCTTGCCTGGTGGCGGCGGCCACGGGCGTTGCCGCCAGTCCCGCCTGGGCCCGGGGAAGGCCGCCCCGCCTGCCCGTACCCACGACTACCGCCTCTGCGGCGACAACCACGACCGTCGTCGCCGCCCAGTCGCTGGTCCCCACGCCTCCCCTCCCGGCGGCGCCCGACGACTGCGTGCCCGGTGCATGGCCGGCCGCGGACCAGGGCCGGCCCGCTACTCTCCTGGCCGGCAGCGACGGCGCCTACCTCTGGTACGACCCCGATGGGGGTTGGGCACTGCGGGTCACCCATGCCAGCCCACAGGACCGGGTCATCTTCTCGGGGTCGTTGACCACGAGCGGCAAGTTCCTCAATGTCCAGCTGATCGGGGGCGGTGGCAACGACATCGTCGTCGTGGGGCCGGCCAAGCACACCATCCTCTTCCGCTTCGTCAACTACGGCTTGGTGGACGGCCTCGACTTCGCCACGCGCTGCTCCCGAGCCTTCACCGTCAAGATCTACGTCGAAGGACAACTGGCCTCGCCCGGGTCGGTCCACCTCGGCGAGAGCAACGGCAACCCCACCAGCAACCCGTTCAAGATCGAGAGGGCCCGCGGCGAGAGCGGCAACCTCGAGGTCGTGCCGACGACCACGGTAACGACAACGGTGCCGGCGCCTCAACCCGCTACCCCCTCGACTACCTCTACCAGCTGACGGCGGGTACCCGGCGAGCCCCCGCACCGCGGATCCCCCGTCCCGGTGCTGGGGCTCGTTCTCCCTCGCAGAGCCGGCCCGGCCTCACCCTCCGGGGGGCAGGCCCTGGCGCCATCGGTCATAGCGCTCGGCCGCCGCCTCAGCCCATCCCGGGCGGGGCTCGACAGGCTGCGACAAGCGCGCCCAGCGCTTCCCGTCGCTGATGGAGGTTTCCAGCCCGGCCGCCATGCGGGCCAGCCACGCCGCGCCCAGTGCGGCGGCCTCGGGCACCGCCATGGGGACCACCGGCTGGCCCAGGACGTCCGCCAGGGCCTGCAGCCATGCCCGGTTCACGGTGCCGCCACCGCTGGCCACGAAGCGCCGCGGCGTGGTGCCGCACGACGCCGCCCGTTCCACTATGTACCGGGCGACGAACCCCGTGGCTTCGTAAGCCCCGCGCCGCAGGGCTTGGGGACCATGCGAGATGTCGGCGCCGGCCAGGCCGACCCGCAGGGCCCGGTCGTGCCAGGGGACCCTCTCCCCCTTGGCCCAGGGCCACCAGATGGGCACATCGCCCGGCCGCACGTCCCCGTCACCGTCACCGTCACCGTCCCCGCCCGCGTCACCGCCACCGCCCTCGCCACCGGGCCGGACAACACGGTTGACCCAATCGGCCCACAAGCCGCCGGCATTGCTCGCCCCACCGACCATGGCCATGCCGGGCGCCACGTGCGGGGCCCTCCATAGCCCGGGGACCTCTTCCGGCCAGCCCGGCGCCGTCAGCCATACGACCAGTGTCGACCCCAGGGCCACGAGCACGTCGCCGTCGGCGACCGTCCCGGCCACGAGCTGCTCGCACATCCCGTCGACCGAGCCGGCGCCGAGCACGACATCGCCCCTGCCGGGGCCCTCGTCGCCGAGCACCTCGGGGGCCAAACTGCCTATGGCCTCGCCGAAGACGGCCACTCTGGGCAGACGTGCGGCGGGGAACCCAGCCGCCTGGCAGGCAGCTTCGTCCCAGCCCGAGCCCCCAAAGAGCGGGCCGGCGGCGAACGCCGACGCCAGATCGGTTACCCCACCGCCGCCGAGCGACGCGTTGGCCACGGCCTGAGCAGGCCAGTACCCCGCCGCGGAACGGTGGCGAGCGGCCACCCAGCGGCAGAGCCGCGCCATCTCGTCACTGGCGGTGGGGTCACTGGAACGCCCGGCCGCCGACGGGCCAGGGCGCCCGTCGCCGTACAGGAGCCCGGGGCCGACGGGCCGTCCGGTCCCGTCGACGGCCGTGACCGAAGGCATCATGGCGGAGACGGCCACGGCCCGGGGCCGGCTGGCGCCGACGGCCTGTCGCAGCGCCGACCGGGGCGCCTCCCACCACGATGCCGGTGCGTCGTGCTCGAAAGCCCCGTCGGGGCCGATGACGAGCTGGCTGGCCAGCCGGGAACGACCGACGACTCTGCCCTCCTCGTCGGCCACCACCGCCTTGACCGCCCTGGTACCGACATCGACGCCGGCCACCAAGGAGCCGTCGGATTGTGACTTGCCGGGCATGACGGGACAGTATTGCACCGTGCCCCCCGCCAGGAACGTGCCCACCGGCCACCACCGGGCGCTTGTGACCGCGCCCATGAGGGGCGCCGGCTTCGAGAAGTTGAAGGGCCTGGCCGAGGTCGTCTACGAACCGTGGATCGACCAGCAACCGTTGAAGATCTACGACGGGCCTGGGTTGGCCGAGCGGCTGAAGTCGCTGGGCGCCGACATCGCCGTGGTGGAGGCCGACTTCGTGAGCAGCCCGGTGTTCGACCTACCTCTGCGGGCCATCGCCGCCACCCGTGGCGACCCCAACAACATCGACGTCGAGGCGGCCACGGCGGCCGGCATACCCGTCCTGCGCACCCCCGGGCGCAACGCCGACGCCGTGGCCGAGCTCGCCATCGCTCTGCTTCTAGCCGTTGTCAGGCGGCTCCTGCCTGCTGACCGGGACGTGCGCGAGGGTGAGGTGTTCCGGGACGGTACCATCCCTTACCAGCGGTTCCGTGGTTGGGAACTGGCCGGGCGGCGGGCCGCCATCATCGGTTACGGGGCGGTCGGCCGGGCCCTGCACTGGCGCCTGGCCGGGTTGGGCATGGACGTCGCCTTGTACGACCCGTACGTGGAGGGGGCCGGCCGCGACCTCCAAGCTGCTGTGCGCGACGTAGACGTCGTGACGCTCCACGCCGCGGTCACGGCGGAGACGATCGGCTTTTTCGGCCCGGAGCAGTTCTCTTGGATGCGGCCCGGTTCGGTGTTCCTCAACACGGCCCGAGCGAAGCTGCACGACATGGCCGCCCTGGTCGAGGCGCTGGAGTCGGGCCGCCTGGCGGGAGCGGGCCTCGACCATTTCGAAGGTGAGGTGCTCCCGGCCGGCCATCCCCTGCTGTCGATGCCGAACGTCGTGCTCAGTCCCCACATCGGCGGCGCCACGACGGACACTGAGGCCCGGGGGGCCCAGATGGTGGCCGACGACCTGGAGGCGCTCCTGGCCGGTCGGGTGCCGCCGAACCTTGTCAACCCGCAAGTACTGGGCCAGGACCCCTAGGCCCGAACCAGGAGCCAGGAAGCATGAGAACTGTCGAAAAACCACATGAAGCAGTCCTGGTCACGGCCAAGGAGCTGCTCCGCCGAGGGCTCGTCGAAGGCACCTCCGGCAATATCTCGGCCCGGCAGGCCGACGGCAACATCGTCTGCACGCCATCTTCGGTCGACTACCAGGCCATGGTCATTGAGGACCTAGTCGTGGTCGACCCCGACGGCAAGGTCGTGTCGTGCGCCGAGGGCCGGGGCCCGACTTCTGAGCTGCTCCTGCACCTGGCCTGCTACCGGGCCTTCGAGGACGTCGGGTCGGTCATCCACGCTCACCCGGTCTGGGCGACGATGTTCGCCTGCAGTCACGAGCCGTTGGTGTCGTGCGTGGACGAGTTCACCATGTACGTGGGCGGGGACGTGCGCTGCGCTGAGTACGCCATGTCGGGCTCGGCCGAGGTGGGCACCAATGCCGTCGCCGCCCTCCAAGAACGGGGGGCCGCCCTGCTCGCCAACCATGGCATGGTCGCCGTCGGGCCGAGCCCGGCCAAGGTGCTCCACATCGTGGCCCTGGTGGAACGCACGGCCCAAATAGCCTGGGGCGCCCGCGCCTTGGGCGGTGTGGTGCCCATCCCGGCCAAGGCGGCCAACGACTTCGCCGGCGTGTACCAGCTCATGCGTTCCCTTTGACTGCCGGGGCCGTGCCCGCCCAGTGACTGGCGGGACCGGCCCGCGGTTTAGGCGCGGGCGCCGAAGACGGAACGGGCCTGCCGGGCCCGTTCGACGGCGTGCACGCCCGGACCTCCCGACGTGGCCGGCTCGGGACGGTAGCCCTCCCCCAGCAGGGCGGCCGCCACGGCACCGGAGCTGGCGCTGATGGCACGCATGTCGTAGCCGCCCTCCAGGACGACCACGACCCGCCCGGCCCCGGCGACCAGGGCCTTGGCCCGAAGGGCCAGGTCGGCAAAATCGCCCGCGGACAGGCACAGGTTGGCCAACGGGTCGTCCCGGTGGGCGTCGAAACCGGACGATATGAGGGCCCACGTCGGACCGAAGGCTTCGACCGCCGGCGCCACCACCTCGTCGAACGCATAAAGCAGCACATCGCCCGTCGTTCCTGGCGGTACCGGGATGTTGAGGGTCAGGCCCGGGGCGCCAGGCCCGCCGGTGGCGTTCACGTCCCCCGTGCCGGGATAAAGAGGCCATTGATGGGTCGATACGTAAAGCACCCGCGGCTCGTCCCAGAAGATCGCCTGCGTGCCGTTGCCGTGGTGGACGTCCCAGTCCAGGACCAGGACCCGCTCACCTTGTTCGGCCAGAGCGGCGGCGGCCACGGCCACGTTGTTTATCAGGCAGAACCCCATGGCCTGGTCGGCCGTGGCATGGTGACCGGGAGGGCGGTGGGCGACAAAACCCACCCCCTCGCCGGCGTCCCTGAGCGCCTCCACCGCGGCCAGAGCCCCGCCGGCGGCCAGCAGGGCGGTGTCCCAGGAGCCGGCGCTGGCGATGGTGTCGAAGTCCAGCGAGCCTCCCCCGGAGTGGCAGAAGTCCTCCAGGGCGCGGAGGTACTCGGTGGTGTGCACCCGGCACAGCTCGTGCTCCGTGGCTCGCCGCGGTGCCAGGGGCACGACGGCGTCCGCCAGGTCGGCCCAGCCGATGCCCTCCAGGACAGCCTCTACCCGGCCCGGGCGTTCGGGGTGGGAAGGGCCCGTCTCATGGTTGTCCAACTCCGGCGACGAACTCAGGTGGAGCATGGCTAGAGGCTAAGTCACGGGACGCCGCCGAGGGGCCCCGGTCCTTCTCAGGCGGCCCTTAGGCCATCGCTCTCGTCGGGCCTAAGGTACCGGCCCCCACCAGTCCTTAGGCGCTGGTGCCACAAACCTAAAATGCGGTCCCGCCAGCCCTATAGCGGTGACCTTGGTGGGCCAGGGCTGGGACATTAGGCCCTACTAAGCCGTGCTGGCGGTGGCCCATCCTGGTCACAAGCCCAGTGGGGCCAAATGTGAAAGGAGCGAAATAATGCGCAGGAAGTCGTTCGATGCGATCGTGAGCGCTGGCGGCGTGCTGCTGGCCATTGTGCTGGTGGCGGCCGGAGCGCTCCTGTTGTGGGGCTACAGCTACGCCAACGGGACAGTCACGAGCCAGCTCGCCTCCCAGAAGATCACCTTCCCGTCCAAGGCTGCCTTTGCTCAGGCCAAGGTCGGGACCGAGATCGAACCTGTCATGATCCCGTACATCGAGAAGTACGCAGGCGAGCCCCTGACGACCGGAGCGCAAGCCGAAGCGTACGCCAACCATTTCATCGCCTATCACCTCCAGGAGATCGGTGGAGGCCTGACCTACGCTCAGCTGAGCGCGGCGGCCATGGCCCTGCCCCCGGGCACGCCCGCTTACACGGCGGCCGAAGCTAGGGTGACGACGGTCTTCCAGGGCACGACCCTGCGGGGGATGCTCCTCAATGCCTACGGCTGGTGGGAGATGGGCCAGATCGCCCTCATCAGCGCCATCGGCGCCTTCCTCGCCGCCGCCGTGGCCTCGGTGCTGTCAGTCCTCGGCCTGATGCACTTCCGCAAGGTCCCGCTGACCGAGGAGATACCGCGGCTCGTGCTGGCCGAGCAGGTCATCACCACGAAGACCCCGGTCGGGGCGGCCGTCCCCTCCTAACGGACGGGAGCTCGCACGACCTGCGCATAAAGGGCCCCGGCCCGGGAACGCCATTTCCCGGGCCGGGGCCCTGGCGCGCCGTCTGGCACCGCTAACGTGAAAGCTCGGGAGGTCCCAACATGACGGTCCGTATCTTTCTGCTGGACGACCACGAGATAGTGCGCCGGGGGCTGCGCGAGCTGTTCGAGACCCAGGACGACCTCGAGGTGGTGGGGGAAGCCTCCAACGCCGACGAGGCTATGACCAGGGTCCCGCCCACCCGCCCCGACGTCGCCGTCCTCGACGTCCGCCTGCCCGGCACGAGCGGGATCGAGGTGTGCCGGGACCTGCGGGCCGAGCTACCGGAGCTGCGCTGCTTGATGCTCACGTCCTTCGCCGATGACGACGCCTTGTTCGCCGCCATACTGGCGGGCGCCAGCGGTTACCTGCTCAAGCAGATCCGAGGCCCTGAGCTCGTCTCCGCCGTCCGCCGCGTTGCCGCCGGCCAGTCCCTCATAGACCCGGCCCTCACCGCCAGCGTCATGGAGCGCTTGCGGGGCAAGCAGGAAGACGAGCGGATCGCCCGCCTTTCGCCCCAGGAGCGCCGCATCCTGGACCTGATAGCCGAGGGCAAGACCAACCGCCAGATCGGCGCGGAGATGTTCCTGGCCGAAAAGACGGTGAAGAACTACGTCTCCAACCTGCTGGCCAAAATGGGCTTCTCGCGCCGCACCGAGGCGGCGGTGTACGCGGCCAGGTCCAAGTCAGGGCAGAAATCTGACCAAACTGAGGGCACCTGAGCGGCCCGCGGGCCTGCTCCTGAGAGGCCGGGCCGCGGGTTTAGACCGAAGGTATCAGCGTTCGACGTAGATGCATTCGCCCGCGCATTGAGCCTGGGCGTCCAACACGGCGGACTCCAGCTCATCGGGCACTATCATCGTGGCGAAGCCGGCCTTGACGCCGTCGTCGCTCTTGACATAAGCAAGCGAATCGTCGTGGATCTCAAACACGTCCGGGCACAGTTCCCCACAGAGAGCGTCCCCGGTACAGAACTCCTGCTCGATCCAAACTTTCATTTCCGGCTCCTTTTATCTGGCTGAACCGTCCTCTAACAACATCTAGCGGGGGGGCCCAGCCCAGGGTTAGAGCACTTGGTCCTTCAGTCGGGGCCGAAGGGCTCCATGTCGGCATAGCTCATCGCCACCAGCTCCAATGCCGCGTCCAGCTCCGCCACTCGGTCACACTCAGGGCAAATGCCTATGTGGCCGGCAAACTCACCATCGCCCAGCTCCCCCTCGAACCCGCACGGACAGGACATGAACAGCGGCGTCGTCACCAGTTTGAGCCGGGCCTGGCGGAGCGACGCTCCCTCCCCGACGCCGGTGGGCTGCGAGGTCAGGAAGCTGAAGTTGTCCGCCAGCTCACCGGAGTCGACGCTCACCGGGCAGCGGACCCACACCTCGAGGACCGTACGGCCCCTGGCGCGCCGGCGGCACTCGGTCACCAGGTCCTCGACCAGTGACATCTCATGCATTGTGGTCCCTTCCTCTTCCGCACTCGGCCCGGCGCCGGTGCGCCGGCTCCCACGTCCTCGCCGCTATCGCCAAGCGGACGGCCGCCGCCGCCCGGGGCACGGCCGCCCGGACCACGGGCGACAGGGCCGTACCCCAGCCCGTCACCGGTACCCCGACCGTTACCAGAGCCGCCGGGGGTGCCTCCCCGTAGAGCTCGAGCGTCAGTGCCAACAGGCCTCCCGGGTCGAGGTCCTCCCAGCAACTGGTGGGCGAGCCACGGGTACGTCCCGGGCCCGGGACGGGCGGCGGCAGCCGCCGGACAGCCACGGAACCGGCGGGGTGGTGGTCGCAGGCGGCGTCCACGAACACGGCGAAGTCGGCCCGGGACAGGTCGAGCGCCATCTCCGGCACCAGCTGATGGGACCAAGCGACATCGGCGCCGGCCAGCACCGGCAAACGGTCCTTCTGTCTCAGCAGGATCTTCGCCACCTCCTGCCCAACGCCGTCGTCGCCGCGCAACGAGTTGCCGTAGCCCACGACGAAGACTTTGGACGAGGCCATTTCCCGCCTCGGTTACCCGCCGGACCGGTCGATGCGGCGCACGACTTGTCCCTCCGCGCCCACGATCTCGACCTGCAGCGGCATCTGGCCGACGGCGTGGGTCGAGCACGACAGGCACGGGTCGAACGCCCGTATGACGGCCTCCAGCCGGTTCAGCATCCCTTCCTCAACGTCGTTGCCCTTGATGTAATGGCGGGCCACCTGCAGCACGCCTTGGTTCATGGCCAGGTTGTTGTGGCCGGTGGCGATGATAAGGTTCGCCCACACCACGACACCGTCCTTGTCCACCCGGTAATGGTGGAACAGTGTGCCCCGGGGCGCTTCGGACACCCCCACTCCTTCACGCCGGTTGATGGCGGCATGCGCCCTCACGTCCTCGCCGAGGATGTCCGGGTCGGACATGAGCTCTCCTACCACGTCGATGCAGTGCAGGATCTCGATCAACCGGGCCCAGTGGTAATGGAACGAGCTGCTCGGGTACCGGCCCAGGCGCCACCTGAACTCGGCCAGTTCGGCGTCGGCGGCCGGCGTCCCCAGCTGGTCGACCACGTTGACCCGGGCCAACGGGCCCACGCGGTACATGCCCTCTGGGTACCCCATGGGCTTGTAGTAAGGGAACTTGAGGAAGGTCCACGGCTCGACGGCCTCGCCGAAGTAGTCCGAATAGGCTCGCGGGTCCCCCCGGTCCAGGTGCACCACGCCGTCGCTGCCCACGATGCGCAGGTCACCGTCGGAGTAGGCCGCGTGACCGCTGTCGTGGACAAGGCCCATGAACAAGCTCGGGAAGTTGGCGAACACGGCCGCCTCCGTGACCCAGGAAGCCATGTTCTCCTTGTACCACTCGAGCGCTCGCACCGCCCGGGCGTGGGCATCGGGCACTGTGGCCAAGATGGCGTCGCGCTGGTCGGCCTTCAGGGGGGCGCTCACTCCTCCAGGGACGACCCAGGCCGGGTGGACCCGCTTACCGCCGAGCCTCTCAATTATCTCCTGGCCGAACCGGCGCAGGGCGATGCCGTCCCGAGCCATTTCCGGCGCCTTTTCCACCACCCCCAGGATGTTGCGTTTGCCCGGGTCGGAGTCGAACCCGAGAAGCAGGTCGGGCGAGCACAGGTGGAAGAAACTGAGGGCGTGGGACTGCACGATCTGGGCCAGGTTCATGACGCGGCGCAACTTCACGGCCACCGGCGGCACGGCGACGCCCAGGATCTCGTCGCACGCTTTAGCCGAGGAAATGAGGTGGCTGACCGGGCAGATACCGCAGATACGGGCCATCAGCGACGGCATTTCGTACATCGGCCGGCCCTGGGCTATGCGCTCGAAGCCCCGGAACTGGGTGACGTGGAAGTGGGCGTCGCGGACTTGCCCCGCCTCGTTCAAAAAGACGGTGATCTTGGCGTGACCCTCGATCCGGGTCACCGGTTCAATAACGATCTCGCTCACTTTTCCTCCCAGATCAGCCGAAGCGGGCCTTGGGGACGCTGTCGGGCACGTGCCCGTCGAGCAGGCCCACGACCACCTCGAATATACGGTCGGCCGAGGGCGGGCACCCAGGCACGAAGACGTCCACCGGCACGTAAGCGTGCACGGGAAGTGACTCGGCCAGTAGGGCCGGCACGTCTGTAGGTATTTGCGGGTTCAACGTGGCGTTCTCAAGGTACGCCCGCTCCAAGACGGCCTGGGGCCCAAAGGGGTTGCGCATGCCGGGCACGTTGCTGGTAACGGCGCAGTCGCCCAGGGAAACGACCACGCGGCTGCGCTCTCGGACTTCGCGGATCTTGCGCAGGTCGTCGGACGAACTTACCGCCCCCTCCACCAGCGTTACGTCGACGCCCTCGGGGAACTCCTTGGCGTCGACCAGGCACCCGTAGACCAGCTCGGCTCGCTCGGCCAATAAGAGCAGGCGCTCGTCGATGTCCAGGAACGACATGTGACAACCGGAGCAACCGTCCAACCAGATCGTCGCCAATTTGGCCTTTGCCACGGTCTCCCCTCCATCGTCGCTCATCTAGCCCGCCTTTGGGCGGCCACAAGGTAAGGCAGGTAAGGCCGGCGCTCCTTGGCTTCGGCCACCGACCGGCCCTTCTCCGACAGGGCGCCGGTGGGGCACACCTGCAGGCATTTGCCGCAGCTCGTGCAGGTGGTGGAGCTGCCCCAGGGCGTGCCCCCGTCGCTCACCACCCGGGCGTTGATGCCGCGGCCAGCGATGTCCCAGGTGTGCGAGCCCTCGACCTCGTCGCAGACCCGCACGCAACGCGTGCACAGTATGCAACGGTTGTGGTCCAGGATGAAGCGCTCGTGGGTGGCGTCGACTTCCAACTCAGGGTGCAGCGGCGTAAGTTCGAAGTGGGTGATGCCGAACCTTTGGGCATGGTCCTGAAGCTCGCAATGCTTGTTGGCCACGCACACCGCACAGATGTGGTTGCGCTCCAGGAAGTAGAGCTCGATTATCTTGCGGCGGTAGGCAAGCAGGTCCTCCGACTGCGTGGTGACCTTCATCCCTTCCTCGACGGCCGTGGTGCAGGCGGGGAGAAGTTTGGGCGAACCTTCCACCTCGACCATGCACAGGCGGCAGGCGCCTATGTCCGAAAGGCCCTCCATATGACAAAGGCTGGGGATGCGTATGTCGTTTTCCAGCGCCGCCGACAACACGGACTGACCGGAACTGGCGGCCACGTCCTTGCCGTCGATGACAAGGGTCTTTACCTCGCTCATTCGCCACCTCCGCCAGTGCGCGTCGGGCCGGTACTGACCAGGTCGGGCGTCCCCCAGGTCACGGCGGCCGCGCCGGCCTCGATGGGGCATTTCCCGGCCGGGCACACCCGGTCATCTATGTGGGCCAGGTACTCGTCCCGGAAGTAACGCAGGGTCGAGACCACCGGGTTGGGCGCGCCCTGGCCCAGGCCGCACAAGCTGGTCGCCTTCACCATGCCGGCCAGGCTCTCGAGGCGCGCCAGGTGGGCACGGGTGGCCTGGCCCCGGCTGATCTTGTCGAGCAGACGGTACATCTCCTCGGTGCCTACCCGGCAGGGGGGGCACTTCCCGCACGACTCCTCCCGGCAGAAGTCCATGAAGAACTTGGCCACGTCTACCATGCAGGTCGAGTCGTCCATCACGATCATGCCGCCCGAGCCCATGATCGACCCCGCCGCCTGCAAGGTCTCATAGTCGACGGGCATGTCCAGCAGCTGCTCCGGTATACAGCCCCCGGAGGGGCCCCCGGTCTGCACGGCCTTGAAGCTCCTGCCCTCGGCCAGTCCTCCGCCGATCTCGAAAACGATCTGGCGCAGGGTCAGGCCCATGGGCACTTCGATCAAGCCGATGTTGGCCACGGCCCCGGTGAGGGCGAACACCTTGGTGCCCTTGGAACGCTCCGTGCCGATCGAGCTCAGCCACTCACCGCCCCGGGTCACGATCGAGGGGATATTGGCAAAGGTCTCGACGTTGTTGATGAGGGTGGGCGAGCCCCAGAGCCCCGAAGCCGCCGGGTAGGGAGGCCTGGGCCTGGGCGACCCCCGGCTCCCCTGGATCGACGCTATGAGCGCCGTCTCCTCGCCACAGACGAAGGCACCGGCACCGATGCGCACCTCGACCGAGAAGCCGAACCTGGTGCCCGCTATGTCCCGGCCCAGGTACCCGGCATGTTCGGCCTGGCGGATGGCCGTGCTCAGCCGCTTCACGGCCAGGGGGTACTCGGCGCGGACGTAGACGAACCCACTGTTGGCCCCGATGGCATAACCGGCTATGGCCATCCCCTCGAGCACCTGCTGGGGGCAGCTCTCCAGGAGGCTGCGGTCCATGAAGGCCCCGGGGTCGCCCTCGTCGGCATTGCACACGATGTACTTTGTCCCCGAGGTCGCCGCCAGGGCGACCGTCCTCCACTTGAGGCCGGTAGGGTACCCCGCCCCTCCCCGGCCCCGCAGCCCGCTGCGGACAACTTCGCGCACAACGTCGTCGGGCGTCATATCCGTCACGGCCTTACGCAGGGCCTCGTAGCCGCCCGCCGCTACATAGTCCCCGATGCTTTCGGGGTCAACGCGCCCGCAATGCTCCAATACCACCTTGACCTGGTGGGAGAAAAAGGGGTCGTCGTCGACGTCGCGGCCGCCGGTCACCGGGCCGGCCAGGTTGGCCATCAGAAGGTCCACCGAGGCCGGGTCGTCGGCCTTGCAGTGCTCGAAGAGCCGGTGCCCTTCGGGTACCTCGACCAGCGGCCCGGCTGCGCACAGTCCCAGGCAACCGACCCTGCGCACGGCCACGTCGTCTAGCCCGGCGGCCACGACGCGGTCCCGTACGGCGTCGAAGAGAAGGTCGGAACCCATCGACAGGCACCCCGCGGCCAGGCACACGTTGGCCGAGGCGCGTACCGGGCCGGACGGGACAAGCCGCTCCTGCTGGCGGCGCCGGCGGTGCTCCAACCCCGCCTCGCTGGCTGTCCTCGCTGGTTCGCTGACTGACTTCGTAGCGGCGCCCGTCTCGCCGGCGCCGCTCACAACGCCTCCAGTAGCGTCTTCAGCCCGGCGGGGGTCATCTTGCCGTGCACTTCGTTATCTATGACCACCGCCGGCGCCAGGCTGCACGCGCCCAGGCAACGGGCCTTGAGCACGGACACGTTGCCGTCCGCAGTGGTGCTGCCCGCTTCGACGCCGAGCGTCCGGCCGACCTCGTCCAGGAGGGCGGCGGCGCCGCCTATGTAGCAAGCGGTGCCCGTGCACACCACACAGGTGTGCTCGCCCTGAGGCTTGAGCGTGAAGTACGAATAAAAGGTCGCCACCCCGTAGACCTTGCTCGGCGGTACACGGAGGGACTCCCCCACGTAGGCGAGGGCGTCGTCGTCGAGGTAGCCGAAGACTTCCTGAGTGGTGTGCAACACCTCGATGAGGCCGTCGGGCCGGTACCCGAGGCGCCGCATCCGGACGTCCACCTGCCGCCAACGCTTGTCGTCGCTGCGGGGAGTCGGTGACACAAGTGTGGTCTCAGCCATTCATTAGCCTCCTGTGGCCCTGCCGGGTCGCTACGGCTTGTAAACCAAAGCTAACTTAGCCAGCCCGGGACAAGCGGGGGCCGAAGGTCCCATCGATTCGAGCAGTTGGGCACCATGACAGGCACGTAGGAAAGCCTTAAAAATTGGATTAGGTATCTCCAATATGGCCGACCAGAACCTTCTGCCCCTGATGTTGAGCAGGGACGACGGCGGAGGCAACCGCCTCCTGGGCCTCTCCGCGCCCTCGCCCACCGGGGCTTCCGCGGCCGTGGCCTCCGCGGCCGTGGCCAGCCCCCCAGATCCGGGCCTGGTCGCCGCCCCTCCGGCCCGCCGGGCCGGGCGCCGCCGCGCCCTGGCCCTGGTGGTTTTCTTCGCCGC
Source organism: Acidimicrobiales bacterium (assembly GCA_052325485.1). Lineage (GTDB taxonomy): Bacteria > Actinomycetota > Acidimicrobiia > Acidimicrobiales > Palsa-688 > Fen-671. Next base: position 31,779 of record JBKQUU010000153.1, on the reverse strand, counting down.
CATCGGGCCGGGCCTGATGGTGATGCTGGCCGACACCGATGCTGGCAGCGTGGTCACCGCGGCACAGTCGGGAGCCAGTTGGGGCTATTCGCTGCTGCCCCTGGAGGTGGGGCTGATCCCCGTCCTGTACCTCGTCATGGAGCTGACGGTGCGGCTCGGCATCGCCACCGGCAAAGGGCATGCCGAGCTGGTAAAAGATTGCTTCGGCCAGAAATGGGCCGTCCTGTCCGTCGTCTTGCTCCTGGTGAGCACGACCGGGGCCCTGGTGACCGAACTGGCTGGCCTGGCCGGCGTGGGGCTTATGGAGGGTATTTCGCCCCGGGTGACGGTCCCCGCGGCCGCCGTCTTCCTGGCGCTGGTGGTGATGTCGGGGAGCTACCGGCGGGTCGAGCGGATCGGGCTCGCCCTGGGCTTGTTCGAACTGGCGTTCCTGTTCGCCGCCCTCCGCGCCCACCCGAGCCTGCACGCCGCCGCCTCCAGCTTCTTTTCCCTGGGGCCGCTGGGAAGGGGGGGCTACCTACCTCTGGTGGCGGCCAACGTGGGCGCGGTCATCATGCCCTGGATGATCTTCTACCAGCAGGCCGCCGTGGTCGACAAAGGGCTCCGGCGCCAAAACCTGCGGGCCGGGCGGGTGGACACCGCCGTGGGCGCCGTGATCACCCAGGTGGTGATGATCGCCGTGCTGGTGGCCACGGCCGCCACCCTCCACGGCCATAGCCACAGCGTGAGAACGGGCGGGACGCTGACCAGCGTGCAAGCCATCTCGGCGGCGCTCGTGCCCTACCTCGGCACCGCCGCCGGCAAGCTCGCCTTCGGCCTCGGCATGGCCGGCGCCGCCATGGTGGCCGCCATCGTCGTCAGCCTGGCGGCGGCGTGGGGCTTCGCCGAACTGACCGGGGCGCGCCGCAGCCTCAATTGCCGGGCCACCCAGGCTCCCTTGTTTTACGGGGTTTACGTCGCTTCGCTGGCCCTGGCCGCGGGCCTCACCCTGGTGGTCGGTTCGCCCGTGCGCCTGTCTGTGGCCATCGAGGTGGGCAACGCCCTGTTGCTGCCCGTGGTCCTCGGGTTCCTGCTGGCCCTGGCGCACAAGGCCCTGCCGGCCCCGTACCGCTTGCACAAGGTGCAGGCCACGGTCACCCTGGCCGTCGTGGTGGCCGTGCTGGGCTTGAACATCGAGCTCGGCGCCCGCCTCCTGGGCTTGTGAAGCCTTTCGGGGGCCCCTAAGCGCTGGGACCTATGACCCTGACGGGAGGGCTACGGGCCGCCTACTGTGGCTGATGATGTGCCTCGGGATCCCAGGACAAGTCATCGAAGTGCTCAACGACGGCTCCGAGCACGCCTGGGTCGAGGTGAGCGGCGCCCGCCGGCGGGTCAACGTCGCTCTCCTCGAGGGCGAGGACCTGCGGGCCGGCGAGTGGGTGCTCATCCACGTCGGTTTCGCTCTGGCCAAACTTGACGAGCTCGAGGCCGCTCAGACCTTGGCCATGCTCGAGGGCATGGCCAAGGCTTACGCCGACGAGCTCGACGCCATGGCCCGCTCCGGGACGTCGGCGCCCGGGGAGGCCTAGCGGCCGTGCGCTTCGTCGACGAGTTCCGGGACCGGGACAAGGCGGAGGCCCTGGCGGTGCGCATCGCCGAGCTGTGCCCGCCGGACCGGCGCTACAAGATCATGGAGATCTGTGGCGGCCACACCCACACGATCTACAAGCACGGCCTGGAGCACCATCTTCCGCCCTCCGTCGAGCTGGTGCACGGGCCGGGCTGCCCTGTGTGCGTCATACCCATGGGCCGGGTGGACGACGCCATCGCCATCGCCCGCACCGCCGGCGTGACCTTGGCCTGTTTCGGCGACATGTTGCGGGTGCCCGGCGGCCACGGCTCTTTTCTCGACGCCAAGGCGGCGGGGGCCGACGTCAGGGTCGTTTACTCGCCCCTGGACGCCTTGCAGCTGGCCCTCAACGAGCCCGACCGCCAGGTCGTGTTCATGGCCATTGGTTTCGAGACTACGGCCCCCTCGACGGCCCTCACCCTGTTGCGGGCCAAGAACATGGGCGTGCCCAACTTCTCCGTTTTTTGCAACCACGTCACCATAATCCCTCCCTTGCGGGCCATCCTCGACGCCGCCGACGTCGACATCGACGGCTTCATAGGGCCCGGCCATGTTTCCGCCGTCATCGGTTGCCGGCCCTACGAGCCCATCGCCCGCGAGTACGGCAAGCCCGTGGCCGTGGCCGGCTTCGAGCCCCTGGACGTGCTCCAGGCCGTTTACCTGGTGGTCCGCCAACTGGTCGAGGGCCGGGCCGAGGTGGAAAACCAGTACAGCCGGGTCGTCACCTGGGAAGGTAACCGCAGGGCGGTCGAAGTGATCGCCGCCACCATGGAACCGCGGCCCCATTTCGAGTGGCGCGGCCTGGGTTCTATACCGTGGTCGGCGTTGCGGCTGCGGGACGAGTTCAGCGCCTTCGACGCCGAGGGACGCTTCGACGTCCCCGGGGTGCGCGTCGCCGACCCCCGGGCGTGCCAGTGCGGAGAAGTGCTGAGGGGCCGCCTGCGCCCATGGGAATGCCGCGTGTTCGGTAAGGCGTGCACACCCGAAAAACCCATCGGCACGTGCATGGTCTCGAGCGAAGGGGCGTGCGCGGCGTACTACAACTTCGGTCGCGTCAACCTGGAACGGCCCCGGGCCAAGGCCCGGTCGTGACAAGCGGGCCAAAAAGAGCCTTCGGCGCCACCGTGGTCAACCTCTCCCACGGGGCGGGCGGAAAAGCGAGCCACGCCCTGGTCGAGGCGGTCTTCCTGGAAGCGTTCGGCAACCCCATGCTGGCCCCGCTCAACGACGGGGCGGTGGTAAGCGTGGCCGGGTACCCCGTGGCCTTCACGACAGACTCTTTCGTGGTCTCACCCATCTTTTTCGCCGGCGGGTGCCTGGGCGACCTGGCCGTCAACGGCACGGTCAACGACCTGGCGGCGTGCGGCGCCCAGCCCTTGGCCCTGTCGGCCGGCTTCATCATCGAGGAGGGCTTCCCGGTGGCTGACCTGGAACGGGTGGTGGCGGCCATGGGCGCCGCCGCCAATACCGCCGGGGTGCCGATCGTCACCGGCGACACCAAGGTGGTCGAGCGGGGCAAAGGTGACGGCTGCTACGTCAACACGGCCGGGATCGGGCTGGTGGACGCCCGGGCCACGTCCATCTCGGCCGCCGCCGCCCGCCCCGGGGACCAGGTCCTGGTGTCGGGCCCCATCGGCGACCACGGCACCGCCGTGATGCTCGCCCGGGGGACGCTCGGGATCTCAGCCGACGTCGTTTCCGACACCGCCCCGCTCAACGGGCTGGTGAGCGTGCTGCTCGACGCGGCCGGGAGCGCCGTTCACGTCCTGCGTGACGCCACCCGCGGGGGTGTCGCCACTGTGCTCAACGAGGTGGCCGGGGCCAGCGGGGTGGCGGTGGTCCTGGAAGAGACAGCGCTGCCCGTCCGGCCCGAGGTGGCCGGGGTATGCGAGCTGTTGGGCCTCGACCCCCTTTACGTCGCCTGTGAAGGGCGCATGGTCGTGGTGGTGGCCAAGGAGGCGGCGGCGGCCGCCCTGGGAGCCATGCGTGCCCACCCGTTGGGCGCGGGAAGCGTCATCATCGGGGAAGTGGCGCCCGAGCCGGCCGGTCTCGTGCTGGAGAACACCGGCTTCGGCGGTGCCCGGGTCGTCGACATGCTGGTAGGCGACCCTCTTCCCCGGATCTGCTGAGGTCCCCGCCTCCATCTCTACGGGCCTCCATCGTTACCGAGCGACGCGTTACCAATGACGGTTCACCAATGACGGTTCACCAATGACGGGCGGCCTTAGGGCACAACGGGTCTCCATAAGGGTGGAGGGCATCGTCCAGGGCGTGGGTTTCCGCCCTTTTGTCCGCAACCTGGCCACGGCCCTGGGCTTGGCGGGGTCCGTGCGCAACGACATGGCCGGGGCGTTCATAGACCTGGAGGGCGCACCTGAGGCCATCGCCACGTTCCTGTCCCGCTTGGAGAGCGATGCTCCCCCGCTATGCGTCATAGAGCGGGTAGAGACCAGCCCCCTCGCCCCCTCCGGCGGGAGCGGGTTCGTCATCTCGCCCAGCGACCCCGCCGGCTCCCGCCGGGCCCTGGTGTCGGCCGACACGGCCACCTGCGCCGACTGCCTGGCCGAGCTGTTCGACCCCGCCGACCGTCGTTACCTGTACCCGTTCATCAACTGCACCAATTGTGGGCCCCGCTTCACCATCGTGCGCGACGTCCCCTACGACCGGCCCAACACCACCATGGCCGGCTTTGGGATGTGCGCCGACTGCGAGCGTGAGTACTCTGACCCCGACGACCGCCGCTACCACGCCCAGCCCACCTGCTGTCCCGTCTGCGGCCCCGTGCTAAGCCTGGTCGACGCAGCCGGGGCCCCGATCGACGACAGGGACGGGGCCTCCCTCGGCGATAGAGAGGGCGCACTGGGACGGGCAGTGGCCCTCCTGCGCCAGGACCAGGTCGTCGCCGTGAAGGGATTGGGCGGCTTCCACCTCGCCGTGCGGGCGTCTTCCGAAAGCGCCGCCGCCGCGCTGCGCTCGCGCAAGCAGCGGGAGGACAAGCCTTTCGCGGTGATGGTCCTCGGCACACGCATGGCCCGGCAGCTCTGCCAGATGGACGAGCTCGAACAACGTCTCCTGGAGAGCCCCCGCCGGCCCATCGTGCTCCTGGCCCGCCGGGCCCCCTCAGCCGAGCCGGCCGGCAGCCCCGGCATCGCCCCCTCGGTCGCCCCCGGCAACCGGCAGCTCGGCCTGATGCTGCCGTACACGCCCGTCCACCACCTGCTCGCCCGCGCCCTGGGGGAACCGTTCGTCCTCACCAGCGGCAACATTTCGGACGAGCCCATCGCCTTCCTCGACGACGAGGCCCGGGCCCGGCTGAGCGGCATCGCCGACGCCTTCCTCACTCACGACCGGCCCATCCATGTGCGCACAGACGACTCGGTCACGCGCGTCGTGCGAGGCGGCGCCACCCTGCTGCGGCGGTCCCGGGGGTACGTGCCCCAACCGCTGGCGCTGCCCCGGGAGCTGCTCCGCCCGGTGCTGGCGTGCGGCGCCGAGCTGAAGAACACCTTCTGCCTGGCCCAGGGACGGCGCGCTTTCGTGTCCCATCACATCGGCGACCTGGAGAACTACGAGACGCTGAGATCGTTCACCGAGGGCATACGGCACTTCAGCCGCCTGTTCGACGTGCACCCCGAAGTGGTCGCCCATGACCTGCACCCCGAGTACCTTTCCACCAAGTACGCCATGGACCTGGGGCGTAGCGGCGCCGAGCTGGTGGGCGTCCAGCACCACCACGCCCATATCGCCTCGTGCCTGGTGGACAACGATGAGACAGGGCCGGCCATCGGGGTCGCCTTCGACGGCTTGGGGCTCGGGACCGACGGGTCTTTGTGGGGAGGCGAGATCCTGCGCGCCACCCTGTCCAGCTGCGAACGTCTCGGTCACCTCGAAGCCGTGGCCATGCCCGGCGGCACCGCCGCCATCAAGGAACCCTGGCGCATGGCGGCGGCTTATTTGGACCGCGCTTACGAAGGGAGCCCTCCCGACCTGCCCGTGGCCCATCGCCACGAAGCCAGATGGCAGCCCGTCGTGACCATGGCCCGGACGGGGACCGCCAGTCCCATGACCTCCAGCGCCGGGCGGCTTTTCGACGCCGTCTCGGCTTTGGTGTGCGGCCGCGACGCCGTCAACTACGAGGGCCAGGCGGCCATAGAGCTCGAGCAGCTGGCCCACCCCGGCGAGGGCGGTGCCTACGCCGTGCCCATCCGCGGCTCAAGTCCTTTTCAATTGGAGGGCACGGCGCTGGTACGCGCCGTGGTGGAAGACCTTGCCGCGGGGGCCGGGCGTGACGTGGTGGCGGCGCGTTTTCACAATGGCTTGGCCGCGGCGGTGGTGGCGGCGTGCCGGCGAGCCCGGGAACTGACCGGTGGGCTCGCCACCGTCGCCCTCAGCGGAGGGGTGTTCCAGAACGTCCTGCTGACCGAGCGCGCCGCCGCCGGGCTGGAACAAGAGGGCTTCGTAGTGCTGCTAGCCCGGCGCGTCCCCCCCAATGACGGGGGGATCAGCCTGGGGCAGGTAGCTGTGGCCGGTGCCCAGGGGGCGATGTAGCTGCCGGTGCCCAGGGGACGATGTAGCCGTCCCCCCGGCCCGAAAAAGCGGGGTTAGTGCCGGCCAGGGCCGGACCAGTGCCGGACCAGTGCCGGATCAGTGAAGGTGGCGGGTGTCCTCCACCAACGGCCGGGCCGCCTCGGTGTCGACCCGTAGGCGGGCGTCCACCACCACCGCGCCTTGGGGCGTGACGATGACGGGGTTGCAATCGAGCTCAGCTACCTCGGGCATGTCCTCTACCAGCCGGCTTACCCGGTGCAGCACCTGGACCAGCCCGTCGACGTCCACGGCCGGCATGTCCCGGTAGCCGCTGAGCAGCTTCGACCCCCGCAGCCCGGTCACCATCTCGCGGGCGTCCAGGTCGGTGAGGGGGGCCAGACGGCTCACGTGGTCACCCAGGATCTCCACGGTTATCCCTCCCAGGCCGAAAACGACCAGGGGACCGAAGGCCGGGTCCTCTATGGCCCCGACGATCGTTTCGATGCCTCCCGGGGGGGCCATGGGCTGGAGCAGGACGCCCGTCATCGACCCGCCGAAGGCCTGGCGCATCGCTTCGTAGGCCTCCACGACGGCATCGTGGCCCTGAACGCCCAGCTTTACCCCACCGCCCTCGCTCTTGTGCACCGGGCCGAGCACCTTGACGGCCACCGGGGCGGCGATCTCTTCGGCCCACTTGCCCGCCTCTTCGGCGCTGTAGGCCTCGACGGTGCGCAGGACGGGCACGCCGAAGGCAGCCAGGACGTCCATGGCCGCGGTACCGGTCACCCAGCCCGAGACCATGGCGCCTCCCGCCGCCCCGTCATGGGGCAGGCGCCGGCGAGCTTCGTTGACGTCCACGTCCTCGAGCGCAGGGACGACCCCCTGGGGCCGGCGCCGCCACTCCCCGTAGCGCAAGGAGTTGGCCAGCGCCCTGACGGCCGTCTCGGGATAGATGTAGCTGGGCACGGGGTAACGGGCCGTCTGCAAGACGGCCTGCCCAGACGCTTCGGCACCGAGAAGGCTGGCCACCACCGGTTTGAGGACCGGGGGCTCCTCGCCCCCATGGGGAGCATTGCCGGCCCCGTCCCCCTGGGCGCCGCCCGCGGCCCGGTCGACGGCGGCCACGATGGCCTTGGCGATGTCTTCGGTCTTCCTGGTGACCAGGGGCGGGGTGAAGTTGACCATCACGGCGTCCACCTCGTCGCTGGCCAGGAGCAGCCCGAGAACGCTCTCGTACATGGGGGCGCTGGCTTCGGCGCCGAGGTCGATCGGGTTGGCCACCCCTCCGTTGCGAGGGCAAAGCTCGGCGATCTGGTGCTGGAGCTCGGCCGAGAACTCCGGGACCTGGAGGCCGTTGCTGACGCAGGCGTCGACGGCGAGCACGCCCGGGCCGCCGACGTTGCTCAACACCGCCACCCGCAAGCCGTGGCCCAGAGGCTGGGAGCCGACCACCTGGGCCACATCGAACAGCTCTTCGATGGTGTCGACCCGTATTACCCCTGTCTGGCGGAACAGCGCCGCCACCGTTTCGTCCGAACTGGCCAAAGCGGCCGTGTGCGAGGAGGCGGCCCGGCTGCCCACCGCCGTGCGGCCCCCCTTCACCGCCACGATGGGCTTGGACCGGCTGAACTGGCGGGCCAGGCGGGCGAACTTGCGGGGGTTGCCAAAGGACTCGAGGTACAAAAGGGCGACGGCGGTCTCGTCGTCCTCGAACCACCACGAAAGCAGGTCGTTGCCGCTCACGTCGGCCTTGTTGCCCATGGAAACGAAGCTCGACAGGCCGATCCCGCGCTTGTTGGCTTCGGCCAGGATGGCGATGCCGAGGCCACCGGACTGAGAAGCAAAGCCAAGGTGCCCGGCCGTGGGCGTGTCCTTGGCAAAGGTGGCGTTCATCGAGATCTCGGGGTCGGTGTTGAGCACGCCGAAGCAGTTGGGACCGACCACGCGCATGCCGTAGGAGTGGGCCAGGCGGGCCACCTCCCGTTCCAACTGGGCACCGGCGGCGCCGTCCTCGGCGAAGTGGGAGGACACCACGACCAGGGCGCCGACCCCTTTGCGCCCGCACGCCTGGACGACCTCGGGCACCGACTTGGCCGGGACGGCCACCACAGCCAGGTCCACCTCACCGGGGACGGCTTCGATAGTCGGGAAACAGGGCAAGCTGGCGATGTGGGTGGCGGTCGGGTTGACCGGGTACACCGGGCCCTGGAAGTCGGCGTTGAGGAGGTTGCGCACCAGTTCGTGGCCCACCGTCCCCCTCGTCCGGGAAGCCCCGATAACGGCCACCGAGCGGGGACGCAGCAACCGCTCCATGCTGCGGGCGGCGGCTTTGCGGTCGCGCTCGTAGAGGGCAGCCAGGGCTTCCTCGGTAGGGGCGATGTCCATGACGACACGGATAACGCCGGACTCGAGCCGCGAACGCTGGGTAAAACCGGCGTCGCGGAAAACCTGCACCATCTGGTCGTTTTCCAAGAACGTGTCGGCCGCGAACCGCTTGAGCCCGTGCCGGCGGCCCTCGTGGGCCAGGTACTCGAGCAACAAGGTGCCCACACCGAGGCCCTGGTGAGCGTCGTCGACGACAAAGGCCACCTCGGCCACGTCACCACCCGGCACCCGGTCGTACTGGGCACAGGCGATGAGCTGGTTGCCTCTTTCCACCACCAGCACGCATAGGTCGGCGTCGGTTTTGAGCAGGCCTGCCAATTCGTTTTCCGACAGCCGGGGGTGGGCGCCGAGGTAACGCAGCCGGACCGTTTCCTGGGACAGGCGGGCGTGCAGGTCGGACAATGACGGCCCATCTTCGGGCCTGACCGTGCGTATGCACGCGGTCGAGCCGTCGACCAGGACCACGTCCCGGGCCCAGCGTCCAGTACCTACGAGGTCAACGCTCATTCCACAGTCTCCTTTGATTGCCCGGCGGTGCTGCTGTACTGCCGTCCAGTGAACAATTCCATGCTTATCCGAAGCGCCGTCGTCATGCTCTGGTCGACCAGAGGCAGGGGGGGCGGGAACTTGCCCCCGGGGCCGGGCCGCCGTTCGTCCAGCACCTCGGCCCGCCCCTGGACCAGGATCTCCCACCACCAGCTGCCGTCCGGGCTCGTGCCTTCGGTCTGGAAGGCGACGACCCCCGGCTGGGCCGGGACCTTCCCGATCAGCCCCAGACCGGCGCGCACCAGTAGGTCATCGCCGTCCACGGAGCAGGTCACGGGGACGACGAGCGGCAACGCGCCCTGCGACAGGGCCAAGTGGCCACCCGAGGCGGCGGCCAGGAGCGAACGGCACCGTTCGGCGGAGAGCCTCGGCGGGCCCGGGTTCTCGGTCACCGTAGGAGGCTCGACCGTCGGGCTCGTGACCATCACGACCTATGTTGGGCGCGCCGAGGGGGCCCGGGGCAGGGCCGAATGACCCAAAATGCCGAGGCGCAGGGCCTTCCGCTACCATTGAAGGTCGCAATGGTGCTCGAGGCGGAGGCGGCTGACGACGCCCCCGAGCCCGTGAGCCTACCGCCGGGCGTGACCCTGCCCCAGGGCTCGGACATGCTCACGACCTTCTTGTCGCTGATGCCCGATGCCGCGGTGGCCGTGGACGGCAAAGGGACGATCGTTTCGGTCAATGAGCGCACGGAGGCGTTCTTCGGGTACGGGGCCGAGGAGATGCAGGGCAAGTCCGTGGAGCTCCTAGTCCCCGAGCGCTTCCGCCACTCCCATCGCAAGCGCCGTAGCGAGTACTCTGCCGATCCCCGGACCCGGGCCATGGGGGCGGGCCTCGACCTCTACGCCCGGCGCAAGGACGGCAGCGAGTTCCCCGTCGACATCAGCCTCGCCCCTATAGGCGGCGACGGGGGACTGGTGGTGGCCGCCATCCGCGACATAACCGAGCGCAAGACGGCCCAGTCGGCACAAGCCCAGCTGGCCGCCATCGTACAGTCCTCCGCCGACGGCATTTTTTCCATGTCGCACCGGGGCGTGATCACCAGCTGGAACCCAGGCGCCGAAGCCATGTTCGGCTTCAGCCCCGATGAGGTCGTAGGGCGCCATATCGGCCTGTTTTTCCCCGACGACCCCGTCCTCGAGGAGCTGCTCGACGACACTCGTTCCGGCCACGTCCCGCGTTCGAAAGACACCCGCTGGCAGAGGCGGGAGGGCAGGTCCCTCGACGTCGCCATCTCGGTGTCGCCTCTGGCCCTCGGTGACGAGCCCGGTTTCTCGGTCCTGGTACGGGACATCACCGTCCACAAGGAGGCCGAGGCCCAGCTGCGCCGCCAGGCCCGCTGGCAGGCGGCCACGGCCGAGATACGGCTCAGTCTCCTCTCGGAGGCCTCCCTCAAGAGCTCCCTAAACCTGGTTTGCAAGTGGGCGGCCGAGCTGGCCCACGCCAACGCCGCCGCCCTGGTGGTCGTGCAGGACGAGCACTCCCGTGTCGCCGCCAGTCACGGCGACCGTGACCTCTTGGCCGCGGTCGGCCATCCGGACCAGGTAGCCACACCGGTAAAGCAGGCCATCGCGTCGGGCAAACCGGTGACGGCGGCGAGTAACCGGGGGGCCGGCGTGCACGCCCGGGCTTTCCCCTTGACCCTGCCGGGCAAGGACGGGCCCCGGGCGGCGGCGCTGGTCATCCTGGGCGAAGAGGCCGCCCTCCTCGGCCCCGACGCCGACGAGACCATCGGCTCTCTGGCCACCCAGGCCATCCTCGCCTACGAACTGGCCAATGTGCGTTCCGAACGGGACCGCCTGCTCATTTCCGCCGACCGCGAGCGCATTGCCCGCGACCTTCACGACCTGGTCATCCAGCGCTTGTTCGGGGCCGGTCTACGCCTGCAGGGCGCCCTGGCCCTGATCGACAACCCCCAGGCGTCGGGCCGGGTCGCCTCTACCGTCGACGACCTCGACGTCACCATCAAGGAGATAAGAGAGGCCATATTCGCGCTGGAGTCGGCGCCGGGCACCGGCCTGCGGGCCAAGGCTCTCGACGCCCTGGCCTACGCGGCCGAGTCGCTGGGCTTCCGCCCGTCGGTCTCTTTCCATGGTGCCGCCGATGGGGAGATCGCCCTGCCCGTACAGCTCGAGGCGGTGGCCGTGCTGAGGGAGGCCCTCTCCAATGCCGCCCGCCACGCCCATGCCACCCGGGTGGAGGTGGACATTACCCTGGACGACGAGCTCAGCGTCCTCGTTACCGACAACGGGGTAGGAGTTGGTAGCCCCGGGCACCTCAGCGGCATCGCCAACGCCAGGGCGCGAGCCGAACTGCTGGGCGGGAGTTTGGATCTGTCGCCGGCCGAAGGCGGGGGGACGTGCTTCGAATGGCGGGTGCCTTTGCCGGTGGCGCCAGCCGTCAACGATTGAAGGACGTGAGTTTTGGGCAGGGACGCTGGTCCCAGGGACCACGATAGGCTAGGCCCCCTAAGGAGGCTGACATGTCAGACGCAGCCCTGGAGGTCCTGACCGAAGACGAATGCCTGGCCATGCTGCAGCGGACCAAGTACGGACGCGTCGCAGTGGTCAACGACCAGGGACGTCCTGAGATCTTTCCCGTCAACTTCGTGCTGCACGGCCGTACGGTGGCCTTCGCCACTGGTTCGGAAGTGCTGGCGTCCCGGGCACCTCTCGGCCATGTGGCCTTCGAGGCCGACATTATCGACCCCACGACCCACGAAGGCTGGGACGTCGTCGTGGCCGGCGAAGGCGCCGACATAACCGACGCCGTTGACAAGGCGTCGCTGCAAGCTCGCTCCGAACCGGTCGAGCACTGGGCCCCCGGGCCCAAGGACCAGTGGATATCGATCGTCAACCCTCGCTTCACGGGGCGCCGGCTGTACAAGCCCGTCCCATCATCGACCTTCTACTGAGAACTAGGCCTACGGGCTACTAAGGACTAGGCCTACGGCGTCCAACCGCACCAGGCCCGGCCAAGCGGTCAACCGCCGGCGCGGCGCCCCGTACGACGCGGACGGGCGCGGGTGCCCGAGGTGGGCGCGCCAGGTGGGACGACCGGCGTGGCCACCGAGGGCTCACCAACCGGCGCGGCCGGCACCGGGCCGGCACCGTTACCCGCGGCCTTCTTGGCGGTCGCCCCCCGGGCGCCGGTCCTTTTGGCCGTCAGCTCGGCAGCCGTAACGTGACCGGTGACGCCGTTGGGCTGAACAGGCACCTCTCTCCGGCCTGACGACCGGCGTCGGCCCCGGGCCCCGTTCTGTGGCCCCGGCTCCTTCTCGACCGCCATTGCTTCCGGTCCGGCCAGGGCTTTGACGCCACCCCCGCCCCGCGGTGCGCGCACCCTCGTGCGCACGGCCTCTTTAGCGACCTCAGCGGCGTTGGCGAGCTCAGCGGCGTTATTGGCCGGAGCAGGCGTGCCCTTGACGGCCGGGGTTTGGGCCGGGGCTGCCTTCGGGGCCGGAGCGGGCCCTTTGACCGTGGTGCGCCGCCTTCTCGCCGCCACCACATTTTTGGCCGGGGCGGCGTTGTCGGCCGGCGCTACGTTCTGGGCCGGAGCGAGCGCTTGGGCCGCAGCCCGCGCTTTCCCTGGGGGCGCCTCCTCGGCTGGGCCCGGCCCTCCCGCCCCAGCCACCTTCCCTGGCCCGGCCGCCATTTTGGCCGGAGCCCTCCTTCTTGCCGGAGCGGTCCTTATTACCGCGCTCGGCGTTCCAGACAAAGGCGCTTCTCCGGCCGCCATCGACTTTTCGGCTCGCGCCCGGCCTTTGCCCGCAGCCGCCTTCTGGCCCGGAGCACTCGTCTGGGCCGCCGCCCCACTTTGGGAGACCGCCCTTTTGGCGGGAGCCGCCTTCCGGGCCGCAGGCCGCGTTCCGGCCGCTGCCGGTGTTTTGGCGGCCACTGGTGTTTTGGCCGTAGCCGGTGTTTTGGCCGCAAGCCGCGTTTTGGCCGTAGCCGGGGTTTTGGCCGTAGCCGCCGTTTTGACCGGAGGCTGCGTTTTGGCCGCCGCCGTTTTGGCCATAGCCGGTGTTTTGGCCGTAGCCGGTGTTTTGGCCGTAGCCGCCGTTTTGACCGGAGGCTGCGTCTTGGCCGCCGCCGTTTTGACCGGAGCCGCCGCTTTGGCCGGAGCCGGGGTTTTGGCCGCAGCCGGGGTTTTGGCCGCAGCCGCCTTGGCCGAGGCCGCTTTCTTTGCCGGAGCTGCCGTTTGGGCTGGAGCTGCCTTCTTGGCCGGGGCCGCTTTCTGAGCAGTCGCCGCCTTCTTGGTCGGAGCCGCTTTGGCCGAGGCCGCCTTCTTGGCCAGACCAGCCGCTTGGTCGAGAGCAGCCTTCCTGACCGTAGCCGCGCCTCTGGCCACGGCCGTCTTCCTGATCGGCGCGCCCTTCTTGGCCGCCGTCGCGGACGGTGCTTCCAACCGGTGGATCTCGGCCTCGATCGTCTCGGAGGTGGGAATGCCGGCCACACGCGCGTGCCCAGGTAGAGCAACCTCGATGCCGCGCCTGACGGCGTCAAACGCCTGCACCACGAAGGTACGTTTCTCACCTTTGCGCAGGAGGTCGCGTGCCGAACGAGGCGGCTCGTCGGCCATGGCCGACAGCGGCAGGTAACACCGCGCCCCGTCGACCGAGACGAAGGCACCGTGAGAGGAGAACTCTTCCACCGTGCCTTCGACCTCGGCCCCGAGCTGGTTCTTGGCTATGAACGTAATGAAGTTGAAAGGCTCGTTGAGCGGCTCGGACGGCAGCTCCGCCCCCCTCCGGCGGCGCCGGCGTTTATGGCTTACCTTCTCGGGCTCGACCGCCTCCTCGACGGCGACGGCGATGGCCCGCTGCAACTTTCGTTCGCCACCCCGGCCCCGCGACCGCTCGGCCGCCAGCTCGAGACCGCTTTCTTCCGGCCCACCGGGCTGCTCGCCCCGCTTCTTGCGCTTCGCCTCCTTCACGGACTCGCGGCTTCTCGGGCCGCGCACCGGGGTCCGAGGGGTGAAAATCCAACCCACTCCGGGTACCGGTTTGCCGCCGATCAGGCGGTCCTTGTCGAAGAGCCACTCGTACTCACCGTGGAACTCCTGGAAGGAGTCGTTGGAAAGCACCACCGCTCCCACCTTGTCGGCGATCCTGAGCAGGAAAGCATCGCCCCTGCCGATCGCTCCCGCGGGCGGGGACACAATGTCGCCGTCGGCCTCGGCCTCTTCGAAAACCGGGCGCTCCTCGGGCGGGATGCGGTGACCGAAGGTCGCATCGACGACCACGGTGACGACGTCGTCCGGGTTCTCGACCAGGAACTCGCGGACCGCCTCGTCCAGCCGTTTGAGGCTGGGCAGTGAGCTACCTTCAGTGGCGATATTCGAGCCGTCCACGACTACGTGACGTGCTGGCATGTTTCTCCTGTTTTTCGGTCCGGAGGTCCTGCCCGAGGCCGACGCGCACGACCTGCTCGCCGGCCCGGAGCTGACGGGCCCCAGGCGCAAACCACTGCGAGCTCACCGCCACCGCATCGCGGACAATGCCACTACGTACCCGGAGCAGGTCGGACCCTCAGTGGACTTGCACCCACTGCCACATATCTTGCCACTTTGGGAGGCCGAGGTGGTGCATGCCCGGCTGGCGAGCCTTTTGCCGGTGGCGGAGATGCCCTCTCGTGCCCTCCCCGGGTGCCCTGGGAGCGTTCAGCTACCGGGCGTTAAGGCCCGTTGCAAAATGTCCGCCTGCTCCAAATCGTGCAGGGTGTGGCTGCCGGTGGCGGGTGAGCCCGAAGCGGCGCGGGCGACACGCACGAGGCTTTGGCGGTCGCCGATGATTTCGCCCAGCCGGTCGCGCACGAATTCCCAGGCACCCATATTCGCCGGCTCCTCCTGCGCCCACACGACCTCGGTGGCGGAAGGGTAGGTGGATATGACGGCACCAATTTGGGGCCCGGGCCAGGGATAAAGCTGCTCAACGCGCACTATCGCCACATCGGCGCGGTCCGCCTCGTTACGGGCTACCAGCAGGTCCAGGCCAACCTTTCCCGAGGCCAGCACCACCCGGCGGACCTCTTCCGGCCGGGCCAGTGGGTCGTCGAGGACTTCCCTGAAAGCCCCCGCGCTGAGCTCTTCGACGGGGCTGTAGGCCTCTCGGGCCCGCAGGTACCGCTTGGGCGTGAACAAGACGAGCGGCTTGCTCGAAGCGCGGTACACCTGCCGGCGCAGTACGTGGAAAAGCTGCGCCGCCGTGGTGACATTTGCCACGCATATGTTGTCCTCGGCGGAAAGGGCCAGGAACCTCTCGATGCGAGCCGAGGAGTGCTCCGGTCCCTGGCCCTCGTAGCCGTGAGGCAACAACAGGGTCAAGCGTGAGCGCTGCTCCCACTTCACTTCCGATGCCGCCAGGAACTGGTCGATGACGACCTGCGCCCCGTTGATGAAGTCGCCGAACTGTGCCTCCCATGCCACCAGGGCGTCAGGAGCGAACAAGGAGTACCCGTACTCGAAACCGAGGGCGGCGTACTCCGAGAGCAACGAGTCGTAGACGAAGAAGCGGCCCGCCACGGCGCCGTGCCGGCGCGCCATCTCGGCCAGGGGCACGTGCTCGGCTCCGGTGTGGTAATCGACGTAGACCGCATTGCGGTGGCCGAAAGTGCCCCGCCGGGTGTCCTGGCCGCAAAGGCGCACGTCGTGGCCGTCCAAGACGACCGTGCCATAGGCCAGGGCCTCGCCCAGCGCCCAGTCCACCTGGCCCGAAGCCCAGAGCCTGGCCCGTGCCTCCAGGGCCCGGGCGATCTTTGGGTGCAGCGTCCAGCCCTCAGGTGCCCTGGTCAGGGCGTCGACAACCGAGGCTAGCTGCTCGACCGGCGCCGCCGTTACGGCCGGCGTCTCCACCGGGGCGGGGGCCGGGGGGGGTGGTAGCTGCGTGAGGTGCGGGGGGGCGGACGCCCTTGTCTGGTCCAAGGCCGTCTGCAGCCGGCGGGCGAAGTCGGCCAGGGCCGCCTCGGCCTCCTCGAGGGTGATGTCGCCCCGGCGCACCAAGGCTTCGGTGTACAGCTTCCTGACGCTCCGGTGCTCCTTGATGAGCTGGTAGAGCAGAGGCTGTGTCAGCGACGGGTCGTCTTGTTCGTTGTGGCCGTACCGGCGGTAACAGACCATGTCGATGACCACGTCCTTGTGGAACTCCTGGCGGAAGGCCAGAGCGATGCGGGCCACGCGGACGCAGGCTTCCGGGTCATCGCCGTTGACGTGGAAGATGGGGGCCTGGACCATCTTGGCCACGTCCGTGGCATAGACCGAGGAGCGAGCCGACTCGGGGCTGGTGGTGAAGCCGAGCTGGTTGTTTATCACCAGGTGGACCGTCCCGCCCGTCTCATAGGCGGCGAGCGTCGACATGTTGAGCGTCTCGGCCACGACCCCCTGACCGGCAAAGGCGGCGTCGCCGTGGACCAGTACGGGCAGGACGAGCTCTGTCGGCGCCAGGCCCGCCGGGGCCGGCACACCCGCCGGGGCCGGCACACCCGCCGGGGCCGGTACACCCGCCTCGGGCCCTGGTCCCGCCTGGGCCAAGGCGTCCTGGACGGCCCGGGCCATCCCTTCGACGACAGGTCCGACAGCCTCCAGGTGGGAGGGGTTAGAGGCCACCGCCACGTCGAGGGAGTTGCCCGCCTGGGAACGGAAATTGCCCCGGAAACCTTTATGGTACTTGACGTCCCCCGAGCCCTGGACGCTCGTGGGGTCCAGGTTGCCCTCGAATTCCCCGAAGAGATCCTCGTAGCTCTTGCCCACGATGTTTATGAGCACGTTGAGGCGGCCGCGATGGGCCATGCCCATGACGGCGTGGCGGTGACCCAGATCGGCGGCATAGTCGAGCAAGGCGTCGAGCAAGGCTATGGCCGACTCCGCTCCCTCCAGACCGAAGCGCTTTTGGCCTATGTACTTGGTCTCGAGGAAGCGCTCCAGGGCTTCGGCGGCGTTGAGCCGCGAAAGGATGTGACGGTGCTCGTCCGGCCCCAAGTCCGTCGGCGCTCCTTCGACATGGGCCTGGATCCAACGTTTCTGCTCGGGCTCCATGATGTGCATGTACTCGACGCCCACGGTCCGGCAATAGGCGTCTCGCAGCACCGAAAGGATGTCGCCCAGGCGCATCCTCTCCCCGGGGCCCAGGCCCTGAGCGAGGAACTCGCGGTCCAGATCCCAGACCGTGAGCCCATAGGTGTCCGGGTCGAGCTCGGGGTGCATGTGAGGCTCGGTCCAATCGAGCGGGTCGAGATGAGCGATCAGGTGCCCCCTCACCCGGTAGGCGTTGACGAGGCGGTCGACCTTCTGCTGTTTTTCTAGGAAATTGCCGACCGGCTCGAAGGGGTCGTTTACGTCCCGGTGGTACTTGACCGCTTCGTACGGGACCCCCATCGAACGAAAAACGTCTTGGTAAAAGCCGTCCTCGCCCAAGAGCAACTTGTGCAGCCGCTGGAGGAACAACCCCGATTCGGCGCCCTGGACCACCCGGTGGTCGTAGGTAGAAGTGATGGTCAGGACTTTGGAAATCCCAAGCTCGGCCAATTGGCGGGGGTCGGCGCCGTGCCACTCGGCCGGGTAGTCGATCGTCCCTACAGCGATTATCGCTCCCTGGCCCACCATCAAGCGCGGGACCGATTGCACAGTCCCCAGGGTCCCTGGGTTTGTCATGGTCAACGTCGGTGCGGCCAAGTCGGAGACTTGGGCCTTGCCGGAGCGGACCTTGCGGACGAGTTCTTCGTAAGCGGACCAAAAACCTCTGAACTCGAGGGTCTCGGCTTGCTTGATCACGGGGACCATGAGCGCCCGGGTCCCGTCGGGGCGGGGCAGGTCCACGGCCAGGCCCAAGTTGACGTGCGCCGGGCGGAAGACGGCCGGGCCTGCCGACTGACCTGGCGCCGACGAGGCGCCGTTGCCTCCTTCAGGAGGGACCGGGCGACCTTCAGGAGGGACGGGGCGACCGGCCGTTACGAGACCGTCGGCGTTGTCACGGTAGCTGTAATTGAGAGCGGGGACCGATCGGAGAGCCTTGACGATGGCCCAGCCGATCACGTGGGTGAAGCTCACCTTGCCGGCCGAGCCCGAGCGCGCCAGCTGATTGTTCAGGATGACGCGGTTGATCTCCAGGAGCTTGGCCGGTACCACCCGGAAGCTCGTCGCCGTGGGCACGCTCAGGCTCGAGGTCATGTTGGCCACTACCCGCGCCGCACCGCCCCGGAGGGGCACGATCGTCCCGTCGGCGGGGGCCCCTGGGCCGGAGCTGGCCGCACCGCCTGGCGGCACCGTCGCCGGCTGGCCCGCTCCGGGAACGGCCTCCCGTGGTCCCTCCACCGGCTTGTGCGTCGGCACCACCCGTGAGCTGCTGTCCGGAGGGGCGAGCGTCGCCGCCGGCGCTCCCGGCGCCATGCCCGCCCCGGCACCATTGCCGGTGTGGGCGTCCGGCCCGGCGACGCCACTGGTCCCCGCCTTGCCCACCTCGAGTGGGGTGGCCGCGGGCCAGGCACGGGCGACCTCGTGGGGCTGGTGGGGCTTGGCCGGCTCGCTAGTGCCCAGGACGGGGCGGGCGAGGTTGGCCCCGCCGGGTTTATACCCTTCGAAGAACTCGCGCCAGCTCTCGCTTACCGAGCTCGGGTCGCGCCGGAACTCCTCGAACATCTCGTCGACCAGCCAGGCGTTGGGGCCGAAGCTGTCTGACCGCGGTGGTAGGGCCTCAGGCACAGCACCGACAGCCTAGGACGTCGTGCCGCCCGTTCCTCAGGTTGGCCGGCAAAGAGGCCGACAAAAACATATGTGACCCCTATCGCGCCCGTCCTGCCTGTGAGCAGGGCCGTCGTTCGTTTCATAGAGGCGGGCAACGACGCCGTCTGTGAACAATGCCAGTTACCGGTCAAGTTCGTGGCCCGCCTGCGGGGCCGCCAGGTCATTGCCAATGTCTACACAGACGGGCGATGGTCAAGGGTGGAGCACTTCCACGAGGCGTGCTACGCGGAAGCTGGGGAGCCGTTCGGGAGCCCGAGAGCCTGAGCCCGCCAGCCTGAGCCCTTCAGACTGGAACGCGCCCTTCAGCCCTCGGACGCGCTCTTCAGCCCCGGAAAAGGACCTGGTGGACGACGGTCCAGTCCGTCCCGTCCCCGCACATGACGTCCACCTGGGTGGCCCGGCAGGCTAGGGGCAGCTTGGAGGCCAGGTCGGCGGCCGCCGCGGCCAGCGAGCTTTCCCCCGCATCGCCGGCCAGGCCTACCGTGAGGTGGGGGACGACCTCCGGGAACTCTCCCTGCCACGGCGGGGTCTCGAAGTGCTCCGCCAGCAACGATGTCAACCACTTGAAGGGCGCGGCGGGCGACGGCGCCAGCCAAAGCACCCGCTTACCGAACCAGCGCACCGCCTCCAGGGAGTAATTGAAGGGCCGTTGGTGGGCCAAGAGCGTGTCCAGCTCCTCGAAATGCTCCTGCTTGATCTGCTCAGGGGGGATCCAAGGGACGACCAAGGTGATGTGGGCGGGCACACCGGCACGAGCGGTCGGGTCGTGAGCGGCCCGCCATGACCCGACCAGAGCCTCGGCTTCGGGGACGGGCACGAGCAGGGCGCTCTGTGGGGAGGTGACAGAAGGTCCCGGGGCCGCCTGGAGGCCCTCCGCGAACCGAGCGGCTGTCACGTTGCCAAAGGCTACCGCGAGCGGGGCCCGGGATCCGGGCGGGCCGAGGCCCCGAAAGCGGCGGGGCCGACCACGCCGGCGCCGAACACCTCGGCCAGCAACATGGGCACCGCCGCCTCGAGCTGGTCATAAGTGCAGCTGAGAGGGTCGCGGTCGGGCCGCCAGCGCCGGAACTGGGCCGTGTGGCGGAGGCGGTCGCCCTGGAGGTGCTCGTAGGCCGCCTCGACGACGAGCTCGGGGCGCACAGGTTCGAAAGACAAGTCCTTGGTGGCGTTCCAGCGGCTCCGGGCACCGGGCATCCGGGCGCCGGCCGGGGCCGGGCCGTTGAGCTGGGCGGGGGGCGCCCAGGCGGCCCATGGGTGGTCGCCGCCCGGGGCACCGGCACCGGCGGCGGGGGCGCGGTAGGGGGCGAGGACCTCGGCCAGTTGGCGGCGCTGCTCGGCGGGGAAGGCCCCGATCACGCCGACGTGAGCGAGCCGGCCGGCGGCGTCGTACAGGCCGAGCATCAACGAACCGACCTCCTGCCCGCTGGCGGCCCCGGACGACGCCCGGTACCACCGGAAACCGCCGACGACGAACTCGGCCGTGCGTTCGTGCTTGACCTTGACCATGGCCCGCTTGCCGGGCACGTAGACGAGCTCGGCGGGTTTGGCCACCACGCCGTCGAGCCCCGCCCCTTCGAAGCGCCGGAACCAGTCCTCGGCCACTGCCCGCTGGCGCGTCGCCGGCGTCAGGTGCACCCGGGCGGACCGGCCCACCGGCTCGGGCGAGCCCAGGATGTCCTCCAGCACGCGCCGGCGCTCATGGAAAGGCTCGCCCCGCATATCGCGCTCCCCCAGGGCCAGCAGGTCGAAGGCGACGAAAGAGGCGGGGGTCTTTTCGGCCAGCATCCGGACGCGGCTCGAGGCCGGGTGCACCCGCTGGCTCAAAGCGTCGAAGTCAAGGCCGCCGGGACCGGCCACGACGACTTCGCCATCGACCACCGCGGCATCGGGCAAGGCCGCTCGCAGGTCGGCCACGAGCTCAGGGAAATAGCGGGTGAGCGGCAGTTCGTTGCGGCTGCCGATCTCGACGTCGGTCCCCTGGCGGAAAACGATGCCCCGAAAACCGTCCCATTTGGGCTCGTAAAAATAGTCGCCGACGGGCAGGCTGCGCTCCAACTTGGCCAGCATCGGGGCTACGGGCGGGGTCACCGGCAGGTCGGCGACGCTCATGGGGGGCTTCCCGGGCGGAGGGCCGGGCAGGCCAGGCGGAGGGGCGGGCGGGCCGGGCGCAAGGGCGGGCGGGCCGGAGGCGGGCTCAGCGCCCGTCCAGGCGCTTGGCGATGGCGGCGGCTAGCGGCTCTTGCTCGATCTGTTCCAGGGACGCGGGAAGAGCCAGGCACCAATTGGGCCACTGGTCGATCGTACCCGGCATGTTGGGCCGCTCCTCTACCGCCAGGGCGTCGTCCAGGCAGGCGGCCCGCAGGGCACAGGGGGCCTCGGCCAGCACCGCGTAGGTGGCTTCGATGACCTCGGGGAGGGGGCGGCCGTCCTGCGAGCCCGTCCACTCGGCCAGCCGGCGGCGCAGGGAGGCGGAGGCCTCCGCGTTGACCCCCAGCCCCAGCCGGCGCTGGGCCTCGGCGTCAGAACCCGTCCACACCCCCGCCACGGTGGGCAGGTCATGGGTCGAGACGGCGGCCAAGGCTTGTCCGGGCCACTCCGCCGGCCGGCGGGGCTCGAACCAGAACAGCTTGTAAGAGAGCAAACCGCTTTGAGCCATTACGTGGCGCACGAGGTCTTCGACGGTGCCCAGGTCCTCGCCGACGACGTAAGCCCCGGCCCGGGACGCCTCCAGGCGCAGGAGGCCGACCATGTCCTGCCACGGGTAGCGCACGTAGGCCCCTTGCCACGCCTCGGACCCGAGAGGCACCCAGAAGAGGCGGAAAAGTCCCATGATGTGGTCGGCCCGCAGCCCCCGAGCCGGCCGCAGCACGGCTCGCAGGGTCTCGATGTAAGGCTCGTAGGCGGCGGCCCGCAGTTTCCAAGGGTCCCACGGCGGCAGGGCCCAGTTCTGGCCCTTGGTATTGAACTCGTCAGGAGGGGCGCCGACACGCATCCCCAGGGCGAAAGTGTCCTGCCATAACCACGCGTCTGCGCCTCCGCCGTCGACCCCGACGGCCACGTCACAGATCAGTCCGGCACCATTGACGGGGGCGGCGTTAGCCAGCTGTTCTTCGCACAACCATTGCAACCAGGCGTGGTAACGCTTGCGTGAGCGCCCTTCACCGGCGGCGAACTCCCTGACCTCGGGGCGCGACGGGTGCTGGTACTCTTCCGGCCAGTTCTGCCAGGGCAGCCCGTACCGTTCGCCCAGGGCACAGAACGACGTGTAGCCGTCTAGGGCGGGGCCCCGCCGGCGCACGTAGGCCTCGAACCGTTCGTCGGCGCCGGGCTCCTCGGACCGGGCGAAAAGCGTTTCCAGGGCTTGCGATTTGAGCGCCCACACCTGGGAACGGTCGATGAGCCTCTTCTCGTTGAGCGCCCTCGCCTTTTCGGCCCATGACGCCACCTCGGCCAGGGCGGCGGCCCCGGGGACCTCCTCGACGCGGATATAGAGCGGGTTGAGAAAGCAGCGAGAGCTCGGGAAATAGGGGCTCGGTTCCGGTACCGGTCCCGTCGCCGGGGCGTGCAGGGGGTTGAGCAGGACAAAGCCCGCGCCCTGCTCCCC
Source organism: Acidimicrobiales bacterium (assembly GCA_052325485.1). Taxonomy (GTDB): domain Bacteria; phylum Actinomycetota; class Acidimicrobiia; order Acidimicrobiales; family Palsa-688; genus Fen-671. The sequence continues at coordinate 9,373 of JBKQUU010000153.1, read as the reverse complement.
CGCCCAACGCACCAGACGGCGCAGGTCGGCGAAGTCGCCGATCCCCCAGCTCGTCGCCGAACGGGCGGCGTACAGCTGCGACGACCATCCCCAGGTCCGCCCGGGGGGTGGGGGAGGACAGCGGGGCGGGCACACGGCCACGGTCAGGGGCGTCCCCCCCGCCTCGGGTTCTAACCGGTGGTAACCCGTAGGGACCTCGGGCGGTTGGCGGTCCCCCGGGCGGAGCTCAAGCGTCCCTCCGGCTTCCAGGACCAGGGTGCCGGCGGGCAGCTCGGCCGGCCACGTCCTCGCCCCGGCTCCCTCCTGGTCGGTGGCGACCTGGTCGGCCGTGACCTGGTCCACTACGACCAGGGGGGCGGGGCCACCGGGCGGGCGCGTCCCGGCGCCCATCGCCTCCAGCACGGCCCGCGCCGTGTCCTCGGGGATGTCCTTCCACTGGCCGGCCACGTCCCAGTAACCGGGGTCGACCCCCCAGGCCTCAAGCTCAGATCGGTTCACGCGTCCTGCCTCACCCGGTCTCGTTACCCATAACGGCAGTTTTCCACGTGGCGGCCGGCGCAGGACGGTCCCGAGGCCCGCGCCCAGGCCGGCGCAGGGGGCGGCGCAGAGGCGGGCAGGCCCGTGCCGGGCCCCGGGCATCCCCGCGGCTGGCCGCCCGGGCGCCTACGCTGGCTCCGGTGACCGGAGCGTCGGCGGTTGTTGTCCCCGCGGCCCCCCACGGGCCTGGTTATTGCCACGGTGTCCCCTTAGGTGAGTGCCAGGCCCTGGCGGGGACCAGCTCATGGGCCGACCGTTCCCTCGTCCGGGAGGGGACTTTCTATCCCTCCCGGTCCCTTAGCGCCGCCCAGCGGCTGGCCCACTACGCCAGCCGGTTCCCCCTGGCCGAGGTGGCGACCACCTACCGCTTCCCGCCCACTCCCGAAGTGGCGCAGCGCTGGGCCGGCGCCACTCCCCCCGGCTTCACCATCGACGTGCGGGCCTGGTCCCTCCTGTGCGGCGCCCCCACCTGGCCCGAGTCGCTGTGGGCCGACCTCCAGGGCTACGTGCGGCCCTCCCAGCGGGACGGTGCCAAGCTCTACCGTCAGCGCCTACCGGCCGACGTGGTCGACGAATGCTGGGAGCGCTTCAACCACGCCCTTCGCCCCCTGGTCGAAGCGGGCAAGCTGGGGGCCGTCATCGTCCGTTTCCCCGCCTGGTTCAGCCCCCGGCCGGCGGCGTTCGAGGAGCTGGCCACCCTGACGACCCGCTTGCCGGGGCTGCGCACGGCGGTGGAGCTGACCAACCCGCGCTGGTACGAGGGCGACGCCTGCGAGCAGACGCTCAGCGTCCTGGAGGCGCTAGGGCTCTGTTTTGTCTGCCGCGACACTCCCGGGCCGGGCGCTCCGATCGTAGCGGCCACGGCCGACGTCGCCCTGGTCCGCCTGCCCGGGCGGGCCGTGCGGGCCGTGCGGGGCGGGCCCCTCGCCCCCGCCCCGGTCCCGACAGCACCGGGCGAGGGCCTGAGCTGGGGGCCCGCCTACGCCTACCGCTACAGCGACGCCGAGCTGGCGGCGTGGGCACCGGCCATCCGGGACCTGGCCTCGGGCACCTCTCAAGTGCACATCATCCTGGACAACTGCTGGCGGGCCAACGCCGTGGACAACGCCGCCACCTTGCTCTCGTTGCTGGCCCACTGACGCCCTAAGCGGCATGGAGCAACTGACGGTCACCACCAGCGATGGTGTGCGCCTGAGCTGTTGGGACTTCGCCGGCACGGGCACGCCGCTGCTCATGCTGCACGGTGTGGGCCTGCACGGTCGCTGCTGGGCGCCGGTGGCCGACCTCCTTGTCGCCGGCGGGTCCCGGCCCCTGGCCCTGGACATGCGTGGCCATGGCGCCTCGGGCCGTTCGCCTGATGGCCGCTACGGTTGGGAGCTCTTCGCCGCCGACGTCCTCGCCGTCCTCGACGGCCTGGGCCTGACCGACCAGCCGGCCGGGGTGGCCGCCGTCGGCCATTCGGCGGGCGCCTCCGCCCTCCTGCGGGCCGCCGCCGACCGCCCCGGCAGCCTCTCCCGGATATGGGCGTGGGAGCCCATCGTGAGCAGCCCCGGGAGCGGTCTCAGAGCGCAACGCAGTGCCGAGCTAGCGGACAGGGCCCGCCGGCGCCGCTCCTGGTTCTCTTCGATGGCCGAGGCCCGGGCCCACCTGGAGGGCCGGGGCATGTTCGCCGAGTTCAGCCCCGAAGCCTTCGAGGCCTTCCTGGCCGGAGGCCTGGTCCCCGCCGACGCCGGTGGCGTGCAGCTGGCGTGCCGGGCCGAAGACGAGGCCAGCGCCTACGCCGCGGCCGCCGAGGAGGGCTCGTGGGAACGCCTTCCGGCGGTGCGCTGCCCGGTCGCCGTGCTGGGCGGGGCGAACAGCCCGGCCGTCCCGCCGTCCGAGCTGGAGGCGATCGCCGTCCAGCTGGCCGCCGGGGAAGCGAAAGTGGTGCCCTTCTTGGGGCACTTCGGGCCTTTCCAGGGCCCGGCCGCCATCGCCGCCGACATAGCCGGCTGGGCCGGGCGCCCCCGCTCGGCCCCCGCCGGCGTAGAGGCACCCCCGTCACCAGGGACGGGACGCCGTCCCGACGCGGTCCACGTTCCCGTCCCAGAGGGTGGTTAGCCTGATCCCGATGGCGTTGCAGTTGCCGGCCTCGCTCACCCCCTCGAAGGTGTCCACGTTCAAGGAATGTGCCCTGGCGTTCCGCCTGTCCGCCATCGACAAGATCCCCGAGCCGACCAACCTGCAGGCCTTCAAGGGGACGGTCGTGCACCGGGCCCTGGAGCTGCTCATGTGGGAGGAGCGACAGGGCGACCGCACCCCCGAGGCCGCCTTCGAGAAACTGGACCGGGCCCTCGAAGAGCTCCTGCCCGGTGCGGAGGGCTCGTCGCTGGCCCTGGCCGGTACCGACCTCGAACAGTTCGCCACCGATGCCCGCCAGCTGGTGCGCAACTACTTCGTGCTGGAGGACCCCAACCGGGTGCGGGTAATGGGCACCGAGCTGCGCATGCAGGTCGACCTCGGCCCGGCGGCGGGCGGAGCCCCGGGCCACGCCACCGGCCGCTTGCGCCTGCGTGGCATCATCGATCGCCTGGAGCTGGACGACAACGGCGAGCTGGTGGTCACGGACTACAAAACGGGCCGGGCGCCCGGGCAGAGCCACGAGCAGTCCCGCCTGGGCGGCGTCCACTTCTACGCCTTCTTGTGCGAGCAGGTGCTGGGCCGGCGCCCGGCGCGTGTGCAGCTGTTCCACTTGCGCGAACCGCTGGCCATATGCACCACCCCTTCCGATCAGTCCATAACCGGCCTGGAGCGCCAGGCCACTGCCATCTGGGCCGCCGTCGAGCGGGCCTGTCTCCTGGAGGACTTCAGGCCCAAGCCCGGCCCACTGTGCGACTGGTGCGGTTACCACGCCTACTGCCCGGCCAAGGGCGGCGACCTGGCCCTGGTGAGCGGGCCAGTCCCGGGCGCCCCGCCGGTGGCAGGTACGGTGTCGGCATTGCCACTGTTACCGCTCCCGGTGTTACCGCTCCAAGTGTTACCGCTCCCGGCGGCGGGGTGAGCCGGCGGCCACGAGCGGCTGCCCTGGTCAACGGCCTCTCCCCCCGGCCCGAGCTTGGCGCCCTAGCCCGCTGGGACGGGGCGGTGGACGGCTACTTCGAAGCCCACCTGAGAGGTAGGCGGGCCCTCGACCTGCTCATGTACGGCGCCAGTGCGGCCGGTGACCATAGCATCATCTGGCTCGCTCTGGCCGGGGCGGAAGGCTGGCGCGCCGGACGGCCCGGCCAAGCTCTATGGCGGGCGGGAGCGGCGCTGGGGGCCGAGTCGGTCCTGGTCAACGGCCTGGTCAAACTGGCGTTCCGCCGCCGGCGCCCGCAAAGTACCGGACCGCGCCCCCTGCCTCTGCGCATCCCCCGGACGAGCAGCTTCCCGAGCGGCCACGCCAGTGCCGCCTTCTTCGCCGCCGCCCTGCTGCGGGACGGTGCCCCGGCCCCCTTGGTCTACCTGGCGGCGGCGACGGTGGCGTCCAGCCGCGTGCACGTGGGCATGCACCACGCCTCGGACGTCATCGCCGGGGCCGCCGTCGGGGCCGCATTGGGCGAGGTCACTCGGCGCCTGTTCCCCGTCCTGCCCCGCCGTTGACGTCCCACCCCGGCCCGGCGTCCCGGCCAGGCGTCCCGGCCAGGCGTCCCGGCCAGGCCGGAACAAAGCACCCTAACGCGAGGGTTGTAAACGTCATGCCATCTTTTTCCGTCACCTGGGACTACCTGTGCCCCTTCGCCCGCAACGTCCACGAGCACCTGGCCACCGCCCTGCGCGCCGGGGCCGACTGGGACGTCCACTTCCGCTATTTCTCCCTAGCCCAAGCCCATGTCCCCGATGGCGGGACGCCGGTGTGGGACGAGCCGTTGGCCAAGCCCGGCGTCCTGGCCGCGCTGGCGGCTCTGGTGGTGCGTGAACGAGACCCCGGGCACTTCCTCGATGCCCACATGGCCCTGTACTCGGCTCGCCACGACCACGCGCTCGACCTGCGGGAGCGCCAGGTCGTGGTGGGGGCCCTCGACGCCGCCGGCCTGGACGGCGCTGGGATAGTGGGTGAGGCCACCAGCGCGTGGGTGGTCGAACGAGCCCGGGCGGAGCACGAGGAGTCAGTGCAGAAGTGGGACGTCTTCGGCGTCCCCACGTTCATAAGTGGCGACAAGGCCGTGTTCGTGAGGCTCATGAACCGGCCCGAGGGTGACGCCAAGGTGGCAGAAACTAGCATTGAGCGGGTGCTCGACATCCTCGACAACTTCACCGAGCTGAACGAGTACAAGTTCACCAAGATCCCTCGCTGAAGCCCTGGTCCTCGCTGAAGCCCAGATCCCCGCTGAGCCGAGGACCTCGCTGAGCCAGGGCCATCACTGACGGTCCGGGCCGGACCGGAAAGGCAGTGAAGCCAAAACCATGAGCACAGGTACCACGGGGCCAGCGAGCCCCGCCGTGGTGGGCCCACCCGCCGGGGGCTACAGCCATCGTCAGATATTGGTGATCATGTCGGGCCTGATGCTGGGCATGTTCCTCGCCGCCCTCGACCAGACCATAGTCACCACGGCGCTCACCCGGATAAGTGAGGACTTTCACCGCCTCAACCTCTACAACTGGGTGGTTACCTCCTACCTTCTCACCTCAACGGTCACGACCCCTCTTTACGGCAAGATCTCAGACCTTTTCGGCCGCAAAGCGATATTCCAGTTCGCCATAGTCCTGTTCTTGGCGGGCAGCGCGCTGTCGGGCCTGTCGGGCAGCATGGTGCAGCTCATATTGTTCCGGGGGGTCCAGGGCCTGGGTGCCGGCGGGTTGTTCTCGCTCGCCCTGTCGATCGTGGGCGACGTCATACCCCCGCGCGACCGCGGGCGCTACCAGGGTTATTTCGGCGGCGTCTTCGGTGTGGCCAGCATCGTCGGGCCCCTGGCCGGCGGGTTCCTGGTGGACGAGGCATCTTGGCGCTGGGTCTTCTACGTGAACTTGCCCATAGGCGTCGTGGCTCTTTTCGTCATCAACCGGGTGCTCAAGGCCGACCACCGGCGCCGGGCCGCCCGCATTGACTGGGGCGGGGCCTTGTTGTCGGTGGGCGGGGTGGCGTTGTTGCTCATTGCCGTGCAAAGTGCCGGGCAAGTGGCTCACCTGACCACCACGGCCAAATGGGCCGGGCCGCTCGGTATCGTGCTCGTCGTCGCCTTCGTGTGGTGGGAGGGCCGGGCGGCCGAACCCATCGTCCCTTTGCGCCTCTTTCGCAACAATGCCTTCTCGGTGGCGTCCGTGCTCGGCTTGGTCACCGGCGCGGTGATGTTCGGGGCCATAATCTTCCTGCCCCTCTACCTGCAGACGGTGCGGCACATCAGCCCGACCTATTCGGGCTTGCGGCTCCTGCCCTTGCTCGTCGGCCTGCTTTTCACCTCGATCACCTCGGGCCTATTGATATCCAAACGAGGCCGCTACAAGATCTTTGTCGTCGTGGGCACGGCGGTCATGTCCGTGGGGATGTACCTGATGTCGCTGATCCAGGTCAACACCGGGGCCTTGGTCCTGGCGGCCATGATGTTCGTGGTCGGGGCCGGCCTCGGCCTTTTCATGCAAACATTGATCATCGCCGTGCAAAACGCCATTTCCATGCAAGACATGGGCGTGGGGACGTCGGCTATAACCTTCTTCCGGACCCTTGGTGGTGCCATCGGCGCGGCCGTGCTCGGGGCCGTCCTGCTGGACCAGGAACGGGTGCTGCAACGAGTTGACATCGCCAAGTACGGCAAAGTGCTGGGAGCCGCTCACGATTTCACCTCGGCCATGGACCGGGCCTTCCTGTACTCGGTGCCGGTGGCCGTCGTCGCCTTTGGGCTTTCGTTCCTCCTGAAGGAAGTGAAGCTGCGCACCTCCCTGGGCCAGCCCGCCCCCAGCCCGAGCCCCAGCGTCGCCGGCGAGGTGGCGGGCGGCCAGGTCCGGGCCTGAGAGGGTCGACCTAGCGAGGGTCGACCTAGCGCTGCCTCCAGTGAGCGCTGCGTCCAGTGACCTGCCGTCCTGGCCCTAGCGGTCGGGACGCAGGGCGCGCACCCGGCTGGCGTGAAAGGCGAGCGGGGCGGTGGCGTTGGTGGCGTCGATCTCGATGTCGTGGACCTCGAGCACGACGATGTCGTGGTCACCGGCTCGCCACCTTTGGGCGATACTGCAGTCGAACCAGGCCGACGCGCCCCCGAGGAGCACCGACCCCCCGTCGGTGGCTTGCCAGTCCAGGCCGGCGAAGCGGTCGTCGACGGGGGCGCTCAGTTGCCGGCACACCCTTTCTTGGTCCGCCGCCAGCACGCTGATACCGATCCGGGGGACGTTCGACAAGATGGGCCAGGTGGTCGAAGCGTGGGCCACGCACACCAGCACCATCGGCGGCTCCAGCGACACCGACGTGAACGAACTGACGGCCAGGCCGACCGGCTTGGTGCCCACCAGGGCGGCCAGGGCGGTGACCCCCGTCGGGAAAGTGCCGAACGCCCGGCGCAGTACCAGGGGGGCGAGGGCGGCGGTCATGGTCACCGGCCTTGGCCCGTCATGCTGGTCACCGAGCCGGGCCTCTCAGGCTGGGCGCCGACCAGGCCGCCACCGACGGACGTGACCGCTCCACCCAGCGGTCCAGCGCCTCCGAACCCAGGTAATCGGTCTCGAGCAGGAACAAGCCGGCAGTGGGGCAACTGGCGCCCAGCTCCACCAGGACCGGCTTCAAGAAGACCTCCGGCGCCAAGGCGTGACGGAGGTCGCCACCCAGCATCACAGGCACGGCGACCGCGCCCCCCAGCGCCCCGGTACCCACCCGGTCGAGGAAAAGTTTCAGTAGCCCCGTGAAGGTGGCTTTGTAGGTGGGGCTGGCGACCACGACCAGGTCGCTCGATGCCACTTCTGCCACCGTCGCCGCCACTTCCGGACTGGACCAGTCGAGCAGGGCGGCGCCCAGCTCGACGAGGTCGATGACCACGTCGGCGGGCCGGTCGCTCAGCTTCTCGGCCACCAGGCAGGCGGCTTGGAGGGTCCGCGAGCGGGCCTTGGGGTTGCCGACCACCACGGCCACGGTCATATGAGACTGCCTTGCAGGACCGGGGACGGCCCGGGCGCCGAGGCCGGGCCGGGAGGAGCGGCGAGGTACTGGTTCGCCGGTCGGGCCAAGCCATAGCGCTGGCGCAGGGTCGTCCCTTCGTACTCGCGGCGGTACAGCCCACGAGAGCGCAGGAGGGGTACGACGTGGTCGGTGAAATCGGCCAGCCCTGCCGGCAGAACGGCGGGCATTACGTTAAAACCGTCGGCCGCCCCGCTGGTGAACCACTCCTCGATCGTCTGGGCCACCTGTTCGGGCGTGCCCGCGAACGTACGGTGGCCCCGGCCGCCCCCGAGGCGGGCGATGAGCTGGCGCACGGTAAGGTGCTCCCGGCGCCCGAGGCCGACAATCAGCGCGTACCTGCTCTTGGCCCCTTCGATCTCGTCCTCCGCGGGGATGTCGTCGGGGAGCTGGCGGTCAAGTTGGAGCTGCTCGACGGGGACCCGGAAGAACTTGGCCAGTTCGCCTTGGGCGTGGCTGTGCACCAGGAGCTCCTCCAGCGCCGCCTCTTTCTGGCGCGCCTCGCCTTCGGTGCCGCCGATGATGGGCACGATCCCGGGCAGGATCTTTATGGTGCGGGGGTCGCGTCCCAGCCGCGCCGTCCGGGCCTTGAGGCTGGCGTAAAAAGCCTGGGCGTCCTCCAGGGTCTGCTGAGCGGTGAAGACCGCCTCGGCGTAGCGCGCCGCCAGCCCCTTGCCGTCCTCGGACGACCCCGCCTGCACGAGCAGCGGGTAGCCCTGAGGGGAACGGGGGACATTGAGGGCGCCATGCACGGAGAAATAGCGGCCGTGGTGGGCCGGCGGGTGGATCTTCTTTTCATCGCCCCAGACGCCCGAAGCCTTGTCGGCCACGATGGCGTCGTCCTCCCAGCTGTCCCACAGTTTGAGCACCACTTCGACGAACTCGGAGGCGCGCTGGTAGCGCTCGAAATGGGAGGCCTGGTCGTCCACGCCGAAATTGCGGGCGGCCTCGGGGTTGGCGGTGGTCACGATGTTCCAGCCCGCCCGGCCCCCGCTCACGTGGTCCAGCGAAGCGAACTTGCGGGCGAGGTTGTAAGGCGAGTTGAAAGAGGTCGAAGCGGTGGCGATCAAGCCGATGTGCCCGGTGGCCCCGGCGAGCGCGGTAAGCAACGTGAGCGGTTCGAGCACCCCCGCCGGGCGCCGGCCCACGTTGCCCCAGATGGACGGGCTGTCGGCTAGGAAAAGCGAATCGAACGTCCCCCGTTCGGCGATGCGGGCCAGGTCCTTGTAGTGCTCGATATTGGTGGCTGCCCGCGGGTCGCTCTCGGGCAACCGCCAGGACGCCTCGTGGTGCCCCGTGGTCATAAGGAACGCATTGAGGTGCAGCTGGCTGCGGGCGGGCGCGCCGGGGAGCGCGGTGGTCGGTAATGGGTTCACAGCCGCCATACTAACCCCATATTATCCATGATAACGATGGATTTGATTGGACCGTTCGATAGGGCTGCGAAGGGGCCGGGGCCGTTTTGTCGAGGAGGTGCGAGTTTTTTCGCAGTTAAGGTCGCCGTCACGATCCCATTAGGGCGGTACCCGGCCGGCGCACCTCGTGCCCCGTCGCCCGCCCCGGGGCGGCGCTTGCCCAACCAGGGGCACCGGGCGGGGTAACGGGCAGGGGTAAAACGGGCAGGGGTAAAACGGGCAGGGGTAAAACGGGCAGGGGTAAACCGGGCAGGGGTAAAACGGGCAGGGGTAAAACGGACAGGGGTAAAACGGACAGGGGTAA